>CAYOHY010000036.1:0-21041 GCA_964403885.1 uncultured Eubacteriales bacterium
GTCCTCGAGCATGCGCTTGCGGCGGTCACCAAAGCCCGGCGCCTTGACGGCGACGCAGGTGAAGGTGCCGCGAAGCTTGTTCACGACGAGCGTGGCGAGAGCCTCGCCCTCGAGGTCCTCGGCGATGATGAGGAGCTGCTTGCCGGCCTGCATGACCTTCTCGAGCACCGGAAGGAGGTCCTGGATCGAACCGATCTTCTGGTTGGCGATGAGGATCAGCGGGTCGCTGAGCACGGCCTCCATGCGATCGGGGTCCGTGATCATGTACGGCGAGATGTAGCCCTTGTCGAACTGCAGGCCCTCGACGGTCTCGATGTCGATACCGAAGGTCTGCGACTCCTCGACGGTGATGACGCCGTCCTTGCCCACGACGTCCATCGCCTCGGCGATCTTGTTGCCGATCTCGGCATCAGCGGCGGAGATGGCGCCCACGTGCGCGATCTCGTCCTTGTCCTCGATCTCCTTGGCAACCGACTTGATGTCGGCGACGACGGTCTCGACGGCCTTCTCGATACCGCGGCGCACGGCGAGCGGGTTGGCGCCGGCCATGACGTTGCGCAGGCCCTCGTTCACGATGACCTGGGCGAGCAGGGTGGCGGTGGTGGTGCCGTCACCGGCGACGTCGTTGGTCTTGACGGCGACTTCCTTGACGAGCTGGGCGCCCATGTTCTCGAGCGCGTCCTCGAGCTCGATCTCCTTGGCGATGGTCACACCGTCGTTGGTGATGGTCGGCGCGCCGAACTTCTTCTCGAGCACGACGTAGCGGCCCTTGGGGCCAAGCGTCACCTTGACGGCGTCGGCGAGCTTGTTGACGCCGGCGGCGAGACCCTGACGAGCCTCGACGTCGAAACGGATTTCCTTAGCCATGCTTCGGATCCTCCTTGGTTACAGGAACGTACACGAGCGAAAGCGTGCGGGATCTAGCCCTGAACGACGGCGTAGATGTCGTCGGCGCGAAGGATGAGGTACTCCTCGCCCTCGACCTTGACCTCGGTTCCGCCGTACTTGCTGTAGATGACGGTGTCGCCGGCCTTGACGTCCATGGCCACGCGCTCGCCCTTGTCGTTGAGCTTGCCCTCGCCAACGGCGATGACGGTACCCTTCTGGGGCTTCTCCTTGGCGGTATCCGCCAGGATGAGACCGGACTTGGTCTGAGTCTCGGCCTCGGCCTGCTTCACGATCACGCGATCGCCCAGCGGCTTGAGATTCATCGACGTCCCTCCTACTACTCGAATCGGACCTACCTCCGGACGTGCGTCCGGGTGTTTCTGACGGGTATGCGGGAGGCGACCCGCGCGCATGTGTTCATACCCAGCACCATGCGTCGTGCGCGCTTGAACCCTCCCACTGCTAGCACTCTCACCCGCTGAGTGCCAACCCGAGGGAGATTGTAGTCATGAGGCGGGTCGCATTCAAGACCCCAGCCATGGGGAAAGCGTGAAATCTAAGCGTGTGACACTCAGGTCTGTGCTGCTACTCCGTGTCGAGCCGCAGCCCCGGATTCGCGTCGGAGTCAAGCGCGAGGCGCTCTCCGCGCAAGAATCGGTAGTGCGCTGCCGAGGCGATCATCGCCGCGTTGTCGGTGCACAGGTGGAACGGTGGCACGCTCACATGCACGCCCAGAGGCTCGATGGCCGCACGCAACCCGTCGCGCAGGGCGGGGTTCGCCGCAACGCCGCCGGCAAGGCAGAACGCGACCGCCCCGGTCTCCTCCACCGCCCGCACGGCCTTGGCCACCTGCACGTCCACCACCGCCGCCTGGAAGCTCGCCGCCAGATCGGGGATGTCGATCTCGCGGCCGGCCTGCTGCTCGTGACGGATGTGGTTGATGACCGCGGTCTTGAGGCCGGACAACGAGAACTTGTAGTCGCCACTGCGCAGCATCGCACGCGGGAAGTCGATCGCGGTGGGATCGCCATCCGCCGCCATGCGGGACAGGATCGGGCCACCGGGGTAGCCCAGCCCCAGCACCTTGGCGACCTTGTCGAACGCCTCGCCCGCCGCGTCGTCGAGCGTCTCGCCCATCGTGCGATACACGCCCCATTCAGGCATGTGGACGAGCGAGGTATGACCTCCCGATACCACCAGCGCCACGAGCGGAGGCACCACCTGGGGATCGGCGAGCACGTTGGCGAAGATGTGGCCCTCGAGATGGTTGACGCCCACGAGCGGCAGCTCGGTGGCGAGCGAGAGCCCCTTGGCGTACGCGACGCCCACCACAAGCGCGCCCACGAGACCCGGCCCGTAGGTCACCGCGATTGCATCGAGCTCGCCGAAGTCGAGCGGCCGCTCAAGGCCCATCGCGTCGCCGGCACGCTCCATCGCCTCGGCCACGACACCCACGATCGCCTCGGTGTGCTTGCGGCTCGCGATCTCCGGGACCACGCCTCCGAAGCGCGAGTGGAAGTCGATCTGGCTCGCCACCACGTTGGAGAGCACCTCGCTGCCTCCGCGTATCACCGAGGCGGCCGACTCGTCGCAGCTCGTCTCGATCGCAAGGATGATCGTGTCTTCGGCGCCCTCGGCGCGGCGCCGGTGGCCGGTGCGCGGCGTCACCGATCGGCGTACCGGACCCGCCATGATGAGCGCGTCCTCGCCGGACTCCGCATAGTAACCGGGCCGCGTTCCCACCACAGACAGGCCGCGCGACTCGTACAACGCGATCGCCTCGACGTTCGCCGGGCGGCACTCGAGGGTGATCATCTCGGCACCCATGTCGGCAGCCAGGCGCTCGAGGCGCTCGAACAGCCGTCGACCGATACCCCGACCCCGATGATCCCGGCTCACGGCCAGGTTCATGACGTGTGCCTCGTCGTCGTAGACCGCGATCCCGCCGTATCCAACGACCTCATCGCCGTCGACGGCTGCGATCCACGACCGGTTGGCGTGCTCGAACTCGTCGCGGAACATCCCCGGCGACCACGCATCAGTGAAGACCGCCCGCTCGATCACACAGACGGCGTCGATGTCGTCTCGGCGCAGCGGCCGCAGCACCACGCTGTCGGCACCGCGCACGCCCGACTCCGACGGCGCCGCCGGAGGCAATCCCTCGCGGGCCCGCTCCGCCTCCTCAGCGTCAGAGAGCCTGGTGTAGACGGGCAGGAGCTCGCCGGCGTTGCCCGAACCCTCCTCGGCGCATCGGCGCGCGGCATCGAAGGCGGCGAACAGGCCCGCACCCGCAGGATGCCACGCGGGCTCCTCGGCAAACGTCACGCCCTCGCCCAGCGAGGACCGGAACAGCTCTCCGTACTTGATAAGGCCATTGCCCGCCACCAGGACGGGGCCCTCGAGCTCACGCGCCCACGCCTGCGCGACATCGGCGGGCTTGGCGACCGTGTCGGGCGTCAGCCGCTCGACCACACCGTCGCGCGCGCGGAAGAGTGCCGGATAGACCTCGCCGCGCATCGCATCGCCCAAGACCGCGATCGTGCCCTCGTGCTGCGCGAGCTGCCACGCGATGGCGTCGAGGGTGCCCACGCCATACAGCGGCACACCGAGACCGTGCGCAAGCCCCTTGGCCGTCGCCACGCCGATACGGACACCGGTGAACGAACCCGGGCCGCGTCCGATGACCACGCCACCGACGTCGGTCGCGGTCGCACCGGCGTCCGCGAGCGCGGCCACCGCACGATCGAGCAGGACCGTGTTCGCGCGACGCGGCGCCACTTCGGCCGAACTCACGAGCACCTCGACCTCGTGTGCCGAGACGCGCGCGACCCCGATGCCGACCGCCTCGGTCGCGGTGTCGAGTGCCAGGAACAGGCGGCTCATCGGCCGGCCTTCGCGCACACGATGACGTCGGCGAGGGCGGCGCAGGCCTCGGCCCAGGAAGCGGCGAGGACGTCTCCGCGTTCGCCGATCGGCGAGATCTCGATCGCCCGGGCCTCGTCATCGACGATCCGGATGACCACCGACAGACCCGCTTGCGGCGCCGCCTCATCGAATCGGTCGCCCCACTCGACCACGGACACGCCGTCCGCCTCGAGTGTGCCGTAGTAGTCGAGGTCCTCGAGCTGATCGGCGGTCTCCAGGCGATACAGGTCGAAGTGGTAGAGCGGGATCCGGCCCTCGTGGACCAGCAGGATGTTGAACGTGGGGCTCGTGACCGGCTCGGCCACACCCAGACCGGCGGCGATGCCTTTGGTGAGGTGCGTCTTGCCGGCACCCAGGTCGCCTGAGAGCAGCACGACGTCGCCGGCCTCGAGCAAGGGCGCCAGGCGTTCGCCGCACGCGATGGTCGCAGCCTCGGACGCGGTCTTGAGGGTCAGGTGTGGCATCAGAAAAGCGCTCCCGGGGAGTCGTTGTCGCAGGCGGCCGGGCCGGGGTCGTCGATGACGTCGGCGAGCGAGGTCACGTCGGGAGCCGGGGCCGGGTCGGGGTCGACCTCGGCGACACGCTCGCCCCTGAGCAGCTCCCCCAGCGTGGCGAACGCGTCGAAGAGCGGCTCTCGTTTAGTGCGGTCGTAGATGGCGGCCGCCGGATGGAAGATCGGAAACACGGTGTAGGTACCCGCTCGGCGCGTCTTGCCGTGCAGACCAGAGATGCCGGCGTCGGTCTCCAGCACGAATCGCGTCGCGAAGTTGCCCAGCGTCACGATCACCTCGGGCGCGATGAGCCTGATCTGCTCCCTGAGAAACGGCGTGCAGGTCTCGATCTCACGGACCTCGGGGTTGCGATTGCTGGGAGGCCGGCACTTGAGGACGTTCGCGATGTAGACCTCTCCGCGCTCCAGCCCCGCGTGAGCGAGCAGCTCGTCGAGCAGCCGCCCGGCCGCACCAACGAACGGCTCACCTTTGCGATCCTCGTTTCTGCCCGGCGCCTCGCCCACGATCAGCACCCGGGCGTCCGGGTCGCCCACGCCAAACACGAGTCTCGTGCGCGTACAGCCCAACTCACAGCGGTAACAGTCGCCGATGAGAGAACGGAGCGCTTCGAGGGTTTCGCAGCCCAGCCCGGACACGGCGGCGCGCCCTACAGCCAGGTGACGACCTCGGCGAGCGGACGACGGGCCGGTCGGCCAGCCGATTCTGCCGAGTGCCCCACAGGAAGGACTGCGACCGGCGTGATGGGAGCGGGCAGGCCCAAGGCATCTCGCACCGCGATCTCGTCGAACGCGCCGATCCAGCACGACGCCAGGCCGCGATCGACGGCGGCGAGCAAGATGTTCTCGGCCGCAGCCGCGCTGTCTTGAACCGCGTACAGGTACTCGCCCCGGTCACCGTAGCGGGCTGCACACGGACGAGGATCGACCGACACCACGATGATGACGGGGGCGCCGGTGGCCCAACGCTGGCCCAACGCGCCCGCCAGCTTCTCACGCGCCTCGATAGACCTGACCACCGAGAACCGCCACGGCTGGATGTTGCCGGCAGTCGGGGCGGCGGTGGCAGCCTCGAGCAGGTAGCGGATGTCGGCGTCGGCCACCTCGAGCTTCGCATTGAAGTGGCGCACACTGCGCCGCTTGGCGATGACCTCGGAGAACTCCATGTACGTGGGCCTTTCGAACGGGAACGGCGCACGACCATGAGGCGGCGCACCAGCGGTCACATTCTAGCCCATGGCCGCCTCCCCGCGCGCAACTCGACCGACGCTCATGGCAGGTGGAGCCCACGCGATGTCGAATGAAGCGCCGAGGGAGGTGGCCTATGTACGACAAGAACCGCGACGTCACGGATGAGGACATCGGTATCCGCGCGTTCCACATCAAGAAGGCCAAGGCCGTGGAGCGCGCGATCGAGCGCATCCGGCACGGGCTGGGGCCCTCATGGTCAGACTTGACCGAGGAGGAGATCGAGGAGCTCGAGTGGGTTCTCGGCGAGCTGTGGGCCTACCTTGCCCGAGCCCAGTGGGACGAGCTGAACTTCGGGCACCTGGGGCTGAGCGCGATCATCCGGATCCTCACGCTGGGAAGTCAGATGAGACGCCATGCGCGTCCCAGCATCGAAGTCCTGCGCGACGTCGAAGCGATCGTCGCCAGTGCCGGCAACGTGATGCCCGAGGCAGGGCCTGAGCTCTAGCCGCAGTGCGCACGCCGATGACTCAGCGCGCCGCCGCCTTCTTCGCCTCGATCTTACGCTTGACCTTCTTCAGCCTGAAGAGGTCTTCGCGTGCGCGCTCGTCGAGCGTCATGCGGATGTAGGCTACCTGCTCGGTAAGTGCGGGGATGGTGACCTGCTCCAGCGCGTTGACGCGCCGATTGGTCTTGTTGATCTCCTCGCCCAGTCGCTTGAGACGGGTCTCGATATCGGCGTACTCGATGATGACATCGAGGATGCGCTCGAACTTGTCGGCAGACTCGTCGACACGCGACGACACGCCGGTGACCGCATAGCCTCTCGTGAACGATGACTTGATCGGGCTCGTGCCCTTGGTCACCACCGGCACGGCGACGCCCATGATGCGGGCGCCGGTCATGTCCACGACGACCTCGCCCTTCGCGGCAAGCGCGGCCGAGCGAAGCGCCACGGATCCGTCGACCGCCTTCGCGACGGCCAGCGAGTACTGCGCCTCCGAAACCGTGCGCTGCAGTGATTCAGAGAGCCTGAGAGTCTCGTCCATCACGGACATGAACTCGATCAGCAGCGCGTCGCGCTTCTGCTTGAGCAGGTCCATGCCCTGCTGCGCGAGCGTGATCTGCTGTTTGCGCTCGAGCAGCTCAGCTCTGGTGGGGCGTACCTCTTCCATCGTCGCCCCCTATGCGTCCGGCGCCGCAGACTCATCGCTGGCATCGGGACGGCTCGCGAAGTCCGGATGGTAGGTCTCGATGAAGTCGCGCACGCGCTTGAGCTCGCCCATAGGCAGACCCGCCATGAGCTCCCACCCGATCTGCAGCGTCTCGTGGATGGTTCGGCCCTCTTGCCCCTGGCCCACGATCCGCTCCTCGAACTCGTCGGCGAAGCGCAGATAGGAGCGGTCGACCTCCGAGAGGGCCTCCTCACCCACGATGGCCACGAGCCGCCTGAGGTCGCGTCCCTGCGCATAGGCGGCGTAGAGCTGGTTGGCGACGGCGCGGTGGTCGTCACGGGTCTTGTCGGCGCCGATACCCAGGTTCATCAGGCGGCTGAGACACGGCAGAGTGTCGATCGGCGGGTAGACCCCGCGCCGGTGCAGCTGACGGGAGAGCACGATCTGACCCTCGGTGATGTAGCCGGTGAGGTCAGGGATGGGGTGCGTGATGTCGTCGTCGGGCATCGAGAGGATCGGGAGCTGTGTGACCGAGCCCACGCGTCCCTTGATGCGGCCGGCGCGCTCGTAGATGGTCGAGAGGTCGGTGTACATGTAGCCGGGGTAGCCGCGGCGCCCGGGCACCTCTTCGCGCGCGGTCGAGACCTCGCGCAGCGCTTCGCAGTAGTTGGTCATGTCCGAAAGCACCACGAGCACCTGCAGGTCCTTCTCGAACGCGAGATACTCGGCCACTGTGAGCGCGCATCGCGGCGTGAGCAGTCGCTCGACCGTGGGGTCATCCGCGAGGTTCAGGAAGAACACGACTCGCTCGAGCGCGCCGGTCTCCTCGAACTGCTGCATGAAGTAGCTCGCTTCGCGGTGCGTGATGCCCATCGCGCCAAAGACGATCGCGAACTCCTCGCCGGAGATGACGCGCGCCTGGCGGATGATCTGCGCCGCAAGCTCGTTCGCCGGCAGTCCCGATCCCGAGAAGATCGGAAGCTTCTGGCCCCGCACGAGGGTGTTGAGTCCGTCGATCGCACTGATGCCGGTCTCGATGAAGTCGGCCGGCTGCTCGCGGGTGTAGGGGTTGATCGGGGCGCCGGTGATGTCGAGGCGTGCCTCGGGGATGATGGGCGCGCCACCGTCGATGGGCCGACCCGTGCCATTGAGCACGCGTCCGAGAAGCTCGGGGCTCACGTCGATACGCGCGACCTCCTCGAGGAACCGCACCTCGGTGCGCGCGATATCGATGCCCTGCGTACCCTCGAAGACCTGGATGACCGCGGTCGTGCCGGACACCTCGAGCACCTGGCCGCTACGGCGAGCGCCGTCCGGCATCAGGATCGAGACCATCTCGTTGTACGCCACGCCGTGAACGTCGTTGACGAAGACGAGCGGGCCCGTGACATACGAGAGCGTCCGGTAGTCCGTGGACACCAGTGACCGGCGGACGGGTGTGGCGGTATCGGTCATCAGTACACCTCGATCCCGGCGATTTCCTCAGCGATGCTGCCGACGAGCACCTGCATCCTGTCCATCGCCTCCTCGTGGGGCGTGGTCTTGAGACCCGCGATCTCATCGCGGAGCGGCAGGTCGAGGATCTGGCGGAGCGAGACGCCGCGATTGAGTGCGGCGGTGGCCGCATCGAAGAACGCGAGCACCGTCTTGAGCAGCCAGTACTGCTTCTTTGGCGGGCAGTACGCATCCACCTCGTCGAACGCGAACTGCTGCAAGAAGTCCTCGCGCAACATGCGCGCGACCTCGAGGATGACCTTCTCGGACTCAGGGAGGGCGTCCGGGCCAACGAGTTGCACGATCTCTTGGAGCTCGGTCTCCTTTTGCAGGATCGACATCGCCCGGTCGCGCAGCTGCAGCCAGTCCTCGGCCACCTCGGTCTCGTACCAGGTCTTCACCTGGCCCAGGAACAGCGTGTAGCTCTTGGTCCAGCTGATCGCCGGGAAGTGACGGCGATGCGCCAGCGAGGTGTCGAGCGCCCAGAAGGCGCCGGTGACGCGCAAGGAGTTCTGCGTCATCGGCTCCGACATGTCGCCGCCGGCAGGGCTGACCGCGCCTACCATGGTGACGGAGCCTACGCGCTCGTCGTCATCACTGCCCAGCGGCTTGACCCGGCCGGACCGCTCGTAGAACGAGGCAAGGCGCGTCGCGAGGTACGCCGGGTAGCCTTCTTCGCCCGGCATCTCCTCGAGGCGACCCGAGACCTCTCTGAGAGCCTCGCCCCATCGGCTGGTGGAGTCGGCCATCATCGCGACGTTGTAGCCCATGTCGCGGTAGTACTCGGCGAGCGTGACGCCCACGTAGATCGAGGCCTCGCGCGCCGCCACCGGCATGTTGGAGGTGTTGGCCACCAACACCGTGCGGTCCATCAGAGGTGCGTCGTTTCGCGGATCTTGAAGGTGTGGGAACTCGGTGAGCACCTCGGTCATCTCGTTGCCGCGCTCACCGCACCCCACGTAGACGATGATGTCGACGTCGGCCCACTTGGCGAGCGACTGCTGGGTGACGGTCTTCCCGGTGCCAAAGCCGCCCGGGATGATCGCATTTCCGCCCAGTGCGATCGGGAAGAAGGTGTCGAGGATGCGCATGCCGGTGGTGAAGGGCGTCGTGGGGTCGAGCTTGCGCAGATACGGACGCCCTTGGCGCACGGGCCACTTCTGAGACATCCGCACTTCGGTACCGTCGGCGAGCGTCGCCACCACGTGGTCCACGCGGTATGACCCGGCGGGCGCTACGGAGGCAACGGTGGTGGCGCCCACAGTGGGCGGCACCATGACCTTGTGCACGATGGTCTTGCCCTCGGGCACGCGCCCGAGCACCGTGCCCGCGACGGCGACGTCGCCCGCAGCCACCTCCGGCGTCCAGTCCCACTGCCGATCGCGATCGAGCGCCGAGGCCACGGTGCCGCGCTCGATGTAGTCGCCACTCGCCGCCGCCACCACAGGAAGCGGCCGCTGCACGCCGTCATAGATCGATGACAGCAAGCCCGGACCAAGCTCGACCATCAGCGGTCCCTCGGTCGACTCGACGATCTCGCCGACTTTGAGGCCGGACGTGTCCTCATAGACCTGGATCGTCGCCGAGTCACCCTCGAGTCGGATGACCTCGCCCATGAGCCCCTCGGTGCCCACGCGCACGATGTCGTACATGCGCGCGCCGACCATTCCCTCGGCCACACAGACCGGCCCGGTGATCTTGGCGATGGTTCCCACGATCATTGGCTATCCCCGCCTCAGCGTGATGTCGAAGCCGATCGCGCGCCTGATGAGTCTCGACAGGTAGGCGCGATGATCCTCGCCCACCTCGAGCTTCTCCCTGATCGGCAGGGAGACGACGATCGGTCGGTAGATGCTGTCGATCTTTCGTTGGAGCCGTTCATCGACGCCGGTCATCAGCCGCTCGTTGACGGCGATGATGCCCGAGCTGTCCTCGTCGATCAGCGCCGCAAGTACCTTGCGGGCCATCTCGGGGGTCTCGGCGATCGAGACGTCCACTCCGGCGAGCCTGAACCCGTCGGCGTTCTCGGCGTCGGTGAGGACGATGAGCTTATACAAGGATGAGCTCCCTCCTCACACGTTCCGCGGGCATACCCACGGCCTTGCCGCGCACGATGATCCGGATGTTCGTGACCTCGTTCTGCTTCGCCCACAGATACGCGATCGCCACGCCCACGCCGTGAGGGTCCCTGACACCGCTGGTGAGCGCCTTGCGCATCAGCAGCTCCTCCAGCGCACGCTCGAACACGGGAATCGACTGGTTCTCCAGGTAGTGCACGGCGGCTGCGTCGAGCGCCGAGCCGTACTGGGTCCGCTTGAGCCTGTCCAAGACATCGTCGACATCGGACAAGCCACACAGTTCCAGGTAGAGCTCCCTGCGGATACCTGAGCTCCCCTCCAGGAAGTAGCGCCTCGCCACGTCGGCGCCTGCGCCGTCCTTGATGACCCTGAGAACTGTGACCAGGTTCAAGATGTCGATCTGCGCAGAGAGCATCTTGCGGGTCACTTCGACGTCCGCGCGCTCCCCAGTCAGCCGAGAGGCCGCCCACTCGGCGTACTCCCGATCCAACGCCAACTCGAGCGCGGCCAGATCGTTCGTTCGAGCGTACTCCGGGTACGCCCCCCGCAACGACGCTGCGTAGGGAAGTCCCCATGTGGCCATGGTGTCGATGATCGCGCGGACGTCGTCGAGCCTCGCGAGCCCTTCGAGCTCCGTCTCACCCAAGAACCCCGCAGGGAGGAGACTCTCTCGGACCTCGCTCATCTCGACGTGGTTGTGCGCGCCCCGGAGCACCGTCTTCACGTTGAAGACGTCCCAGCGCGCAAGAAGCGTCGCGAGCAGATCGCGCGCCGTCGGATCCAGGAACGCGAGCACCTTGCGATAGGCCCGGATCATGTTGTTCTTCAGCGCGACATCTATGGTCGCTGCCGTCCTGCCGTGCACCAGTTGCGCTTCGAGGTCCGGTTCGTATCCGGTGTCCATGAGCTCTTTGACCGCCGCCGCCACGTCGGGCACCGCGATCAGCCGCTCGTAGTAGTCGGACTTGAGCAGGTGCGAGCGCATACCCCGCAACCGTGCAGTCGCGTACCCCGCATCGGTTTGGGGTGGCCTCATGCCGGTCGACAGGGCGGACTCGGTCATGCGAACAACGCCTTCGCAACATCGGCCACGACGTAGCGCCGAGCGCGATCGAGACGGTCCTCCACCGTGTTGCGTCGGATGATCCGACCACCGTTCGCCTCGACCACCACTCCGCCGTCGGTGACCAGATCAGCCACGAGGTTGGCGTCGACGCCCATCGCCGCGATCGCCCGACCGGCGAGCACTTCGTCCCGAGGGTCGACCTTGATCGCGAGTCGCTCCGGCTCGAGTCCTTCAAGCGCCTCCGTCAGCAGCCGCGTGAACAGAGCCTCGTATCCGGGATCCGCTCGAAGGGAGCCCAGACCACTTGCGGCCTGCGTGAACACCGCCTCGACACTCTCGCCGCGTGCGCGCGAGACAAGCATCTTGGCTTCGAGTCGAGCAGCGTTGACCACCTTCGCGGCTTCTCCGCTCGCCGTCTTCTCCACCTGCCTGGTGAAGCCGGCATGGATGCGCTCCGCCTCGAGCTTCGCCTCCGACTCGATCATCTGAGCGTGCTCGGCCGCCTCATGCAAGACGGCGTCGATGTCTGCCTGGGCCTGCTCTTCGAGAGTCGCCAGGATGTCCTCTATGGCCATTACGTCCCCCCGACCCGGCCGCTACTCGCCGCCGGAAAGCAGGATCGCCATGACGAAGCCGAGCAGTACGATGATCTCCGGCAGGGCCGTGAGCGTGATGACCCAGATGCGCTCCTCCGGCCGCTCGGCGAGCGTGCCCTGGCCTGCGGAACCGATGCGTCCCTGTGCGATACCTGCACCCAGTGCCGCGAGCCCCATCGCGAGTGACGCCGCGAACGCCTTGCCTATCGCAGCCAGTCCATCGCCCACCGTCAGCCCCTCGGCATACGCCGACGCGGGCACCACCAGCGCGGCCGCGAGCACCCCCAAGAACAGCACCGCCCTGCGTCTCTTGTCGGTCATCAGCTTCTCTCCCCTCCGGTCTTATGGAACGGCTTGTACTCCTTGTTGCCTGTCTCGTAGAACTTCCCGAAGAACTCGAGGAAGTTGAGACGAACCGCATGGATGTTCGGGCTGAACGCCGCGATCACGAAGTTCAGAGCCTGAAGCGGGATGGCGATGATCACACCAAGGACGGGGCTGCCCACCGATGCTGCGATTCCGTTCACCGCATCGGCGAAGATCGCGCCGCCCAAGCCCACCGCCATGATCCTGAGGTAGCTCGCCACGTGACCCAGCGCCGAGACGGACTCGATCGCCCCCAGGAGCTTGCCGCCCTTGATCGCGAAACCGAAACCGACGAACAGCACCAACCCGCCCAGCGCCTGCACCCACAACTTCGCTTCGCCGAGCCAAGCCGCGAACACGACGCCCAGGATCAGGACGAAGAATCCGACGATGAACGCGAACATGCCGCCCTTCTCGTACACGTGGTTCCAGTGCTTTGTCCTGATCCCGTTGTAGACGCCCAGGGCCAGCCCGAGCAGCACCTGTATCAGGCCGATGCCCACGGCGATGACGAGGAACACCGGCACCATCTCTTGTGCTGTGCGCTCGAACGGTAGGACCTGCATGGCACCAGCGGGAGCGGTTCCGACGTAGAACTGGCCCGCGTACACGTACACGGGCTCGATGATGTTGAGGTAGCGCTCACCCAAGAGGTTGCCAAAGAACTCGCCATAGACGAACCCGAAGAAGATCGCGCTCGTTGCCGCCGGCCCCAGCACCGCGGTGGCGGTCTGGACGCCCATGTTGTCCTTGAACTTCATGCGCATCCAGATGACGGTCGCCAGCATGATGCTGCCGTAGCCGATGTCACCCACGATCATGCCGAAGAACAGCGGATAGAAGATGGCCAGCATCCACGTGGGGTCATACGTCCCGTACTTGGGGCTGCCCATGAATCCGAGCAAGGACTGGAACGGGGTCGCCCACTGCGGGTTGTGCATGGCCACCGGGGTCTCGTCGAACTCCTGCTGATCGATCGCGAGCTGACTCACGATGATCTCATCACCAAAGCGGTCACGGATCATCTGCTTGAGCTCAGGCAGGTCATCCACGGGAATCCATCCCTCGACCATGAAGGCGTACTCTGTGCTACCGAACTTGGGAATCGCCACGATCTCGTCGATGCGATCCATCAGGACGTCTCTGGCGGTGGACAGCTTGAGGTACCAGCGGTTCGACAGCTCGGCGAGCTCATCGCGTATGCGGTCAAGCTCCTTGGGCAGTTCCGCTCGGCGCTGCCTGATCTCCTCGTAGGCGACATCCATCGGAAGGTCCTGGAAATCCTGCGGCAACCTGATCTGGTTCACATTCTCCATCGACAGGAACTTGTGGACCGACTCGGCGTACTGCCGCGAGTACACGACGATCGCGGCGGTCGTCTCTTCGTCGATGTCGGTCGAGATGATCTCGCACTGCGAGTTGGTGATCCGGTCGAGCTCCTTTTGCAGATGCTCGAGCCCTGCCTTGTACCGACGCTCGACCAGCAGTGCCACGCTGTCGAACGCACCCGTCACCACGATCTGGCGCGCAAGCGGCTGTATCTTGCTGAGGATCGGCTCGTAGCGAGCCAACAACGACAACTCCGACTCCACCGATGTGTGCATGGCGGCAAGATCGGCGGTCCGGTCCTCGATCTCATCGACGATAGCCGCGACCTCTACGGCAACGGCCTCGGGACCCATCGCCCACAGGCGGTCGTACTCCACGGCGCGGGCACCCTGGTCCACGCCCCCTGCAGGCTCGGTGAGAGTCTTGAGAATCGCACGCACGCGAATCAGCATCTCGTCCATGCTGTCGTACGCCTTGACCTCTTCGCCGCCGATCTCCATGCGATCGAGCGGCAAAGCCCCTGACTGTATCTTCTTGCTCAAGTCCTCAAGATGCAGCTTGCCCTGCTCGTGAAGGATGCTCACAAGCTCCAGGAACTCGCTCTTGGGGCCGATGATCTCTACCTTTGCCATCGGAACCAACACGTCGATCGCCCTCCCCGGCGTCGTGTGTCACGGAAGCGGCATCACTCTGCGGTCACAACGTGTGTCACCAGCTCCACGGCCTTCGCGAGGCGGGCAGATGCAGCCTCTTTGATGGACTCGGCTTCTTCACGCGCTTGAGACACCAGCTCGGCCGCCTGCTCCTGAGCCTGTGCGAGGATCGCCTCGGCGCTCGCTTTCGCGCTTGAGCCCCCCGCATGCTCCGCCTCCGCCACGATCTCGGCACCCTTGCGCCGAGCAGCCGCGACCACCTCGTCGGCCTCGCGTTTCGCCGCCAACATCCGCCCCGAGATCTCCAGCTCCTTCTCCCGGATAAGGTGCAGCGGTGAGTTGGCGTCGGACGCGATCGTGTCCTGATGCAACCGGATCTCTTCGACTACGTTGTCGCTCGCCATCGTGCCCCTCCCGGGTCGAGCGCATGCGGACAAAGAAACGCCCACCTCGTTGTTCTGCATCGAGGTGGGCGCTCCTGCGTGTGAACGAAGATGAAATGGCGCGAATCGCCGAACGGCTATCGATACTCCCGCTCGAGACGCATGCCGAATGCGCACGCGAGCTCATAGTTGATGGTCTGCGCGAGATCCGCGAGCTCATCCATGGAGATGCGCTCGTCCCCCTGCGAGCCCACCAGCACGAACTCGTCGCCCCGTGCGACATCCACCCCGCGCGGGACTTCCACCATGAACTGGTCCATACACACGCGCCCCACCTGCTGGACACGGCGCCCGGCGACGAGCACTTCCATGCGGTTCGACACGATCCTGTGCACTCCATCGGCGTAGCCCAAGGGCAGTGTCGCGATGGTGGTCCGAGCACCGGCGTGCCACGTGAGGCCATAGCTGACACCCTCACCAAGACCGATCTGCTTCACGAGCGACGCGCGCGCCTTCACTGACATGGCAGGACGAAGATCGACCTGCCCATACGTGCTCTTGTCGGGGTGAAGCCCGTACAGCGCGATGCCGCACCTGACCATGTCGAAATGCGCCTCTGGCACGAGGATGGTCGCAGGGCTGTTCGCCGCATGGACGATGCCGGGGTCGACACCCTCGCTTCGCATCGAGTCGATCGCCGAGCGAAACCGCTGCAGCTGGCGGGTGACATCCCAGTCGCCCGGGACGTCCGCCGTGGCGAAGTGGGTGAAGGTCCCCTCCTGCTTGAGTCCGGGGAACTGCGCGAGCATGGCCGCGAACTGAGCGGCGTCCTCGGCCTTGACGCCGATTCGATTCATCCCGGTGTCGACCTTGAGGTGGAATCGCGCCGCAGTGCCTCGCGCCACCGCACGCCGGCCCAGCGCACCCGCGAACTCGCGCGTCGTCACCGTGGGGATGATGTCACGGTCGATGATCGCATCGACGGTCTCTTCCGGCGGCTCCGAAAGCACGTGGAGCGGCACAGTGAGACCCGCATCGCGCAACTCGAGCGCCTCCGCGACGGTCGCCACCCCGAGCCGATCAGCGCCGGCGGCGACCGCGGCCCGGGCGACCTCCACAGCGCCATGGCCGTAGCCGTCGGCCTTGACCACCGCCATGAACAGGGTGCCCGGCTTGGTCAGTGCTCGCAGGCTCCGCACGTTGTACCCGATCGCACCCAGGTCGATCTCAGCCCAGGCCCATCGTGAATCGGTCATGTGACACTACCCTCTCATGTCCCGGGGCTCGTTCTCCCCCGATCACCAGTATCCGAGCAGATCAGCCACCGCGGCCGGGATGTACTCGGGGATATCCTCGGCCGTCACACACACGGGCGTGAGCGCCTCGGCGGCTGCCTCACCTGCGCGACCGTGCAGATAGGCTCCAAGGGCTCCTGCGTGCAGCGGGCTCAGGCCTTGCGCCAAGAGTGCACCGATCATGCCCGCCAGCACATCACCGGTTCCCGCCGTCGCCAATGCAGGCGTCCCACTCGTGTTGATGACCTGTCGGCCCTCGCCGCTCACAACGGTACCGGCGCCCTTGAGCACGACCGCCCGCGAAGGTCCGGCGAACCTTGCCGACGAGGATATCCTATCGGACTGGATCTCGGCGGCGCTCCGCCCCATCAGACGCGCCAGCTCCCCGGGGTGCGGCGTGAGCACCAACGGAGCCCGTCGTGCCTCGATCAGGCCGGCATGGTCCAGGAACGCATTGAGGCCGTCGGCGTCCAGCACGAGTGGCTTCTCGAGCGCCGACACGAGCGTGCGCGTGGTGGCAGCGGCGCCGTCGGCCACAGTGAGCCCAGGACCCAGCACGACGGCGTCGTAGTCGGCCGCCAGGTCGCGCGCCACTGCAGCCGCCGCCGACGAGAAGGTCTTGCCGGTCGCCGGCAGGCCCACCACCGGTGCCGCCAGCAGATGCGCCTGCGCCGTGGCGACCACAGGCTCCGGCACCGCGAGCGTCACATAGCCCGCACCCATCCGCATCGCCCCGCGAGCCGCGAGCACTGCAGCGCCCGGGAAGTGCCCCGAGCCCGCGATCACGAGCACCCTGCCTCGCGAGTTCTTATGCGCGCCGATCGCGGGCACCGGGAGAAGTTCGGCATACTCGGCCGCCTCCCACACCTCGGGTGCGTCGACGACCCGGGCGAACCGCTCGGGTATGCCGATGTCGGCGACGACCACCTCGCCGGCGCATGCGGCGCCGGGGTAGTTGACCAAGCCGCGCTTGAGCGTCGTGAACGTCACAGTGCAGTCAGCATGCATGGAGCCGGCATCACAGCCCGCCCCGTCCGCATCCACGCCGGTAGGCAGATCCACGGCCACCACGTAGGCCCCGCTCGCCCGGACCGCCTCGGCCCATGCAGGGAGCGGATCACGCAACGGCAGACGTGCACCGGTTCCGAGGATCGCGTCCACAACCACGGACGCGTCCGCGAGCATGCCCGCATGTGGGGTCGCGACGTGCTCCCACGAGACCCCGGAGTCGATCGCGGTCCGCGCGGCCTCACAAGCGATGCCGCTGAGCTCGACGGGGTCTCGCAAGCTGAGCACCGTCACCGGCCTGCCGTGTGAGTGAAGCTCCCGGGCCGCCTCCCAGCCATCGCCGCCGTTGTTGCCGCCACCCGCAAGCACCACCACGCGCCCCGCAGGAACGCGCTCCTGCACCGCGTGAGCGACGGTCAACCCGGCTGCCCGCATCAGGTCGCCCAGGTCAACGGCGCCTTCACGCGCCGCCCGCAACTCGATGTCTCGCGCCTGCTCCGACGTGACAGCTGGATACATCGATGCCCCCTCGCAAGAGAAACGGGCGGCCCCGCTTTGTTCGGGACCGCCCGCCTGTGTGCTACTCGTCCGTGCCTTCCGCGCCCGCCCGATCATCCGCGAGCGCCGTCATGTCGACGTCGCTCCCTACCGAGTCGAGCATTGCGCGGGCTTCCTTGAACGATCGTGCGAGCTCTGCCTTGGGATCAGGACGCTCGTCCTTCTTCGGCCTCGCGTCCGCCGTAATGGCGACCGCCGACGCCACCGCGGTCGTGTGGGTGAACGACAGCGACAGGTGCATCTCGATCACGCCAAGCTCGGCAGCGCGCTCGGCGGCCTTGCCCGACAGCCTCGGAACCGGCCGGCCACTCGCCTCACGAACCACCTCGACATCGCAGAACCGCATGCCCCTGAACCCGGTACCCAGCGCCTTGAGCACCGCCTCTTTCGCGGCGAACCGCAGCGCGTAGTGCACCTCAGGCCGCGAACGCTTGTCACAGTACTTGCGCTCGTCGGCCGAGAAGATGCGCTCCTTGATGCGCGGCCTGCGCTCCAAGGCGGCCGCCATGCGGTCGATCTCGACGATGTCGACACCCAGGCCCAGAACGCTCATGGACTACTCCACCGTCACTGACTTGGCGAGGTTGCGGGGCTGGTCCACGTTGCAGCCGCGAAGCTTCGCGATGTAGTAGCTGAGCAGCTGCATCGGGATGCTCGCCGGGATCGCGGAGAGCGCCTCGCTCGTATGCGGCACGTGCAAGACGTGCTCGGCGTGCTGACGGATGTACTCATCACCTGAGGTGGCGACCGCAATGACCTGCGCGCCCCGGGCACGCACCTCTTGGATGTTGCTCACGACCTTCTCGTAGGTATGCCCCTGCGTCGCGACGACCACCACCGGCACCTCGTCGGTGATGAGCGCGATGGGACCGTGCTTCATCTCGCCGGCGGCATAGGCCTCAGCGTGGATGTAGCTGATCTCCTTGAGCTTGAGCGCACCCTCCATGGCGATGGGCACGCCGATGCCGCGGCCCAGGAACAGCGAGCTGCACGCCGCGGTATAGGCGGCTGCACAGTCCTGGAGCTCGGTGATGTCGGCAAGGATCGCCTCGACCACGTCGGGAATGGTCTGCAGCTCGTTCCACAGGCTGTCGATCTGCTCGGCGCCCAGGGTGCCCTTGGCCTGCGCGAGCTTGAGGGCGAGCACGTTGAGCGCTGCGATCTGCGCCGTGAAGGTCTTGGTGGCAGCGACACCGATCTCGGGGCCGGCATGGGTGTAGATGACGCCGTCGCTCTCGCGCGTCACTCGGCTGCCCACCACGTTGGTGATGGCGATGACCTTCGCACCGCGATCGCGCGCCTCGCGCACGCCCGCGAGCGTGTCGGCGGTCTCGCCCGACTGGGTGATCGCGACCACGAGGGTCTCATCGTCGACGATCGGGTCGTTGTAGCGGAACTCGCTCGAGACCTGGACCTCGACCGGGATGCGGGCCCACTGCTCGATGAGGCTCTTGGCCACGAGACCGGCGTGATAGCTGGTGCCGCACGCGATGATGAAGACCCGGTCGATCGAGGCGACCTCGGCCGGCGTCATCGCGAGCTCGGAGAGCTGCACCTCCCCGTCGACCATCCGGCCGCGCAGGGTCTCGCGCAGCGCCTTGGGCTGCTCGTGGATCTCCTTGAGCATGAAGTCCTCGAAGCCGCCCTTCTCGGCAGCGTCGAGGTCCCACTCCACGTGGAGCCGCTCGGGCTCGACGGGGTTCTTCGCCATGTCGATCACTTCGATGGCGCCGGTGGTGACCACCGCGATCTCACCGTCGTGCAGCGCGACCACCTCACGGGTGTACTCGAGCACAGCCGGGATGTCACTTGCCACGATGTTCTCGCCATCGCCCTCGCCGATGATGAGCGGGGACTCCTTGCGAGTCGCAAGGATGGTGTCCGGGTGGTCCAGGTGGACCACACCAAGGGCGTACGCGCCGTCGAGCCGCTTGACCGCCTTGATGAACGCGTCCAACAGGTCGCCCTCGTAGTAGCTCTCGACGAGGTGGGCGACGAGCTCGGTGTCGGTCTCGGAGCGGATGATGTGCCCGGTCGCCCGAAGCTCCTCGCGCAGCTCCATGAAGTTCTCGATGATGCCGTTGTGCACCACGGCGATCTTGCCCGTGCAGTCCACGTGGGGGTGAGCGTTGTCCTCGCTCGGCTTGCCGTGCGTCGCCCAGCGGGTATGACCGATGCCCACGCTTCCGGTGACCGGCGCGCTCTCAAGCGCGTTTCGCAGGTTCACGAGCTTGCCCACGCGGCGGGCCACATTGAGCTCGCCGCCCTCAAGGATCGCAACGCCGGCCGAGTCGTAGCCGCGGTACTCAAGTCGTGCAAGGCCGCCCAGGAGCACTTCGCTCGCCTGACGGGGGCCGATGTATCCGACGATTCCACACATAAGCAGAGTCCAGCCCTTCGGTAGGGTTCATGGTGATAGGTAGGTGTGTGTCCCGGTGCACACAGAAGGCGAGTCGACGCTCGCGCTGATACGGGATCCCGAGTCTCACCACCCCTTTGTCCCCGCGGTCACCCGCAGGCTTTGTGGGTGGTGTCACGACCGTCGGTGCGGCCGGAGGGCCATCCGCCGATGTTTCGATCGGCCCTCTCCTCGTCGACTGGCTACATCGAGCGTGGTGCTCTTGCGGCACCGCCACAGCGGCACCTGCCAGTCCTGGCGCTTGTCAGTGCGAGATCAGGTTCGTCCGGCATCCCCTTTCGACGGCGCGACAAGACACGCTGATTGTATCAGCGTGGACGGATGTGCGCAGTGACAGGGAGGTTACGGGGTCAGTCGAGCTCCGCCTTGACGACGCTCACGAGCTCATCGACCACCTGCTGCGCCTCATCTGCGTCGGCGGCCTCGGCCATGACACGGACGAGCGGCTCGGTGCCCGACGCGCGGACCAAGACCCGGCCCGTATCGCCCAGGCGCGCCTCGGCCGCATGGATCGCCGAGGAGATCGCCGAGCTCGTGGCGAGGCGGGCCTTGTCGGCCACGTGCACGTTGACGAGCACCTGCGGGTAGCGGCTCATGACCTGCACGAGCTCCGACACCGGACGTCCCGATGCCTTGATCACCGAGGCGAGCTGCAGTGCGGTCACCAGGCCGTCACCGGTCGTGTTGTGGTCCAGGAAGATGATGTGGCCGGACTGCTCGCCGCCGAGGTTCGCGCCCATCGCCTGCATCTGCTCGAGCACGTAGCGGTCGCCCACCTTGGTCTTGACGAACGCGATGCCGCGCTCGCGCATAGCGACCTCGAAGCCGAGGTTCGCCATCACTGTGGAGACGACGGTGTTGCCTTCGAGCGTGCCTTGCTCGGACATGCGCGCCGCGCACACCGCCATGATCTGGTCGCCGTCGATCTCGTTGCCGGCCTCATCAACGGCGAGCATGCGGTCTGCGTCACCGTCGTGTGCGATTCCCAGGTCGAACGCGCCCGCGCGCACCAACTCGGTGAGCGGGCCCAGGTGCGTGGAACCGCAGCCCACGTTGATGTCGGTACCGTCGAAATCGCAGTTGATCGCCTCGACATCGGCACCAAGGCGACG
>CAYOHY010000037.1:0-20715 GCA_964403885.1 uncultured Eubacteriales bacterium
TCGTGTGCTCCAACGGCGACAAGAAGTTCAAGAAGGCCGCCGAGGCCCTGCTCGCGAGTTCGCCGGCCGGCGAGGACGCCACCGTCTGGATCAAGAAGGACATGTGGCACCTGCGCTCGCTCATGTTCACCGAGCCGGTGGACCTGCTCGTGGGCCCGTCCTCGGCCAAGTTCCTGTGGCGCGACACCCGCACGCCGCTCGTGCGCGTCGGCTTCCCGCTGCACGACCGCCATCACCTCTACAAGGACCCCATCGTGGGCTACACCGGTGCCGTCAACCTGCTCAAGCTCATCGTCAACACCGTGCTCGACGAGATGGACCGCGCCGCGATCGACACGACCTCGTTCGACCTGGTCCGGTAGAGGGACCGGGGAGAAGCCATGGCCATCTCACTCGACAGGTTGCTCGAGAGCGGTTGCTCCACCGACGCGACGCACAAGCTGTGCCGTTCACGCGGTGGCGAGAGCTGCGCCTTCGACGGTGCCGCGATCGTGCTCATGCCCATCGCCGATGCCGCGCACGTGGTGCACGGCCCCATCTCTTGCTGCGCGAACACGTGGGAGGGGAGGGGCGTGCACTCCACGGCCGGCGAGATGCATCGCCGTGGCTTCACGACCGACCTGTCCGAGCTCGACATCGTCTACGGCGGCGAGGAGCGTCTCGTCCGCACCGTGACCGAGGTGGTCGAACGCGAACGGCCCAGCGCGGTGTTCGTGTACGCGACGTGCGTCACGGGGCTTATCGGCGAGGACATCGACGCGGTGTGCAAGCGGCTGTCAGCGGAGCTGTGGGTGCCGGTCATCCCGGTCAACGCTCCCGGCTTCGTGGGCCCCAAGAACCTGGGCAACCGCATCGCCGGTGAGGTGCTGCTCGATCACGTGATCGGCACCGCCGAGCCGGTGTGCACCACGCCCACCGATATCGTGCTCATCGGCGAGTACAACGTGGCCGGAGACCTCGATCACGTCGAGCCGCTGCTGAGGGAGTGTGGCATCCGCGTGCTGTCACGCGTCACCGGCAACGCACGCTTCGACGAGATCCGCTGGGCACACCGTGCCAAGGTCGCCGCCGTGGTGTGCAGCCGGGCGCTCATCAACGTCGCCACGGGCCTGTCGCGCCGCTTTGGGATGCCGGCGGTCGAGGTGTCGTTCTTTGGCGCCACCGAGACCGCGCGATCGCTGCGCGCGATCGCGGCAGCGCTCGAGGCCGCGAGTCCTGAGGCTGCCGGCGTCAGTGACCGGGTCGAGGCGGTGATCGCGCGCCGAGAGGCCGCTCTTGCATCGTCGCTGGCGTCGTTCGCCCCTCTGCGGGGCAAGCGAGCCGTGCTGTACTCCGGTGGCGTGAAGAGCTGGTCGATGGCGAGCGCACTCACCGATCTGGGCATCGAGATCCTGGCCGTGGGCACCAAGAAGTCCTCGCACGAGGACGAAGAGAAGGTCAAAGGCGTCTTGGGCGACGACGTCCGACTCATCGAGGACATCTCGCCGGCCGCCATCCGCCGACTTTTCGCCGAGGAGGGCGCGGACCTGCTCGTCGCAGGGGGCCGCAACCGCTACCTCGCCGCGAAGGAGGGCTGGCCGTTCGTCGACGTGAACCAGGAGCGCGAGCACGCCTACGCCGGCTACGAGGGCCTGGTGACCCTTGCTGATGATCTGCTGAGAAGCGTGCGCTTCTACGAGCGTGAGGCCGGCGGCCAGGTCGCCTGTCCTGCTCAGCGGCCGGTGACCCCGGTCAGCACCCAGGAGCGCGCCTCGAGGATCGATCCGCTCAAGAACGCTCCCACACTCGGTGCCGCTCTGGCGTTTCAGGGCGTGCACCGTGCCTTGCCGGTGCTTCATGCCGCGCAGGGCTGCACCTTCCTCGAGAAGGTGCTCATGATCCGCCACTACAACGAGCCCATCGCCTTGGGCACCACCAAGCTGTTCACCGAGTCGGTGGTGCTTGGCAGTGAGGAGTCGGCACTCTCGACGGTGTCCGCTCTGGCTCACAGTGCCCACCCGGAGCTGATGGCGCTCATCACCGGCGGCCTCACCGAGGTCAAAGGTGACGACGTCGCCGCCCTCGTGCAGGCCGCCTCAGCGGCCGTGGCGCCGGCGGTCGTCTCCGTGTCGGCCCCGGACTACGCCGGAGGCCTGGAGGAGGGCTTCGCCGCCGCTGTGGCCGCGCTCGTCGAGTTGGCGGCCGACCCCGCGCCCGGCTCTCGTCCTGACACCGATCGCATCACCGTGCTCACCGGCGCGCACCTCACGCCCGCCGACGCGCAGTGGCTGCACGACACCGCGGAGCTCTTCGGGCTCCAGGCCGTTCTCGTGCCGGACCTGTCCGCGCTCGACGGCTCGCGCAGTGGGCTCTCGCCGCTCGCGACCGGGGGCGTGACCCTGGCCGAGTTGGGCGACCTCGCGCGCTCGGCGCACACGCTCGTCGTGGGCGCGTCGCTCGAGCCGGTCGCGCGGCGCCTTGCCGAGCGCTTCGGCACGCCGTTCACGGTGCTGGAGTCGGTGCACGGCCTGCGTGCGACCGACCACCTGCTCGCCACGCTGTCACTGCTCTCAGGGACCCCCGTGCCGCCACGGCTCGAGCGGGACCGCCGCATGCTCGTCGACGCCATGCGCGACGCGCACCTCGAGGTCTCGGGGTCCCGTGTCACGCTTGCGCTCGAGCCCGACCACGCGCTGTCGCTCGCCGAGCTCTTCGCCGAGATGGCCGCCACGCCCGCGCTCGCCGTCGTGCCCACGTCTCCATCGCATGCCCGCCGCATCGACGCGGAGTCCGTGCTCGTGGGCGACCTGGCCAGCGTGGCGCCCGATACGGAGCTGCTCGTCGGCTCCAGCCATGCCGCGCGCACCGCCGAGGTCGTCGGCGCCGCCCACCTCGAGTTCGGCTTTCCGGTGTTCTCGCGCTACGGCGCGTCTCGCGATCTCACGCTCGGCTATGCCGGTGCCGCGCGCGTGGTCGACGCCGCCGCAAACCTGCTCGCTCATCGCGAGCGTCAGCATCGCCCGTCCGCACAGAGAGGAGACCTGCGATGAAGGTCGCCTTCGCAACCACCGCCGGAACCACGATCGACGAGCACTTTGGCCGTGCCGGCACGTTCGCCGTCTACGACATCACCCCGGAAGGGGTCAGCTTCCTCGAGCTCAGAAAGGTCGCCGAAGGTGACCTCGACACCGCCGTGGTCACCACGCGCGGCATGGGCTCGCTCCACGACGACGCCGTCACCGAGAAGATCGACAAGCTTGGCGACGTGCGCATCGTCTACTTCACCGAGATCGGTGGCCCCGCGGCCGCCAAGCTCGTGCGCCGCGGCATCATGCCGCTCAAAGCCGAGCAGTGCTCCAACATCCGCGAGGCCGCCGAGCGGCTCGCAGAGACCATGCGTACGCGACCGGCGCCCTGGATGCGCCGTGCGCTCGCCCAGACCGACTAGGTTCCACCCGTCACGAGAAAGGACGACACGATGAAGATGGTCCGCGCGTTCATCAGGCCCGAGAAGGAGCAGGAGGTCGTGCAGGCGCTCGAGGGCGCCGGCTACGGCTCGCTCACCAAGATGCCGGTCTTTGGCCGCGGCAAGCAAAAGGGTCTGCAGGTGGGCCCCATCTACTACGACGAGCTCCCCAAGACCCTGCTCATGATGGTCGTCGAGGACGCCGACACCGCCCCGGTCGTCGAGCTCATCGAGGACAAGGCGCGCACCGGGTTCATCGGCGACGGAAAGATCTTCGTCTCGCCGGTCGAGGCCGCCTACACCATCCGTACCGGCGAAGCCGGCCTGTAGGCAGCGAGGAGCCAGCCATGAAGGAGATCTGCGCGATCATCCGTCGCGACAAGCTGCCCGAGACCAAGACGGCGCTCGCGGATGCAGGGTTCCCGTCGCTGTCGATCCAGTCGGTCGAAGGCCGAGGCAAGCAGAAGGGCGACGTGGCCTGCACGCTCGCCGACATGGACCAGGACGGGGCCGTGTGCAACGCCCTTCACGTCAAACTCAAGGCCACGCCGTCGACCTACGCGCTCGAGCACACGCTGCCCAAGGTGGCGCTGTTCGTGCCCAAGCGCATGATCACGATGATCGTGCCCGACGAGGCGGTCTCGTCGGTCGTGGATGCGATCGTGAAGGTCAACACCACCGGCCAGCCCGGCGACGGCAAGATCTTCGTGTGCCCCATCGAGTCAGGCGAGCGCATCCGCACGGGTGAGCGCGAAGAAGCGGCGGTGTGCTAGCGATGGCCGAGATGCTCACCCGAGACGGGCGCACCTGGGTTCCAAGCTACCTCGACTCGATCGACTTCGACGCATGCATCGGCTGCGGCCGCTGCTACAAGGTGTGCGGCGCGAGCGTGATGGCGCCGACGGAGAAGCCCGTCGATGACGACGATGACGACGAGGAATGCATCACGACGGTGATGAGCGTGGCCGACGCCGGTGCCTGCATAGGGTGCGGAGCGTGTGGCCGGGTGTGCGCCAAGAAGGCGCACTCGTTCGCTCAGTAGGTGAGAGCCGCGAGGCCCGCACGGTCGCTATACCGTGCGGGCCTCGGCGACGCTGTATGCATGGAGGGCTGCGCCCAGCGCGCCCACCGTCTGGGCCTGGTCGGGCACGTGGACCTCGTCCGCATACCCCGCCGAGACAAGCGCCACCATCGCCGGGTTCTTGGCCACGCCTCCGGCGAACACGAGGGGACCGGTCGCCCGGACGCGCGTGAGTGAGCTCACGGTGCGGCGGGCGATCGACTCGCACAGCCCCAGCGCGATGCGCCCTCGGTCCTCGCCACGATGCACCAGGCCGGTGACCTCGCTTTCCGCGAAGACGGTGCACATGCTCGACACCTTCACGCCTGACTCGGCCTGCAGGGCCGCGGGTCCCAGCTCGTCGATGGGGAAGCCCAAGGCGCGCGCCATGACTTCGAGGAACTTGCCGGTACCGGCGGCGCACTTGTCGTTCATCTCGAAGTCGGTCACCGCGCCGGTGGAAGACAGCGAGATCACCTTCGTGTCTTGGCCGCCGATGTCGAGGATCGCCCGGGCATGGGGGAACAGGTGGTGGGCACCCAGGGCGTACGCTTTGATCTCCGTGATGATCTCAGCGCCCAGCTCCTCGCGGGCGGTGTGCCTGCCGTACCCGGTGGCGACGAGCACGTCGTGCCCGCCGCCACCGATCAGCTCCTCACACACGGCCTTGGGGTCGTAGCCGGTGTCTCGGATCGCCGAGGCCACAACGCAGCCGTCCTCGAGCCACACGGCGTCGATGCTTCGCGAGCCTATGTCGAGCCCCAGTACGCGCATCGGCTACAGCATCTCCAGGAACGCTTCGATGCGGGTCGACAGCTGGCCGGCGTCCTCGCCGGAGTAGTCGGTCTCGATGTGCAGCACGGGGATACCTGCGTCTTGCAGCGACTTCTCGACCGTCGCGCTCTCGATCATGTAGGTGCCGCAGAAGGACAGGGTGTAGTCGATCACGCCGTCGGCGCCAAGCTCGGTGGCCATGCGCGCGACGTCTTCGATGCGGCCCCCGTTGGGGGTGAAGCAGGCGCAGTTGATGTCGAGGTACTTCGCGGTCAGCGCATCGATCATCTCGTCGAGCGAGGCGTTCTCGTTCTCGGCCACGAGGGTGTCGTAGTAGCGGCTGCCCGTGCACATCTCCTCGCCCACGACCACGGCGCCCGAGCGCTCGACGATGTCGTGAAGCTTCCAGTTGGGAAGGGCCATGGGGGTGCCGGTGATGAGGATGCGCTTGGCGCCCTTGGGCGCGACGCCCTCACCTGCGGCGATGCGCGCCTCGAGCTCGTCGGCGAGCGCGTTCATCGACTGGGTGAAGCGGGGGACGTCGTCGTAGAAGGCGACCTGCGTGGCGAGCAGGGCGTCCTTGCCGCTGATGGGAGCGGGGTCGGCGGCGCGCGCGGCGGCGATGCGCTGGAGTGCGCGACGCTTGTCGTTGACCTCGACGATCGCCGTACGAAGCGACTCGGCGGTGACCTTGTTGCCGGTCAGCTCCTCGAGCTTCGCGACGAAATCGACGAGCTCGCTGCGCCAAAACGCCACGTCCTTGTCGCGCTTCATCTGCGGAAGCTCCATGACGTAGAGGTCCTGAAGCTGGCCAAGTGCCTCGTAGGCCTTCTTCTTGCCGTCGCAGGTGGTCTCGCCAACCAGCAGGTCGGCCTCTTCGATGTAGGGGCAGACCTTGCCCAGCTTGAACCCGAGCATCGACTTGATGAGCGCACACGTGTTGCGGGGGAGGACCTGCTCCACCTGATCTGAGGCCCAGTCGGCTCCGGCGCACAGGCCCACGCTCCACGCGCCGGCCGCGCGGATGAGCTCCTCGGGCACGAAGAGGCAGTAGGTGCCAACGACCTTGCCGCCACTCTTGCGGAAGTCGTCGAGCTCCTTGATGCGCAGGCCGTGGACCTCGCTCATGACGAAGTCGAGGTAGCCCATGCCATCGGGGCGATTCGCCTGGCTCATGAAGGTGTTGCCGTACATGCCGCCCACGGCCTCGAGCAAGACATCGTGGCTCTCCAGGTCGAGGCCCAGATCGGCCCACATCTGCCGGTAGTCGGGTGCTGCGGTCTCCGTCATGCGGTTTCCCTCCGAGAATGGTGCGGATTCGACCGGCACATCATAAGCAATGATGATGCTGCTGTTCAAACTACGGTTATCGCGCGCCATCTTCACGCGTGCGCCGCACGGCGCGCCCCGACCGCGACACTTTTGTCGCATTCGCCACAAACGTGTTGCATGGTTTGGCGCAATCGGCTGCATTTCCGCAGGTCAGATGGGGTGTGAGTTTGGCACAGGCGTTGCGCTTGTCAGGCGCACCATCGCCGCCGATGAAGGGTGCGCCCCATGACCGCGAACGCCGCTTGCAGCTCCAAAGCCAATGAACGCCTCGTGCTCACCAGCCACCCGTGCTTCTCGGAGGCGGCGCATCGCAGCGGGGGGCGCATCCACCTGCCGGTCGCGCCGGAGTGCAACGTGCAGTGCGGCTACTGCGTGCGCAAGTTCGACTGCGTGAACGAGTCCCGACCCGGTGTCGCGAGCGTGGTCCTGTCTCCCGAGGAGGCCATCGAGCGCGTGGAGGCCGTCATCGAGCGCACCGGCGACATCGCGGCCATCGGCATCGCGGGACCGGGCGATCCGCTCGCCAACGAGGCGACCTTCGCCACCCTCGATCTCGTGCGCCGCCGCTATCCCGACCGCATCGGCTGTGTGTCGACCAACGGCCTCGCACTGCCCGACCGCGTCGCAGATCTCGTGGCGGCAGGGGTCCGCTCGGTGACGGTGACCATCAACGCCGTCATGCCCGAGACCGCCGCCGAGGTCTACCTGTGGGTCACCGGGCCTGACGGGGAGCGCCTGCGCGGCATCGAGGCCGGCCGCCACATCGTCGATCGGCAGTGGGAGGGGCTGCGCCGAGCCGTGGCCGCAGGGCTCGTGGTGAAGGTGAACTCGGTGCTCATCCCGGGCGTCAACGACCTCGAGCTGCCCGCGATCGCACACCTCGCCTCCGAGTACGGAGCCCACAAGCACAACATCTTGCCGCTCATCCCACAGAACAAGTTCCGAGACGCGACGCCGCCCACGCCCGCACAGATCCACGAGGCGCGAGCCGCTTGTGGCGAGTACCTGTCGCAGATGACCCACTGCAAGCAGTGCCGCGCCGATGCGTGCGGGCTCATCGGCAAGGACCGCGACATGGAGACCGAGACGCTCATGGCACGTCTGGGTGACGTCTACGAAGACTGCATCGTCTAGCCCGCGTCCGATGCGATCCGAGGAGCCCGCATGACCCGCAACCGCTCACATCGCCCGGTCCTTCGCCTCGCGCTCGCCGTGGTGGCAGCCTCGCTGCTCGCGGGGTGTGCCACGCCGGTCACGGACTCGCCGGCGACCGGGTCCGCACCACCCGAGCTGCGCGTCTCGGCGGCGTCGTCGCTCAAGCGCGTCCTCGAGCACACCGCGCCCGCGTTCGAGCGCGACCACGGGGTGAGGCTCGTGTTCAACTTCGGTGCATCGGGCGTGCTGGAGAAGCAGATCGAGGCAGGAGCGCCCGCCGACGTGTTCGCCTCGGCGAGCCCCACTCAGATCGCATCGCTTGAGGAGCAGGGGCTCGTCTCGCCCTCGGGGGCCGTCACGTTCGCGCGCAACGACCTCGTGGTGTTCGTGCCCCTCGACAACCGCGCAGGCATCAGCGGCCCGGACGATCTCGAGAAGGCCGCACGGCTCGTCACCGGCAACCCTGACACCGCTCCGCACGGGGCCAAGGCCCGCGAGTGGCTCAAGGCGCGCGGCATGTGGGACACCCTCAAGCCACGCTTCGTCTTCGCCGAGAACGCCGCCCAGACGCTCGACTACGTCGCGAGAGGCGAGGTCGAGGCGGGTCTCGGATTCGCGAGCGAGGCCAACGGCAGCGAGCGGGTGCGGGTGGTCTACACCGTGCCCGCCGATGAGATCGCGCCCGCCGAGTACGTCGCAGCGCCCCTCACGTCGACCAGCCGTGCCAAGCTAGCGGCGGCCTACGTCGCCTACCTGCGCTCGTCGGCGACCCAGGCGGCCCTGACCCGTGCCGGCTTCCTGCCGGCGCCCGCCGCACCGTGATCGCGGTGAGCCACCTCGACGCCATCGGCTTCCCCTTGCGGCTGTCGCTGCTGGTCGCCGCGTGCGCGACGCTTCTCGTCGCGGTGGTGGGGCTGCCGCTCGCGTACCTGCTCGCCACGCGCGAGTTCCGAGGCAAGACCGCACTCGACGTGGCGCTGACCCTGCCGCTCGTGCTGCCGCCCGTCGTGACCGGCTACTACCTGCTGGTGCTCGTCGGCCGAAACGGCGCGCTGGGCGCGCTCGCTCGCGTCCTCGGCCTGCCGGCACCTCAGCTCACCTTCACGTGGGGTGCGGCGGTGCTCGCCGCGTTCGCGGTGGCGTTGCCGTTCACCGTGAAGACGGCTCGCGCTGCGTTCGAGAGCGTCGACCGCGGGCTGATCGCCACCAGTGCGACGCTCGGCCGAGGAGAGCTCGCGACCGCCGTGCTGGTCACCGTGCCGCTCGCGTCGCGTGGGGTCGCAGCCGGGCTCGTGCTCTCCTTCGCGCGGGCCCTGGGGGAGTTCGGCGCCACGGTGATGGTGGCCGGCAACATCCCGGGCCGCACCACCACCATGCCGCTCGAGATCTACAACGCCGTGGTGGTGGGGGACTGGCGCTCAGCCGGCGCGTTGGTCGCGCTGTTCACGGCGGTGTCGGCGGCGTTCCTGTTCGCGGCCACCGCCCTGACCAAGAAGGTGACCTGGTGAGCGCGGGCGGCATCGACGCCGGGTTCGCCCTGCGCGCGACGCTGAGCCTGCCGGGCTTCGAGCTCGACACCGGCTGGCGCTCACCGGCCGGCTTCACGGTGCTGTTCGGCTACTCGGGGTCCGGCAAGTCGCTCACGCTCTCCCTGCTCACCGGCACCGCCCGCCCGGACGTCGGCCGCGTGACCCTGGGAGACGAGGTGCTCTGCGACACCGCGGCCGGCGTGTTCGTGCCGCCCCAACGGCGCGGCTTCGGCTACGTCTCGCAGGCCTGCGAACTGTTCCCGCACCTGAGCGTGCGCGGCAACGTCGCCTTCGGCCTGCACCGGCTTGGCCGTGCCCAGCGTGCCGAGCGGGTCGACGAGCTCATCACCTCCTTCGGCCTCGAAGCGCTCGCCGACAAGCGCCCGCGCGAGCTGTCGGGCGGCCAGCGTCAGCGTGCCGCACTTGCCCGCGCGCTCGCGCCCCGACCGCGCGCGCTGCTGCTCGATGAACCGCTGTCGGCGCTCGACCTGCCGGTGCGCGCCGAGATGCGGGAGCTGCTCAAGGACGTGCAGCGACGCATGGGGATCCCCGTGGTGATGGTGACCCACGACCTGTACGAGGCCGCGCTGCTGGCGGATTCGCTCGTGGTCTACGCGGGTAATGGTGTGGTGCAGACCGGGTCGCCCGCCCAGCTGGTGGCCGACCCGGGAACGCCGGAGATTCGCCGCTTGCTGCACTCGATGGAACTGCCGTCCTCGGTGCTGTCACCGAGGGCGCTCGGCGATGCGGCGTGACGCGCCGCGAGAAGGGACTACCCATGAAGCTCTCAGCACGCAATCAGCTCACCGGGACCGTGGTATCGGTCACGCGCGGACCGGTCACGGCACTCGTGAAGGTGGACGTTGGCGGCCAGCACGTCTCGGCCACGTTGACCACAGAGGCCGCCGATGAGCTTGGACTGGTCGAGGGCAAAGAGGTGACCGCCATCTTCAAGGCGTCCTCGGTATTGCTGGGCGTCGAGTAGCGCGAGGCCTGCGGCGCATCTGGTAGGCTCGGAACTGACCCCGTGTGAAGGAGCCCAGCCGTGACCTACCACCTGCGCCGCACCGACCGACAGATCACCGATGAGGCCGCGATCGAGCGCATCCTGAAGCAGGGTCGCTTCACCACCATCGCCTTGACCGGGGCCGACGGCCCCTACGCCGTGACGCTCAGCTACGGGTACGACGCCGACGCATCGCGGCTCTACTTCCACGTCGCTCACGAGGGCCGCAAGCTCGCCATGATCGCCGAGGACTCTCGCGCGTGCGCCACCATCGTCCTCGACCACGGCTACACGACCGGCGAGTGTGAGCACCCGTTCGAGTCCGTCGTGATGTTCGGCCGCATGCGCATCGTCACGGACGCCGATGAGAAGCTGCGCGCCATCCGCACGCTCGTGAACCACCTTGAGGCCGAGCCGCAGGGCTACTGGGACTCGCGCTCCTGGCAGATCGAGGACCGTATCGGCGGCTTCACGGCGCTTGCGTTCGAGATCGACGAGCTCACGGCCAAGCAGGGCAAGTAGCGCCTACGGCACGATGGTGACCGGCGTGCCCATGGGCAGCGCCACGAACAGCTCCTCGGCGTCGGGGTCATCGAGGGCGATGCATCCCTGCGTCCAGTCGCCTCGTGTCGCGCCCGCGCCGTGGATCATGATCTCGCCACCCAGTCTGGTCTTCCAGGGCGGTCGCTCCATGCGGTGGAGCGCGGTGACGATCGCCCGGTGGTCGCGCTTGGTGATGATGCCCTCGGCGAGGCCTCGGTCCGCGTCCTCCTCGGCCGGATAGGACAGTCCCAAGGAGCGGTGGAACTTCGACGCGGCGTTCTTCGAGCAGATGTAGAAGTCGCCCTCAGGCGTGCGACCGTCGCCTTCGCGCTCCTTGTCGCCCACCGGGTTCGTGCCCAGCGCGATCCGGTAGCGCTTCACCGCGACTCCGTCCGAGAACACCGTGAGGCGCCGCAGGTCCTTCTCCACGAGGACGCGAGGGTCCACGAGTATCTCGGGCAGGGGTGTGGCGTCTGTCGAAACCTGGCGCGTGGGTGCAGGTGGCGTGGAGACGGGAGCCGGTGTGGGGTCGTCGGCGTTGACCGAGGGCTGGCGGGCCTCTCGTGGGGCGGCCTTGCCCAGGCGGCCTGCGAGTCCGATCACCGCGGCCACCGACATCAGCAGCACCATCCATGCAGCGATCCGTCGCACAGCGCCCCCGTTCGATGATGCGCCGAGCATACGACGACCGGGCCGAGTCCGTACACCGGCCTCACGCAAGAGCTCAGCCCTCGATGTCGTACTTGCGCATCTTGTAGCCCAGCTGCCGCGGCGTGATGCCAAGCTCGCGGGCGGCGCGGGCCTGGACGTGCGCGTGTGTGCGCAGTGCGGCGAGGATGCGCCGACGCTCGAGGGCCTCGACCTCGTCGTCGAGCGACATCCCGGGGCGGGCGAGGCTGCCGGGTTCGGCCGGCAGGTCGTGCATGAGCAGGTGCATGGGCAGGTCGCCGGGTTCGATCACGTCGCCTTCCGCGAGTACCACCAGCCGCTGCACGGTGTTCTCGAGCTCACGGATGTTGCCCGGCCACGGGTAGCGCATGAGCAGGCGCATCGTCTCGGTGCCCAGAGACACCGGATGAGCGCTCGCCCGCGCGAACCGGTCCAAGAAGTGCTCGATGAGCAGCGCGACGTCGGAGCCGCGTTCCCGCAGCGGCGGCAAGAAGACCGGCACCACGTTGAGCCGCCAGTACAGGTCCTCGCGAAACTCGCCCGCGCGGACCATCGCCTCCAGGTCCCGGTTGGTCGCCGAGACGATCCGGGCGTCGGTGGTGAGCGTCTTGGTGCCGCCCAGCCGCTCGAAGGTGCGCTCCTGCAAGACCCGAAGCAGCTTCGCCTGCAGGGCGGGGGAGACGTCACCCACCTCGTCGAGAAAGATCGTGCCGCCGCGCGCGAGCTCGAAGCGCCCCTGCTTGCTCGCGACCGCCCCGGTGAAGGCGCCCTTCTCGTAGCCGAACAGCTCGGCCTCGAGGAGGTTCTCCGGCAACGCCGCGCAGTTGATGGCGATGAACGGCCCCTTGGGTCGAAGCCCCTGATAGTGCAGGGCGTGGGCGATCAGCTCCTTGCCGGTGCCCGACTCGCCGCGCAGCAGCACCGTCGCACTGCTGCGCGCCACCTTGGTGACCATCCGGAAGACCTCTTGCATGGCGTCGGAGTCGCCGATGATGTTGGGCAGCGAGTAGCGCGCCCTCAGCTCGTCGCGTGCGCGCTCCTTGCTCTCGACCTCATGGCGGTACGTCCAGTAGAGCCTGACCGCATGCGCGATCACCGAGGCGGTCACCTCGAGCACGCGCACGTCCTCGTCGAGCGACACGTCCTCCTCGTCAAAGACCCGGTCGGCGCACAGCACGCCGAAGATCTCTCCGCGCAGCTTGATGGGCACGGCGAGAAACGCGATGTCGGCTCGGTGCGGCCGGGATTGGGTGCGGTTGAGGAACAGCGGCTCGTCGGCGATCGTGGGCACGACCATCGGCTCGCCGCCCGCCACCACGCGCCCCACCACACCCTCGCCCGCCCGGTAGACGCCTCGGGCGATCGCGGCGCGGCTCATGCCATGCGCGGCGGCGATGCGGATGTCTTTGGTGTCGGGGTGCATGAGTGCCACGAACGCCCTGTTCAGGCCCAGCCTCGTGGACAGGATCCGCATCGCGCGCCGCAGGTTCCGGTCGAGGTCGAAGCTCGACACCATCGTCTGGCTCACCTCGAGCAGTGCGGTGAGCACGTCGGTGCGCTCATCGGCGTGCTCGGCGCACGGGGTCTCGATGTCGTGTGTGGCAGGCATGCACACCACGTTCCCACGCGCATGTTTCGCCCGAGTGAATCCGCCGTTTCCATACCGTGTTTCCTGCGGCGATGCGTGTTTGAGCGAGCAGGGCGTCGTGCTACGATGGGACGACGGGCTCAGACGTCTTGCCACACCATTGCAAGCCCGCGCGTCGTGCAGTGCAAACGCTCGCTTCAGGAGGTCTCGTGGCGCTCGAGGGTAACCTCAAGGACTTCTCGCTTGCCGACATGTTCCGGCTGCTCAGCACCGGCCAGAAGACCGGCACGCTCCACGTGTCACGCGACGACGCCGACGGACTCGTGTGCTTCCGAGACGGACTGGTCTACTTCGCGAGCTCGGGCGGCGCCGCAGAGCCTGCGGGCAAGCGGCTCGTGCGTGCCGGGATCATCTCGGAGAAGCAGCTGCGCCAGGCCCAAGGCCTGATGAAGATCCAGAAGCGCGACAAGGCCGATCGCAAGCTCGGCCAGATCCTCGTCGACGAGGGCTACCTCGAGGCGCCGGTGCTCGAGGACTTCGTACGCGAGCAGGTCTCAGACGCCCTGTTCGACCTCTTGCGTTGGGAAGAGGGCGAGCTGCGCTTTGAGGCCGATGAGCTCCAGGCCTCCTCCGACATCGGCATCGCGGTCCAGATCGATGCGGCGCTCGCCGACGCGAGCAAGCGACTCGAGCTGTGGAACCGCATCCGCGAGAAGATCCCGTCGCTCGACACCCGCTTCGCGATGGCGTCGGGCCCGGGCGTCAAGAACATCGAGATCCACCTCAAGCCGCGCGAGTGGATGCTGCTGTGCTACCTGCACGGCAGCCGCAGCGTGCGCGAGCTGGTCGAGCTGACCGGCTACAACGACTTCGAGACTGCGCGGACTCTGTACGGCATGTACGCGGGCGGTCTGATCGAGAAGGTCGGGCCGGCCGGAGAGCCGCTCGGCGACTAGCCATGGAGCGCACCGACGCCCTCAGGAAGGACCTCACCCCCGAGGAGTTCGAGCTCTTCCGGGACTGGATCCACAAGCACTCCGGCATCTTCCTCGAGGAGACGAAGGTCGACTCGCTGCGCATCTCGTTGGTGACGCGCGCAACCCGCTTCGGCTTCACCGACTACCGTGACTACTTCCGGCTCCTGTCCTCGGATGAGGACGAGTTCAAGGAGCTGATGAACCTCGTCACCATCAACGAGACGAGCTTCTTCAGGTTCCCGGCGCAGTTCGACGCGTTCCGAGACAAGGTCATCCCGGAGATCCTCGACGGCCGGCCGCCTTCGGCGCCCAAGCGCTTCCGCGTGTGGTCTGCCGGGTGCTCGACCGGCGAGGAGCCCTACACCATCGCGATGACGCTCAACGACTCGGCGCTCGAGGCGCTGGGATACGAGCGGGAGGTCGTGGGCACGGACGTGTCCACGCAGGCGCTCGACCGGGCCCGCAAGGGCGTCTATCCGGCGCGCGCGGTCAACAACCTCACGCCCAACCAGCTCAGCAGGTGGTTCGAGCCGGTCGACGACGGCCACCGCCCGGTGCCGCGCGTCCGCGACCTGTGCTCCTTCCACTTCCACAACCTCATCAAGGAGCCCTATCCGCTCGCGTTCATGAGCAACTGGGACACGATCTTTTGCCGCAACGTGACCATCTACTTCCGCCTCGAGTCGACCAAGCGCGTGGTCAACAACTTCTACGAGGCGCTCAACCCCGGCGGCTACCTGTTCATCGGCCATTCCGAGACCCTCACCTCGATCTCGGAACGCTTCGAAGTCGTCGAGATCGGCGGGGTGTTCCTCTACCGCAAGCCCCGGGCGAAGCGGCTGTTCACCTTCGACGAGATCGTCTCGCGCCGAGAGCGCCGCACCGCTCCGGCCGAGCCCGCCGCCCCCGCGCGGACACTGCGCTACCAGCGCAGCACCCGGACGCCGGAGCCGGTCGTTGCGGCGGTCGAGGCCGAGCCCGTGGTCGCGCCCATCGACGAGCTCATCGCGCGCGCACACGCGCTGCTCGAGGAGGCACGGGCGGCCGAGGCGCTCATGGTGGCGCAAGACGCGCTCGCCATCGACTCGATGAACGTCCAGGCCCACCTCGTGGCGGCGTTCGCCTACGCGGACCTCGGCAAGCTCGATGAGGCGATGGAGCAGGCCAACGCCGTGCTCGGCACGTATCCGCTCACGGCGGCCGCGCGCTACATCCTGGGAGTCATCCACCAGCAGCGCGGCGACGTCGAAGCGGCGTTGTCAGAGTTCAAGCGCACCATCTACATCGACCGCGATTTCGTGCTCGCGCACTTCGCGATCGCCAACATCCAAAGGCAGCGCGGTAACAGCGCCGACGCGTGCCGTGAGTACGAGAACACGCTGCGGGCGCTCCATGCCAAGCCGGAAGGCTCGTGGACCGCGTTCCTCGGTGGTTTCAGGCCCGATCTTCTGGCCAAGACGTGTGAGCGCAGTCTGCTAGAGTGTGGCAGGGGTAGCTGACGCTCAAGACACCCTGCCAGTAGGGCGATAATCGGTAAGACGTGTCAGTGACGAGGGGAGTTATCCGAAGATGGCGACAGCGCGAATCCTCGCGGTCGACGACAGCCCGACCATCCTCGAGATGATCAAGGCGATCTTGATCGCCGGTGGTTACGAGGTGATCACGGCATCAGACGGCGCCGAGGCGCTTGAGACGGCGCGGGCCGAGATGCCCGACCTGATCCTGCTCGACGTCATGCTGCCCAAGCTTGATGGCTATCGGGTGTGCCGACTTCTGAAGTTCGACCAGAAGTACAAGGCCATCCCGATCATCATGTTGACGGCCAAGACCGAGGAGCAGGCCATGGCGACCGGTATCCGTACGGGCGCCAACCAGTACCTCACCAAGCCCGTCGAGCCCGAGAAGCTCCTGTCGGCCGTGGCCGAAGAGCTTTCCAAGGTCCAGGGCTAATCGGGCGGGGGAAGCCAGGCAATGGCTGAAGCGACCACCATCGCCGGGCGTGTCATCGACGCGCTCGTCTCAACCGGACTGCTGACCGCGGATCAGGCGTCATCCGCGCGCGCCGCCGCCTTCTCTGATGGCGATGCGGGGCGCGCCCTGCTCCAGCGCGGTCTCGTGAACGCGTCGCAGCTCGCGACCGTCCTCGAGGACGAGCTGGGCTTCCCGCGCGTCGACCTCGCGAGCTATGCGCCCGACGACGAGGCGCTCGAGATCATGCCCGCCTCGATCGCGCGCAACCGCGGCGTCTTGCCGCTCTTCGAGATCGAGGGCACGCTGACCGTCGCCATCGGTGACCCGGTCGACGTGTTCGTGCTCGATGACGTGGGCGTTGAGCTCGGGTACGGCATGGACGCCGTGCTCGCCGATGCGCCCGCGGTCAACGAAGCGGTCATGCACTACTTCGGTTCTGCACCCGCCGTCGAGCCCCAGGTCATCTCGACCGATGAGATCGAGATCTCGGCAGCCGACTTCTTCGACCTGGGCGACGAGACCCCGGTCGTCATCGAGTCGCCGTCCGAGGCACCGGTCGCCGAGCCCGAGGTGCCCGCCCAGACGGTCGAGCAGGTCGTCGAGGCTGCCGCGCCCACCGGTGCTGCGACCGTCGACCTCGACGTGCTCGCCGTCGCCGACGAGCGCAAGGTCGCCGTCCTCGTATCAGACATCCTCGAGCAGGCGGTCAACCGTGGCGCGAGCCGCATCCACCTCCTGCCGTACAAGAGCGACTTCTTCCTCGTGTTCCGCATCAAGGGACGCCTCGAGAAGATCGCGAGCGCGCCGCTGTCGATGCAGCCGCCGCTGATCGACGGGTTCAAGGCCTACGCGAAGCTCACCGGCGTCGCCGCGAGCCGTCCCGCGCTCGGACGCATGCACGCCGACATCGCCGGCAAGTCCGTGGTGCTCACGGTCTCCTCGGTGCCTACCGTCGCAGGTCAGCGCCTCGTGGTGTCGATCGCGCCGGTCAAGCCGCAGCCCAGAGACCTCGATGAGCTGGGCATGCCGGAGGCAGAGACCAAGGCGCTCCACGCGATGGTCGAGCGCGGCCGAGGCCTGCTCCTCGTCGCGGCACCGGTCACCGGCGGCCGGTCGACCACCTACTACTCGCTCCTCCAGCACGCCGCCCAGGTGGGCAAGACCGTCTACTCGGTCGAGCGTGCCATCGACTATGAGATCCCCGCGGTCGCCCAGGTGCTGGTGAGCCCGGCGCAGCCCATCGGCGCGGCGAGCTACTTCGCCGCCGGCATGCGCCAGGACACCGACGTCATCGCGATCGATTCGCTCCAGACCGTCGACGACGTCCACCTCGCCATCGAGGCGGCCGGCATGGGCAAGCTCGTCATCGCGACCTTCGCGGGCGGCGACATCGTCTCGGCCGTCAGGCGCCTGCTCGACCTGGGCGCCGAGCCGGTCTCGCTCGCAAGCGCGCTCACCCTGGGTGTGGGCCAGCGCGTGGTGCGCACCAACTGCCCGTCGTGCTCGCTCGAGGAGCGCTCGCCGCTCACCTCGTCGATCCCCGGCGCCGAGCCGGGCATGGCGTCGCGCCGCGGCCAGGGGTGCGCGTCGTGCGGCAACACCGGCTTCAGCGGAGCGACCGGCATCTTCGAGGTGCTGCCGTTCACGGAGCCCGTGCGCGCGTCCATCGCGCGAGACGGCTCGCGTGCTGACATCGAAGCCGCAGCCCGTGCCGCAGGCATGCGCCCCATGATCGTCTCGGGCCTCGCCAAGGTGCGCGAGGGCCAGGTAAGCCCCGAAGAACTCGACCGAGTCCTTCGGTTCGCTCAGTAAGGAGCAGCGTGACGGATGGAACCGACATCGACGTGACGGCGCACGACGCCGACGCGTGCCTCTATATCGACCGGGTTGTGGCGTTCTACCTGGGCGGTCAGCGCTATGCGCTGCCCATCGACCGCGTGCAGGAGATCCAGCAGATCGTCGCGTTCTCCGAGGTGCCCAGCGGCGGCACCGGCGTCGTCGGCATGATCAACCTGCGCGGCAACGTCATCCCCGCCATCGACCTGCGTCGCATCGTGGGGCTTGCGCCTCAGGAGTACACGCTCGAGACGCCCATGATCATCTGCCGCGTGCGCGGCCAGCTGCTGGCGCTCGTGGTCGATGAGGTCCAAGACGTGATCGAGCTTCCGGACGGCTGCTTGCAGGCCGCGCCGCCCATGCACGCGCTCGCGTCCAAGATGATCGGTGTCGCGCGGCTTGAAGACGGCCTCGTCTACCTGCTCGATCTGGACCAGATTCTCGCCCCGACCATGATGGGGGGATGGTAGCCGTGGCTGACCTCGGCTTCGAGATCCACCGTGGCCAGAGCCTGGCCGACAAGGCCGATGAGATCTTGGCACGTCGTGCCGACTCGCTCGCGCGTGAATCGCTCGACGAGGAGGTCACCGACCGCATCGCGCTGCTGCTCTTCCGCATCGGCGAGGAGTGGTACGCGGTGCGCGTGAGCGACGTGCGCGAGATCTTCCAGGAGTACGCGATCACGTCGATTCCGTGCGTCCCCGACTACATCTTGGGCGTCGTGAACGTGCGCGGCGAGATCCTGAGCGTGACGGACCCGGCCAAGCTGATGCGTCTGGGGTCGGTCGACCTCGGGGTCGCGGAGCACCCGCCGGCGATCGTCATCGCGAATGAGACGGTGGTCACGGCGCTGATCGTCGATGAGATCGGCGACATCTCGGAGGTCGCCAACGACGCCATCGAGCCGCCCGTCAGTATCATCGACCGCGCCCAGGCGGAGTTCATCGCCGGGTCCGTGCACATCGCAGACACCATGGTCGGACTCATCAACATCGACCGCATGCTCGAGCCCGTCGTCTCGTCTCGACACTAGACCGAAAGAATAGGGAGCGAAAGAAGACATGGGACTGATCAAGGCGCTCAAGACCAAGTTCCTGTACCGCCTCATCTTCGTGACGTTGCTCGTGCAGATCGTCTATCAGATCGTCATCTACCTGACGTTCTGGCTGGCCTTCAGGGACGAGCTCGCCGCCACCGCCGAGTTCGTGAAGGACCTGAGCGTGGTCCTCGTGGTGGGTGTCGTGCTTCTCGTCGCCTGGGTGTTCATCCTGCTGTTCATCGGGCGCCGCTTCGCCGGTCCGCTCGAGGAGGTCGTGAGCTCGGTCCGTGCTGCGTGCCAGGGCGAGATCGGCCGCAAGGTCGAGGTCAAGGGCGAGGACGAGATCGGTGTCCTGGCGTCGAGCTACAACCAGATGCTCGACCTCATCGTGTACCTGATCCGCCAGACCCAGGAGTCGAGCCGCCGCCTCCAGCAGTCGGCCAACGACATCCTCTCCGCCACCGAGCAGCAGGCCTCCGGCGCCGCCGAGCAGGCCGCGTCGATCTCCGAGACCACCGCCACCATGGAAGAGCTCGCGAGCACCTACCGCCAGATCGCCGAGAACGCCGATCAGGTGGTCACCATGGCCGAGGCATCGCTCAACAACGCCGAGTCCGGTCAGCAGGCCGTCATGAACACCCTCACGGCCATGGAAGACATCAAGACGCGCACGCAGTCGAGCGCGAACAAGATCCTCGCGCTGGGCGAGCGCAGCCAGCAGATCGGCCAGGTCCTCACGATCATCAACTCGATCGCCGACCAGACCAAGATCCTCGCGCTCAACGCCGCCATCGAGGCCGCACGCGCCGGCGAGGCCGGCAAGGGCTTCTCGGTGGTCGCCATCGAGATCCGCAAGCTCGCCGAGTCGGTTGTCGAGTCCACCGGCGAGATCGGCTCGATCATGAGCGAGATCCAGGCCGCGGCCAACGAGCTCGTCATGTCCACCGAGCAGGAGCTCAAGCAGGTTCAGGGCGGCGTCGATCTGGCCCACACCACCGGTGACTCCCTCGAGCAGATCCTCGAGATGGTCGAGCAGACCACCGTCGCGGCCAAGGAGATCTCGGCCGCCACACAGCAGCAGAAGTCGGCCACCGACCAGGTGGTCAAGGCGATGCGCGAGGTGGCTGCCGTCGCACAGCAGACCGCAGCCGGTTCGCGTCAGGTCGCAGGCGCGGCCGAGGCGCTCTCGTCGATGGCACGCGAGTCGAGCCAGGTGGGCTCGGCGTTCACGATCGTCGACGGCAACTAGACCCGCCGGGCAGGCGCACCAAAGACAGGAAGGTCCCGCAATGGTCGAGTTCGACCGCAGCGCATTCATAGCGAAGTTCCAGGAGGAGGCCCAAGACCTTCTCCAGCGCCTCAACGAGGGCGTCATCATGCTCGAGGGCGATCCCAAGAACCGGGAGCTCATCGATCAGATGATGCGCGACGCCCACACCATCAAGGGCTCGTCGCGCATGGTGGGACTCATCGAGATATCGGATGTCGCTCACTGGCTCGAAGACATCATGGTCAAGGTTCGCGACGGCGAGCTCGACTACACGCCGCAGATGAGCGACAACTTCTTCGAGGCGCTCGACGCCATCGTCTACCTCGCCGATCATCGCGGCGTGAACGAGGACGACCTGCTCGACCTCGACGACCTGCGCAACCGCCTCGCCGCGATCGCCAACGGTGGGGAAGCGCCGGCCGCCGAGCCCGCAGAGGCCGCCGAACCTGCGCCCGCGCCCAAGAAGAAGGCCGCCAAGAAGGCAGCCGCCCAGCCCGAGCCTGCTCCTGAGGCCGCTGCCC
>CAYOHY010000038.1:0-15214 GCA_964403885.1 uncultured Eubacteriales bacterium
ACTGGCGCCTGGGCGAGAAGGTCGCCGACGCCTACAGCGTGGGCAAGCGCTTCGACGAGAAGGCGTAGAACGCACACGCCTCGCGAGCGCGCGCCACGCGATTCCGCACATCCAAAGCAATCCTTACAATTTCGCTAAGATTTGACGCAGGTCAAATACCTTACCGATTAGGTCAGGTATCTTTTCGGCTATGAACTCATCGGGAGGGAGACCCGTCATGAAGATCACCGCCGAGACCAAAGTCCACGACCTGCTCGAAGCACACCCCTACCTCAAGGAGTGGCTCGCGGGTTATGCGCCCGAGTTCGAGAAGCTCAACAACCCCGTGCTCTACAACACCGTCGCGCGCGTCGCGACGCTCGAGACAGGCGCCGCGATGGCGAGCAAGCCGATCGACGAGTTCCTCGACGCGATACGCACGCAGATAGCCACCCACGAGATCGTGGCCCAGGAGTCCGCAGGGGCGCCGGGTCGCCTCGACGAGGCCGAGCGAGCGCGGCGCCAAGAGGTGCTCAAGGAGCTCATCCTCGAGCTTCACGCCGGCGCGAGCGTCGCCGACGTGAAGGCCCGCTTCGACGAGCTCGTCCGCGACATCGATGCCGCCGAGGTCGCCGTGATGGAGCAGTCGCTCATCGCCGAGGGCATGCCCGTCGAGGAGGTCCAGCGTCTGTGCGACGTGCACGTGAGCGTCTTCAAGGAGTCGCTCGACGACGGCACCCTCGCCGAGGTCGCCGAAGGTCACCCCATCGACTCCTACCGCCGAGAGAACCAGGTGGCCTCCGAGCTCTCGGCTGAGATCCGCTGTGCCACGGACGCCCTTGCAGCCGCCTCGGACAACTCCGCGGTGGCTGATGCGCTCGCGACGGTGTCAGACGGGCTCGAGCAGCTCGCGCAGATCGACGTGCACTACACACGCAAGGAGCATCAGCTGTTCCCCGTGCTCGAGGCGCATGGCGTGGAGGGCCCGACCAAGGTCATGTGGGGCCTGGACGACGACATCCGGGGCCGGATCAAGACCGCGCGGGCGCTGGCGGCCGGCGGCGACGTGAAGGGCCTCGCAGCGAGTCTGCCCGAGCTCCTCACGATGGTCGACGACATGATCTACAAGGAGGAGAAGATCCTCTTCCCCACTGCACTGCAGGTGGTCACCCAAGACGAGTGGGCACGGGTCGCTGCCGGCGATCCGGAGATCGGCTACGCGTGGGTGGCTGGGCCGGACGGCGATGCTGCTCGCGCCGCGGCAGCCGCAGCCGGCCCCGCGCCCGGCGACTTGGGTGCAGCCATGCTCCTGCCGCTCGTGACCGGTGCGCTCACCATCGAACAGCTCAACATCATGCTCACGGCACTGCCCTTCGACGTGAGCTTCGTCGATGAGAACGACCGCGTGAGGTTCTACTCGGAAGGCGAGCGCATCTTCCCGCGGTCCCCGTCGGCCATCGGCAGGGAGGTTCGCAACTGCCACCCGCCCAAGAGCCTTGAGAAGGTCGAGGAGATCCTTGCCGCGTTCAAGGCCGGCGAGAAGGACACCGCCGAGTTCTGGATCGAGATGGGTCCGCGCTTCATCTGGATCCGCTACTTCGCGATGCGGGACGCCGACGGCGCGTACAGGGGCTGCCTCGAGGTCGTGCAGGACGCCTCACATGTCCGAGCGCTGGAGGGCCAGCGCAGACTCGTGAACTGGTAGCGTAGTCTCCGCGGTAGCGCAGCGCGCCCGCTCGGATACGCGAGAGAAGCGAACACATGTGCAGCACGCCTGACGGCCCCAGACATAGCGCCCGCCCCTCGGCGGATGCCTTCACCCGCAACTGGCGCGAGTCGGAGCATGCGACACCCAAGAAGATGTGGCTCGTGGCGCGCAACACCGCCAAGAAGGTGGTCACGCTCAAGAGTTGCTGCGGCAACTTTGGCGAACCGGGCTGTTGACGCTGAGAGCACCGCGCCCGTGCGGCGCGTCGCCGGCTGGGCTACGATGAGCGTATGCCCAAAGAGCTCATCATCCCCGCCACCATCATGTCGCTCGCGTTCGTGTTCTACACGACGGGAGTGTGGGCCGAGCGCTTCGCGCGCAACCTGCGCCCGTGGCACGTGGTGCTGTTCTGGGTGGGCATCGTGTGCGACACCACCGCCACCGAGATGATGTTTCGCATGCTCATCGCGAACGGGATGGTGCGCGACTGGGCGCACACGCTCACCGGTGCCGCGGCCCTGTCGTTGATGCTGATCCACGCGATCTGGGCCACCTGGACGCTGCTGCGAGGGAGCGAGGCCGCCAAGCGAGGTTTCCATCGCTACAGCGTCGCCGTGTGGGCCGTGTGGCTCGTGCCCTATCTGGGCGGCATGATCGCGGGCATCATGCGCGGCGTGAACGGGTAGGCACGCGCCGGCCGCGAGCTTGACTCCCCTGTGCCGGCTGGTGCCGTGCGAATCAGATCATGGTGTCGCGCATCCGGCGCAGCGACCTGATCGCCACATCCAGCTCGCTGGGGCTCATGTAGGCGACGCACCCGCTCATCACGCCCTGGTTGAGCGCCATGAGAGCCTCCACAAGCCGCTGCCCCTCGCGAGTGAGCGTCGCCGCGGTCATCGTGGGCCGCATCGACTGACAGCGCACGTAGCCACGCTCCCGCAGACCACCAAGCACGCGCTCGGGGTCGCGCATGGCCGGAGCGGTCTTGCCATGAGGCATATCGACCTCGCCTCCGTGCGCACCCACGTAGAACCATGCGAGCATGGCCCATTCGTCATGACTGATCCCTGATTCGGCGAGTGTCCGCCTCATTCGATCGCGGACGATCTGGTCGACCTCCCCTAAGGCCATCCCCAGCTCGCGTGCCTTCTCCTCCATCGGTGTCCCCCCAGACTACGACGGAAGCGCGTGAGCGCACGTTCGATTCTGCTCCCGTTGCTTAAGGTTACGCAAGGATGAATCGCATGTTTCTCGGCAAACGGGTGCCGGAACGCAGCAGGGCCCGCCAACTAGATGCCGGCGGGCCCTGCTGGAGCGTTCTTGGGATGTGGCGCTACGCCGCAGCCTGGTCGCGGTTGGCCGAGTCGACCGGCAACGCGCGCGGCGCCGGCGGCTTGGTCGCGAAGGTGAGGCCGGCGGCGAGGATGCACAGGCCCGCGGCGATCGCGTAGGCGATGCCGTAGGTGCCGGTGGAGTCGACGATCGAGCCGGCGGTCATCGACCCGAAGACGCCGCCCACGCCCCATGCGGTGAACACGAGGCCGTAGTTCACGCCCAGGTTCTTGGTGCCAAAGTAGCCGGCCGTGGTCGACGGGAACAGCGACAGGTTGGCGCCGTAGCAAAAGCCGATGGCGGCGGCGACCGGGATGAGCGTCACCGGAGTGGCCGAGAAGGCCAGCGCGCCCATCATGCAGGCCTGTGCCACGAACACCACGAGCATGGTGCGCGTGCCACCGATACGGTCGGCGACGATACCGGCGACCACACGACCGCTCGCGTTGCCGATCGCGAGCACGGCCACGAGCAGGAAGCCGAGGTCGATGCTGGTGAGCTGCGCGGCCGCGATCTTGGCCATGTGGCCGATGATCATCAGGCCCGCGAAGGCGCTGAAGGCGTACATGCACCACAGGAGCGCGAACTGGCGCGTGCGAACCATCTCACGCCAGTCGTAGTCGTCGATCTTGGCCGCGGGCGCGCCGGCATCGGCCTTGACCGACGCCGCGGCGGGCAGGTAGCCCGCGGGCGGGTTCTGCAGAAGCTGGGCCAGGCCCACGGTGACCAGCAGGAACGCGATACCCAGCACGCGGAACGTGCCCGAGACGTGCTGGGTGCCCAGCAGCCACGTGGTGAGCGGGGCGATGTAGACGCTCGCGAGGCCGAAGCCGGCCACCACGAGGCCGGTGATGAGGCCCTTGCGGGCGGGCGGGAACCACTTGACCGCGGCCGGCGTGGCGGCGGCGTAACCCAGGCCGATGCCCAGGCCGGTGAGCAGGCCGAAGCCCAGCAGGATCGGCAGTGCGTTGGCCGCGGTGCCGAAGCTCGCGACGATCATGCCGATACCGCACAGCGCGCCGCCGATGGTGGCCACGATGCGCGGTCCGAACTTGTCCTGCGCGCGGCCGGCAAAGACCATCGAGAGCGCGAAGACGCCCACGCCGATGGCGTAGGGCAACGAGGCCTGACCCGAGCTCCAGCCCCAGCCGCCCTCGGCGACGGGCTTGGACAGGGTCTTGGCGATGACTGACCAGGAATACAGGACGCCCAGAGCCAGGTTGATACCCAGGCCGGCAAACGTGACGATCCACCCACGCGACATAGTGGCGCGCGCCATGTGACACCTCCGTGTTCGTAACCCACCCTTACGCACGGAGAGAGCCGCCCCCGGCTTCACCGCACCGCTGCAGTATCGCCGAGCGCGAAGGCCCTGCGCGCCGGTCGCAGGCGGACGGCTGTTCACTCTCGGCAAAGAGACGGTTTGCAGCCGTTCACCGCCGCCCACAGACCGCTCGCGCGCACAACACGAGGGGCCCGCACCGGCGATATGCCGAGCGGGCCCCTCGAACGCACGGGCGGGATCGGGCTAGTAGTGCCCGTCACTCTCGAGCATCGCGGGCTCGATACGGCCCGCGTAGGTCTTGTAGATCAAGAAGAAGTAGTAGAGCACCAGCGGCACGCCGATAGCCGCGATGATGAGCATCACCGTGAGCGTGAGCTGCGATGATGAGGCGTTGGCGATCGTCAGCGACTTGCCGGGGCCAAGCGACGGCACGAGCGCCGGGAAGATCGAAGCCGCCCAGATGCCCACGAGCGAGACCGCCCCAAGCGAGCTGCCGTAGAACGACTGCAGATCAGCGCCGCGCGAGCCGGCCATCCATGCGTAGACCGTGCTCACGATCGCGAGCGCGATGAACAGCCAGCCCATCGGGCTTGTGGTCGCCTTCGCGAACGCGTCGGGTACGAGCAGCGCCGTGGCCGCGGTCGAGACGGCCAGCATGACCGCGAACGCGATCGTGAGGTTGCGGCGCGTCTTCACCGAGCGGTCGTACAGGTCGCCGGTGGTCTTCACACACAGCCACGAGGCACCCTGCAGCAGGATCCACACGAGACCCAGCACGCCGATGATCAGTGAGTACGGATTGAGAGCAGCCACGAGATTGCCCAGGAAGACCGGCGTGTCAGCCCCGCCGGCGATGAACTCACCGGACATGTTGATGGGCACGCCTCGGATGATGTTGCCCACCGCGACACCAAACAGCAGCGACGGCAGCGCGCTGCCGACGAACAGCGCGCCGTCCCAGAACTTCTTCCACTGGGGATCGACCGCGCGAAACTCGAACGCGGCCGCGCGGAAGATCAGCGCGAACAGCAGCAGCATGAGCGCCAGATAGAACCCCGAGAAGACGGTGGCGTACACCGGCGGGAACGCCGCGAACAGCGCGCCACCACCCGTGAGCAGCCAGACCTCGTTGCCGTCCCATACCGGGCCTACCGCAAGACGCATGACCGCCTTGTCCTCCTCGGACTTGCCGAGGAAGGGGTACAGCGTGCCCACACCCAGGTCGAAGCCGTCGAAGACGGCGTAGCCGGCGAGCAGCACGCCCACGAGGATGAACCACGTGATACCAAGCATCTATCGCACCTCCTCGGCGGACATGGCGCTCACGGCCGCGGCCGGGGCGCCTGTGGGGGCGGGAACGGGAGCCGAGTCCACAGAACCGGTGGGCGTGGGTCCGGCCTTGAGCACGCGCAGGACCACGCGCAGCCAGGCGATGTAGAGGATCGTGTAGAACAGCACGAACAGCGCGAGCGTGGTGGCCACCTCGCCGGCGGGCACGGCCTTGCTGATGGCGTCGAGCGTGCGCAGCTCGCCCCAGACGATCCACGGCTGACGGCCCACCTCGGCGGCGGCCCAGCCAAACTGGATGGCCAGCATGGGCGCGAGCGGCATCCACATGAGCAGCGTGAGCAACCCGCGCTTGCTCTCGAGCTTGCCGCTGCGGTTCGCGAACCACAGCCACGCGATGACCAGGAGCATCAGGCCCCACAACAGGATCATCAGGTGATAGGTCTGATAGGTGATCTGCACCGGCGGACGATCGGCAGGCGCGAAGCTGTTCAGACCCGGGTAGCTCTTGGTGCGCGCGAAGTCGCCGGCGAGCAGGTTCACGCCGCCGGGGATCTCAAGACCCACGACCTTGCTGTTGGCCTCGTCCACGTAGCCGATGACGCCCAGCGGGATGGGCCCGTCCTCGTAGTGGCCCTCGAACGCCGCGACCTTGCTGGGCTGGTTCTCCACCACGGTGACCGCCTGCCAGTGGCCGATGGGAAGCATCAGCACGGTGGTGATACCGGCGATCGCGATGCCGGTGGCCATGGTCTTGCGGCCAAAGTCGACGCGATCCCCGCGGCGCAGGTAGTACGCGGCGATGCCGATGGCCATGAAACCGCCTGCCATGAGCACTGCGTCGACCGTGTGGGCATAGCGCGGGAGCGTGGTGGGGTTGAACGCCGCTGCGAAGAAGTCGGTGAGGATCGCCTTGGTGCCCGCGGGCGTCTCGACGATCTTGTAGCCGGCCGGGGTCTGCATCCACGAGTTGGCGATGATGATCCACAGCGCCGAGAGCAACGAACCACACCAGACGAGCCACGCGGCCGTGTGGAAGAACCTCTTCGACACGCGGGAGCGTCCAAAGAGCAGCACCGCGAGGAACGTCGACTCGAGGAAGAACGCGAACAGGCCCTCGGCGGCCAGCGGCGCCCCGAAGATGTCGCCCACGAAGCGGGAGTAGGTCGCCCAGTTCGTGCCAAACGCGAACTCCATGGTGATGCCGGTGGCTACACCCACCGCGAACGTCGCGGTGAATATCTTGATCCAGAAGTCCGATGCCGCTTTGTCCTCGGGCCTACCGCTCTTGTAGTACCGACGTTCGGCCAAGGCCATCACAAGGCCCAGACCGATCGAGAGCGGCACAAAGAGGAAGTGGTAGCCCACGGTCACCGCGAACTGGATCCGCGATAGGGTCACTACGTCCATCCCCACACCTCACTTTCGTTCGTCCGCTATCAGACCCGCCAGGGTCTTCGATCCAAGGTGGTTCCTGAGCATCTCGTCGGTCTCGCACCAGACGCGGTGCACCGTGCAACTCCCGGCGTATCCGCACCACGAGGGGTCGTGTGCGCACACGGCCACCGATGGCACGCCCTGGATGGCGGTCACCACGTCGAGCAACGAGACCTCGGCCGGGTCCTTCGCGAGCACCGCGCCCCCCTTGGCGCCTCGCACCGTGGTGATGAACTCGTGTTCGAGCAGGTCGCGCTGCACCGCACGCGCGAACGCGTACGGCACGCCCTGCCTCTCAGCGAGCTGGCGAACGGACAGCGGGCCGCCCCCCGAGCGTGTCAGCTCGAGCAGCATGCGCAGCGCATAGTCCGTACGCCTGGTGATCTCCACGTGCCGTGCCCCAACCTCTGAAATGCTATTCCGCGAGTAGCATATATCCAACGGCGCAGGAGTCAAACGAAATCTCGACGAATCAGGTGGCCAATCCCCCAAACAGAGCCCTCCGCGCGTCTTCCAGAACCTCGATCGCGTCGCGCTGCTGCGCAACGGTTCCCGTGTGGACCACCTCGATGACCGCCTCCTGCAGCTGCCACGCAGCCTCACGCAACTCACGCCCCGCCTCTGCCTCGGCGGTCGCCGATGACTCGCCGGCGGGTGGGGCGATCCGATAGCCGATGCCCCTCACGGTCTCGATGACGTCGGGAACGACCCCCGCATCCGAGAGCTTCTGCCTGAGACGGGACACGAGGACACGCACAGACTCGGGAGAGTAGTCGCCTGTCACCTGGTCGCCCACAAGCTGATCCGCCGAGAAGACCCACCCGGGGTGCTCGGCCAAGGTCACGACGATGTCGAATTCGCGCGTGGTGAGCGGAACCTCGCGACCGTGCGCCAGCACAACGTGCTCGTGACGACGCACCTCAAGGTCACCAACGCTGATCAGATCCGCCGGCGACATCGGCGTACCGCCCCCCAACAACGACCCTCCATAGAGAGGTACCCAAATGTTCACGCTGCGTTGCCCGCAGGTTCATTCAGGGGGGTCATCAACACAGTGATAGACGCTTCGACTGCCGTAAGGGGGTGTTGAAGATGACACCGAAGAAGTATCGGATCAGCGCGATCACGCGCTGGACGGTGGTCGTGCTCGCACTTGTGCTCGTGATGGGGATAACCCCGATGGCGTACGCCATGTTCGACGAGTTTGGCGGGGCATCATTCTCCGCGCCGTACGCTCCGTACACGGCCACCAAGATCCTGACCCCGCAGGAGGCCAACGCTCCGTATGCGCCCTACACTGCGGGTCCGGTTGTGCGTGAGACGCGTCCGTACGCGCCCTACACCGCGGGGCCAGTGGTACCCGAGGTTCGCGGGGAGCCGCCGGTCAATCCGCGTATCGGCAACTTCCTCGAGTGGTAGCTGTCGACAGTCGCCTGAAAGGGGGCGAGTGCTATTTCAGTAGATAGTCAGACGAGTTGCGTGGAGGCAGATCCTCGCCCCAATCAATCCGGCCGTTGTCGCGCCAATCGATGACATGCCAGACCTCGTGGGCGAGGATCTCGTCTAGTAGGACGGTGTGCGTGGGACTGACCACGATCTCTTTGTCCTCGTAGTACGCGACCGCCTCTTTGTTCTCCGGGGTCACGCCCATCCTCACCGTGGTGCCGTCGAGGTACCGGTACGTCTTGGCGAGATTGCCGAGCAGCTCGTTGGCGCGCTTGGTCTCGGCTTGCAGCGCGGCCTCGGTGGCGGACAGGGAGCGGGCCGACGACGAGTGTCGTGGACCGTTACCGGTGGACGCAGGAGGCGTGTGGGGTGATCGGGCGGCCTGGGGAGCGGCGCCGCTTCGCGCGGCCTTGGCGACCGGGGCGGCGAACGCGAACGCCGTCAGCAGAAGAGTCCCGGCCAACAGAATCGACGGGACCGCGACCTTCACCATGTGGTGCGGTGTCCTCATACCCCATCAGGCAAGCGAGGTCCGTGCCGAAGCGCGACGCGCGGTCGAATACCTCTGGGGGTTTAGCGACTCTCGAGGAGCGCTACTCGGCGACAGCCGAGCATGCGCGGTCCTCAGCGCCGGCCGCAGCACGCGCCAAAGCGCGCAATCCGCGAGCAAGCGCTTCCACATCCTCATCGCTCATGGCGCTCAGCCACAGCTCAGCGTGCTCTCGCCTGCCCTGCCGAAGCTCGGACACGAGCTCCGCGCCCATCGGTGTGGCCGTGAGGATCGACCGACGCCGGTCCGCGGGGTCAGAGCCGCGATTGACGTAACCGCGCCTGACAAGTTGCTCCACGAGCTGGCTCGCAGCCGGCTCACCGATCGAGAGACTGCGCGCAAGCTCGGTCACGCACGATCCCTCGGAGCTGGCGATGGCGATCAACGCCTTGAGCTGTGCCATGGGAAGCCCAAGCTCCAGCCAGACGGGAAGGCTGACGCGGTGCAGCTCGGAGTTCACGAGGCGCAGGTCGCAGACGGCTTGGGCCTCTGTGATCGCGCGATAGGTGGTGGACATACGCTCTCTCTATCAATGACGCGGCGGCCGTCGGGGCCCGCACGTGCGGACGAGCGCCATCAGGGTAGTTAATTAGTTCGGATAGTGCAATCCAATCGCCAGGCGTGATATATTCAGGGTTCAACCGCTGACGCACTTCTATCGCTCGCGCGCCGTCAGCGCACCCGAGTCAATCGTCTCAGACCGGTCCTTTTCGCGAGCACGTGACTGATCTTTGCGACCAGGAGGTCTTTGTCGTGGCTATGATGTCCAGGCAGCGTCCGCAGGTGGACCCCGACGCCGAACCTGTCGTCTACGATGACGGTGGCAGTGGTCTGCTCGAGGCGTGCAAGCAGCGCTTCGAGTCGTTTGGCTGCGAGATCACCTGCGACTCGCGCCACACCGTGTGGGTCAAGACCGCCGACGGCACCCGCTCGGTGGGCCTGTCACCGTGGCTTGTGAACCGCCGCTCACTCGAAGATGTCCTCGACGGCGTCGACGCCAAGCTCGGAATCTGCGCCAACGCCAGCTAGTCGCACGCTCCCCCGCTCTTGTCAGTGCAAGCCGTATGATGACCGTTACAAGCGCATCCGCTTGAACGGTTGTTTGCGATGCCGGGGGGCTGCATGAACAGATGGTTGATCGTGGGCGCGATCACGCTCGTGATCGTGGGTGCGGCCTACTGGTACCTCACGGGTGGGATGACCGGCCGCGCGACGCCCCCGTGGCTCACACGCAGCGCCATCGCCCACAAGGGAATCTGGACCGAGTCCGCCACGCGCCCCGAGAACTCACTGGCCTCGTTCCAGGCAGCGCTCGATCGCGGCCTACCCGTCGAGCTTGACGTGCAGCTCAGCTCAGACGGCCACGTGGTGGTCTTCCACGACTACGAGCTCGAGCGCATGACAGGCGAACCAGGCAAACTCGCCGACAAGACCCTCTCACAGCTCCAGGGGCTGCGCCTGCTCGGCGGATCCGAGACGATTCCCTCCCTCAGCCAGGTGCTCGAACTCGTTGACGGCCGCGTGCCGCTGTACGTCGAGATCAAGAACGAGGGCACCGTCGGGGACCTTGAGGACGCCGTCGCCCGGGACCTGGCAGGCTACGACGGGCCCGTCGCCGTCATGTCCTTCAACCCCTACACGTTGGCGCGCATGGCGAAGGTAGCGCCCGCCATTCCCCGAGGTCAGCTCTCGAGCGCTTTCCATGGCGAGGACCTCGCGTTCTACGAAGTCTTCTTGCTTCGCAACCTGATGATGAACTGGACGAGCAGACCGGACTTCATCGCCTACGATCTCCAGGAGCTCCCGACACTTGGCACTCGCATCCAGAAGCTTCGGGGCCGCCCGCTCATCGGCTGGACCGCAAAGACCCAAACGGAGCGATCGGACGCCGAGAAGCACTGCGCCGCGGTGATCTGTGACCCCGAGGGGCTGCCCCGATGACCGAGGCACACACCGCCTACGTCGCACTCCTGCGCGGGGTCAATGTGGGTGGGAACCGCAAGGTCGAGATGAAGCGCCTCAGGGCGGTGTTCGAAGACGCGGGCATGGAGCGCGTGAGCACCTACATCAACTCGGGAAACGTGCTGTTTCACACAGAACCCGAGGCCCTCGAGACACTCACACGTCGGCTCTCGGACGCTATCGAGATTGCGTTCGGTTTCGCCGTCGACGTTCTGGTGATTCGCGGCGAGGACCTGCTCGCCATCGCACGCGCCCTTCCCCCGGACTGGGCCAACGATGAGGCCTACCGGTGTGACGTGCTGTTCCTGTGGCCGACCGTCGACATGCCGACCGTCGTCGCGGAGCTGCCGCTCAAGCCGGACGTGGGCGAGACGCTCTACGTGCCGGGCGCGGTGTTGTGGCACGTCCCCCGCTCGATGGTCACACGCAGCGGAATCACAAAGCTTATAGGGACGCCGCTCTACTCCCAGATGACCGTGCGCAACTGCAACACCGTGCGCCGGCTCGCCGAGCTGCTGTCCGACGTGACGCGCTGAATCGGGTGCCGGTCGGGGGTGGTCGACGGAGCGTGTGACCCACATCACGCTCCGCGAAACCGGATCCCCGCGGGTGCCGATAACGACACTCGGAGGTTCAACATGTTGAAGCGCACCCTTTCGAGCACGCTCGCACTGGCCATCGCGGCATCAGGCATCATCGTGTCCGCGCCTGCGTACGCGGCCGACTACCCGTCTGTCGCATCGACGCCGTCGGGCGTCGTCGCCGCCCTCACGGCGCCTTCCGACAGGCACACTCCGGCGCTCGCGAGCGCACCGGCGATCCCGCCCGGCAGCAAGGCCGCGTCGAGCCGCAGGATGCTTGTCGAGCTGAGTCCCGGCGTCTCACAGGCCCGTTTGCGCGCTGCGGGAAACGCCCTCGGCTATCGCGTGGTTCAAACACTGCCTCAGATCGGCTGGGCGGTCGTGACGCCCAAGGATGCCCACACGTCCGCGGCGACCGTGGGCCTTCGCACCAAGCGCGCGAAGCTGGCGACCCGCGTGCGGCCCGAGGCCTGGATGCAGGCCGCCTACACGCCCAGCGACCCCTACTATCAATACCAGTGGGGCTTCGAGAACAACGGCGTGTGGGGCGGTACCCGCGGTATGGACGCTCGTATGCCCGCGGCATGGGACTGGTCACGGGGCAAGGACGTCGTGGCGGCCGTCGTCGACACCGGCGTCGACTTCTCGAATCCCGATCTGGCCGGCCAGCAGTGGGTCAACTCCGACGAGATCGCCGGCAACGGCGTGGATGACGACGGCAACGGCTACATCGACGACGTCAACGGCTGGGACTTCTACCGCGCCGAGTCGAGCGTGTTCGACGCCGTAGACGGCGACAAGCACGGCACCCACGTGGCGGGCACCATCGCCGCCGCGACCGACAACGGCATCGGCGGCGCGGGCACGGCTCCGCAGGCCCGGGTCATGTCACTGAAGTTCCTCGGCCCCATGGGAGGCAGCGACGCCAACGGCGCGGCCGCGATCATCTACGCCGCCAACAACGGCGCGGACGTCATCAATGCCTCATGGGGCGGTACCACCGGTTCGGCGGTCATGGCGGACGCCCTCGCATACGCGGCGTCGAAGGGCGTGCTCGTGGTGTGCGCCGCAGGCAACAACGGCACCAACAACGACACCACTCCGTTCTACCCCGCGGCCTTCCCCGCGACGAACGTGGTGTCCGTGGCGGCCTTGGATCGCTATGACGGCCTGGCCTCCTACTCGAACCGAGGCGCGACCTCCGTCGACCTCGGTGCGCCGGGAGACTCGATCCTGTCGGCTCAGCCCGTCCTGGGCGCCTCGCTCTACGCCGCCAAGGACGCCTACCGCGTGGTGTATCACGCGTTTCCCGTCGAAAGCATCGACGACGTGTCCGCCCGCGACGCCCTGATTCTGAAGTCGATGGACAGGCTGGGCGCCACGCCGTCAACGCCGGTCATGATCGTGGACGACAGTTGGCCCACCGCGAGCGGCGAGACCGCGGGAGCGAGGGCCTCCGCCTACACGTCGGCGCTTGCGAAGGCCGGCTACTCCTCGGTGAGCACGTGGGCGACCAACGTGAGCGGCATCCCGTCGGCGGCCACGCTGAGCGGCAAGACCGTCATCTGGTTCACCGGCGCCTCGACGTTCAGGTTCTCGCCGTGGAACTACTACGGCACGTTCTCGTCCACGGAGCGCACCACCATCGGCACCTACCTCACCGGCGGGGGCCGCATCCTCATCTCCAGCGGCGAGGTAGGCGCGGACACGGCCTGGATCGGCGGCTCCGCGCTCACGTGGTACCGCACCTACCTGCATGCCGCCCTGGTCGATGACGACCCCTGGACCTACAAGCTCACCGACCGCGAGCCCTCACCGGGTGCGCCCTCCACGCTCACGCTCACCGATTCGCGCCGAGGAACCAACGGCTGCGACGACGTGCGCCCCTACGACGGCTACGCGCAGACGATCGCCGACTGGGACGGCCAGGCCGTCATCAGCGGTACCTCGATGGCCGCACCGCACGTGACCGGCACGATCGCACTCATGCGCGCGCGCATGCGAAACGCGTCGGCCGCGGACCTCAAAGAGCGGCTGCTCATGACGACGCGTCCCACGGCCGCGCTGAGCGGGGTCACCGTGAGTGGCGGCGCACTCGACGCCGCGGCCGCAGTGGGCCGACTCGCCGCGCCGGCGTCGTTCTCGGCGACGGCCGGGGTCATGCGTGTGGACCTGAGCTGGGCTAACGGCCAGGACTCAGACTTCGCGCTGACCCGCGTGCTCGCACGATCCGATGCGGTGCCCACCGGTCCTGAAGATCCCGCCGCCACGGTGGCCTACGAGGGCTCAGGCACGTCGGCGAGCCTGACCGGGCTTGCGCCGGGGACCGTGCACTACGCCGCGTACTCGCGCAACGCGCTGGGCACGTGGACCGAAGGCGCGTTCGCGGACGCCTCCCCGCTTTCGCCTGTGGTAGATGACTCGTACACCATGCGCTGGAACCGCGCGCTCAAGGTGGCCGCACCGGGTCTGCTCGGCAACGACCTTGATCCTGCGGGCGTCGCGACGCTCGTGACCCCGTCGGCACACGGAACCGCCACAGTGGGAGCCGACGGCGCGTTCACCTATACGCCCCAGAACGGCTACTTCGGGGCGGACTCGTTCACCTACCGCCTGGGCAACAGCCCTGTGGCGACCGTGACCATCGACGTGCGCCGCTACCGGGTCGACTCTCTGACGCCGAGCAAAGCGGTACCGGGCACGCCGATCACCTTCACGGGCACCGGCTTCGGCCCCGAACGAGGCACCGGCTCGGTGAAGTTTGGGAAGCTCGCCGCCGAGGTGGTGTCGTGGAGCGACACATCGATCACCGCGATCGCACCCGTGGGATGTGTGCCATCGTACGCAGGCGTGGTGCAAGACGGCGTGGTCTCGAACGGCGTCTGGTTCACGCCCACGCCCAAGGTCGAGACGCTGTCGGTCACGAGTGGCGCACCGGGGACGCTCGTGACGTTCACCGGGGCGGGCTTCGGGCTCACGCAGGGCTCCGGGTCGGTGACCTTCGCCGGCACGCAGGCCACCGTGATCGCGTGGAGCGACACCTCGGTGACGGCCATGGTTCCGGCCGGCGCCTCGGCGGGCTACGCGGGCGTGGTGCAAAACGGCGTGAGCTCCAACGGCATCTACTTCCGGCCCTATGCTCGCCCCACGCTCGACGCGCTCAGCGCGCGCCACGGCGTGGCGGGCACGTCCGTCACGCTGACAGGCAGGGGCTTTGGCGCGACGCAAGGTGATGGCATCGTGCGGTTCGCCGGTGTGAATGCAGTGGTCACCGCGTGGTCCGACACGTCGGTCACGGCGATCGTGCCCGCCGGAGCGGCGTCCGGATACGTGGGAGTGAGCCGCTACGGCCTCATGTCCAACGGCCTGTGGTTCGACACGATCGCCGGTCCGCACATCGACGCACTCTCGGCCTCGAGCGCGCCCGCCGGTGACGCCATCACAATCACCGGCAGCGGGTTTGGCGCGGCACAGGGCACCGGTTGGGTGACCTTTGGCGGAGCCGTCGCCCACGTGGTCTCGTGGTCCGACACCAGCGTCACCGCGATCGTCCCGATCAACGCTCCGGCCGGCTACGTGGGTGTGGCCCAAGGCGGCATCATGTCGAACGGGAAGTACTTCACGCCAAAGCCCTGATAGGGCCCGCG
>CAYOHY010000038.1:15314-19213 GCA_964403885.1 uncultured Eubacteriales bacterium
GCGGCATCATGTCGAACGGGAAGTACTTCACGCCAAAGCCCTGATAGGGCCCGCGGGTCTCGGTTGCGGGGAATACTCCGGGTGCGCATGACGGTCCGCGCAGCTCGTTTCCTCCTGCAGGACGAGGGTCATGCATGAACCCCCGAGATCGCCCATCCCGAGACACGTCGGTTGAGACGGTCGCCACGTGGACGGCAAGCTGCCTGAGCGTGACGCTCGCGGCGGTCTCCTTCGCGCAGTCGACTCTCGCGGGAGCAGCCATTGCAGGGGTCGGCGCCTCCGTTTTCTTCGCCCTGCTGCCAAGATTCCGCCGGGGACTCGGGCCTTTTCGCTCCGCAGCGGCAACATCGGGTGCAGCGGTGTGCTCGACGTGGGTGGTGATCCGCCAGTCCGGGCTGCCATGGGACACAGGAATCTCCTGGAGCCAGGCGGGGGGAATCGGTCGGCCCACCGCATGGCTCTTCACCACCACCGCACTGTGCTTCGGCGTGGGGGTGCTGGCCACGGGACGCCTCCTCGTCCGCGAAGGTCGCGCGCGCGACGCATTGCGTGGGACCCGCTACCGGATCGCGTCCGTCCTGCCCTACGCGTCGTGCGCAGGCTTCGTCGTCGTGGCGGTGTTCCCCGTTGGAGGACTGCCCGTCTTCGCGGCGAGCCACAACATCGCATCCTGGGTCGCCGTCGGGTCGCTCTGGCTGGGCATGCTCGGAACGCCATGGCTTGCGGGGGTCTCTCGGCATCTGCGCTACTTCTCGGCGGCCGGCGCTTTGGTGGTGTTCTTCACCTGGCTACCCAACGGGTTGCGCTTCATGAGGTTGATCACCGCGCGGCCGATCTCGATGCTGGCGATGGAGCTGGTCGTGTTCCCGCTGTGTTTGGTCTGGCTGTGTTGGATCGCTTGGGAGTGGAACGTGCCACGGCGGGAGCCGCCCGCGTGAGACATCCCCTGACTCACGCCACGAGCGAGAAGCCGATCCACCCGGCCACCATCACCAAAGCCAGGCCCGGGACCACGCGCAGCGCATACGCACGGCCTCCGGCGAGGTAGGAGACCACCGCACGCGTCACGATGCTCGCCGAGATCGCGAGCATGATGGGAAGCACGGCCGCCTGCGGCGTGATGTCGCCCGCCGCAGAAAGCGCCGCTGCCGAGACCGCCGCGGACTGAGAGTTCACAAATCCGCCGAGGCCCACCCCCACCGCAAGCCCCGCGGACCCAAGGGCGCGCTGAAGCAGCCCCGCGACGACGAGCGTCAGGCCCACCGATCCCGCGAACACGAGCGCGCCTGTGACATCGAACGCTCGTCCCGACTCCGTCTTCTCGTCGTGGCCTCGCCTCACCCCCAGCACGGCGAAGACGACCGCATACGCGACCGCAGCGCCCAGCGCGAAGGTGAGCGGCCACGTGAGCTCCCTGAGCACGCGCATGTCGGTCATGCCGATGAGCACCGCGGCTCCCAGAAGCGTCGAGGCGTTGGCGAGCACGCCCGCCGCAAGGCACTCTCGTCGGAGCCGCGGCTTCTGCCTCGCTCGCGCCCCCATCGACTGGATGGTTGCAAGCGCCGAGACGAACCCGGAGATGAACCCCGCGAGCGGAAGGCCGTATCGCGCCCCGAACGCGCGAAGCGCGATGTGCCCTAGGGTGCCGATCGCCATCACCATCACGGCGAGGATCCACACCGCGCGCAGACTGACGACGCCCCCGGGGCCGATGGACGTGGTGGGCAGAAGCGGCAGCACCACGAGTGTGGCCGCCAGCAGGATCAGGCCGTCGGTCATCTCGCGCTCGGTGAGATGGCGCACCGCGAACGCCCGGATGCTGGAGCGCTGTGAGAGCAGGACCGTGGTGACCACGCCCAGACCGGCGGCTGGCAGCGGATAGCGCATGGCGAGTGCGCCCAGAAGCAGCGTGAGCAGCATGGCCACTTCCGTGGTGAGCCCGGGGTCCGGAACGGTTGACCGCATGAACGCCAGACACGCGAGCGCGGTGACGAACACCCCGGCAACCGCGAGTCCCCAGCCCTCTGCCGCCGCATAACCCACGGCACCGGCGAGCGCCAGAAGCGTGAAAGTGCGTATCCCAGCCGGCGCGCCTTGGCCCGCCTTGGTGCGCTCTCGCTCGAGCCCGATCAGCATTCCTGTGCCGAGCGCGACTGCGAAGCCGATGAGCATCTGCGAGTCCATGGAGAGTCTATTCCCGCGTCATCACGGCCCTGGGCGAGCACGAAGCATTCTGCTTCCGTGAACGGGCGCTTCTGGCTCTGCGAGGCGGGAACACAGTACGTGGGGAGGTGAACATCATGGGAAAGCACGATGCGCTTGCGAAGTCGCTCGCGATCATCGGAACAGTCCTGGTCGCACTGCCTTTGGTGGCGCCACTGCTGACGGGTCTCACCTCGATAGGTAGCCCCGGGGGCCTGCGCGTGGACTACCTGATGCCGTTCGAGATCTACTTCGTGACCGTAGCCGGCATGGTGCTGCTCGTCTGGGCGTCGTTCAGGGCGCATGACCGCAAACGGGCGATCGGCATCACCATCGGACTGATGCTGGGTGCGTTGGTCCTCGCGGCAGTGGCCGCACAGGTCACCGGCATCGCCAACTCGGTAGAGCAACTCGCCGCGTGGAAGTACATCCTCACCGCAACGCTGGGCGGGCTGTCACTGGTGGCACAGCTCGCACTCATCGTCGAGGGCTCGCTGCTGACGCGCGATCTCTTCGCGAGTCACGAAGACACGGCACCACCGCTCAGCCCGATAGCGGGAGCGTAAGCACCATCAGAGAGTTCGGTCCACAGCGCGACGATCGTCGGCGCGCTGTGGCCGCTACAGCACCACGACGACCTTGCCGCGGGCGTGGCCATCACCTACCAAAGTGAGCGCGGCAGGCGCCTGCTCGAACGGGAACGTGTGGCCCACCACCGGCCGTAGCACGCCTTGCTCGGCAAGCGAGCCCAGGAGCTCGAGGTCATCGCGCTTGGGTACCGAGAGGTACGGCGCGCCCTGCTGGCGAACGAACGGTGCGACGAGGAAAGCGGCGACGAAGTAGCCAAAGCCGGCTCGGCCGCTGTTTGGCAGCAGCACGCCAGAGGGTTTGAGCGCCCGTCGCGCCTGCGACAGCGAATGGTCGCCGATGTTGTCGAGTATGAGGTCGTAGCGCGGGCCGCCCGCGGTGAAGTCTTCGCGCGCGTAGTCGATGACGTGGTCCGCCCCCAGCGAGCGCACGAGCTCTGCGTTGGCCGCGCTGCACACACCGGTGACCTCGGCACCAAAGTGCTTTGCGAGCTGGACGGCGTACGTGCCGACCCCGCCCGCCGCACCAACGATGAGCACGTGCTGCCCGGGTTTGAGCTTGCCGGCGTCGCGCAGACCGTGCAGCGCGGCGAGCGCCGATACAGGGATTGCGGCCGCCTCCTCGAAGCCGAGGTTCGCGGGTTTGCGCACGACGTTGTCCTCAGGAGCGGTCGTCAGCTCGGCACACCCGCCGACACCTCCGGCGCGGGGGCTGACCTCGGCAAACACCTCGTCGCCCGGCTTGAAGCGAGTGACAGCCGATCCTACGCCTTCCACCACACCCGAGACGTCCAGACCGATCACGTAGTCGCGCTTGGGTCCCGGCAGCCCCACCGCTGTGCGCGCGAGCCACGGCACCCCGCGCGCCAAGAAGTAGTCGCCGGCATGCAACGCCACGGCCCGCACACGAATCAGGACGTCGGTGTCCCCGGGAGTGGGGTCCGCAATCTCGCGAAGCTCGAGCACCCGCTCGGGCTCACCGTACGCTGTCTGGACGAACGCTCGCATGTGAAGTCCGTTACCTTCGGCGTCGACGCACGCGACGCGATCGCGGGCGCCTAGCCCTCGGCTACCGGGATCAGCACCTCGTTGTGGCGGGCGAACCCCGGC
>CAYOHY010000039.1:0-18131 GCA_964403885.1 uncultured Eubacteriales bacterium
GACGACATCGTCACGATCGCCTAGCAGGCGTCACTCCTGCGCTTCGTTGGTCAGTGCGCTGCCGCTCTGCTCGCCGTCGCAGTCGCGTACGAACCGTGCGTCCGTGGTCGCCTGCGGCCGGGGGTTCTCGATGAACCAGCGCGTCACCGTCTGGTCCTGGTAGGTCAGAGTGCCCTCGGGGCGCATCCCCAACCGCTGCGCCACCCGCTGCGAGCGCTCGTTGCCAGGGTCGATCGCCGAGACCACGTACCCCAGCCCCACGGTGTCGAAGAGGTAGGCCAGCGCGCCACGAGCGGCCTCGGTCGCGATGCCGGCGCCCCACAGGTCGCGGCGCAGCGTCCAGCCCAGCTCGATCTCGGGCGCGAAGGTGCAGCCCACCCCCACGAACCCGCCCAGACGCCCCGGATCGCTCTTGAGCTCGACGAACCAGCGGCACCAGCCACGCTCGCGCTGCAGCCGCTCGTAGCGCACCACGAAGGCGTCGGCGTGCGTGAGGGTCACGGGCTCGCCGTGGTTCACGTAGCGGTTGACCTCGGGGTCGGCGAGCAGCTCCACCAGCGCGGGGGCGTCGGCGGCGGTCCATCCACGCAGGTTGAGGCGCTCGGTCTCGAAGATCACGGGTCCCACCGGCTGCTCCTGTCCGCGAAGTGGTTCTGCCTTCCAGAGCGTACACCACCGCGTGTCGGCGCCTCGGGTAGAATCGGGGTCATGGACACTAACGCGCTGCTCCGAGCCCTGCCCAAGACCGATGCCGTGCTCGCACGCCCCGAGCTCGCCGAGTCGCTCGATGCGCTCGCGCGCTCCGTGGTGGTCGACGCCGTCCGAGGCACCATCGACGATGCCCGCGCCCGCATCCTCGCCGGCGAGCCCCTCGAGCTGACCGCCCAGGACGCCGCCAGAGACGCTGCGGGCCGCGCGCTGCTCGCCTCGCGACCGTCGTTGCGCCGCGTGGTCAATGCGACCGGCATCATCGTGCACACCAACCTGGGCCGCAGCGTGCTCTCGGACGCGGCCGTGCGCGCGGTGACAGAGGTCGCCACCCACTACTCGACGCTCGAGTACGACGTCGAGACCGGCGAGCGCGGCAGCCGCCACGTGCACTGCGAGGAGCTGCTGTGCAAGCTCACCGGCGCCGAGGCCGCGATGGCGGTCAACAACAACGCCGCCGCCGTGATGATGGGCCTTGCGGCGCTGTCGCGCGGCAAGGAGGCCATCGTGAGCCGCGGGCAGCTGGTCGAGATCGGCGGCAGCTTCCGCATCCCCGACATCATGCGCGAATCCGGCGCGACCATGGTCGAGGTGGGCACCACCAACAAGACGCACCTGCGCGACTACGAGGCCGCGCTCACCGAGAAGACCGGCCTCATCCTCAAGGTCCACTCGTCGAACTACCGCGTGGTGGGCTTCACCGCCGAGGTGGAGGTCCGTGACCTGGTCGAGCTGGGTGCACGCCACGGCGTGCCGGTCATGGAGGACCAGGGCTCGGGCGTGCTCATCGACCTGCGGCGTTTTGGCCTGCCGTACGAGCCCACCGTGGGCGAGAGCATCGAGCAGGGTGCCGCCGTGGTGACGTGCAGCGGCGACAAGCTGCTGGGCGGACCGCAGGCAGGCATCCTCGTGGGTCGCTACGACGTGATCCAGCGCCTCAAGAAGCACCCGATGGCCCGCGCGCTGCGCCTCGACAAGATGACGCTCGCCGCACTTGAGACCACTTTGCGCGCCTACCTCGACGAGGAGCGCGCTCTGCGCGACATCCCCACGCTGCGCATGCTCACCATGCCGGTGGAGGAGTGCCGAGTGGCCGCAGGCGAGCTCGCGGGACGCATCCGCGATGCCGTCGGCGCACTCGCTTCGGTAGAGGTCGCCGATGACGTCGCCCGCGCGGGTGGCGGGGCGATGCCCATGGCCGACATCCCCAGCGCGGTGGTGACGGTCGCGCCGTCAGCGATGAGCGTGGTCGAGCTCGAAGAGCGTCTGCGCCTGGGTGGCGAGCCCGCGATCGTCGCGCGCGTCAAGGAGGACCGCCTGCTCATCGACCCGCGCACGCTGGTGGGCGACGCGGACCGCGACGCGGTGGTCGCTCGGCTCTCCGAGGTTCTCGGCGGCTAGAGGGTGTGGCGCGGGTCGGCCTAGGGGCCGAGCCTGCGCATCAGCTCGTCGAACTCGGCGTTGTCGATCTCACCGCTTGCGAGGCGCTTGCGTGCGATCGCGACGGCCTCGTCGTGTGTGGGGTGTGTCACGGGCGGTACCTGCCCGCTGTGTGGGGCGTGGCTGTTGTGCGAGCTGCTGCGAACGAGCAGTACCACCACCAGCACGATGCCGCCTATGACGAGGAGCCAGAACATCAGCATGAAGAAGATGCCGAGTCCGCCGCCACCCATCATGTCGTAGCCGTATCCTCCGCCGTATCCACCCATCATCGCGACCACTCCCATATCGGTCGACGATGCGAAACCGCATCATGTGATATCTACCCACGGTCTCACGCACGAGAGGTGAAGCATGAAGCTCGAGAAAGAGACGGAAACACGCCTGCTGGCGTCGATCCAAAGGTTCTTCGCCGAGGAGCTCGAGGAGGACATCGGCGACCTGAAGGCGCTTCGCGTGCTCGAGTTCTGTATCGCGGAGATCTCGCCGGCCGTCTACAACAAGGCGATCGAGGACGCGCAGGCATATCTGCACGAGAAGGTGTCGGACCTGAGCGCTACAATCTACGAGCCTGAGTTCGACTACTGGAAGAAGCGCTGAGGGGCGCTTGGGCCACCCGAGGGGAGACCGATGAGCGAGTGCGTGTTCTGTGACATCGTCGCCGGTGAGGCCCCGTGTCACCGTGTCTGGGAGGACGAGGACCATCTCGCGTTCCTGTCGATCTTCCCTAACACGCAGGGATTCACGGTGGTGATTCCCAAGCGGCACTACTCGAGCTACGCGTTCGAGCTGCCGGACGACGTGCTCGGCGGGCTCATACTCGCCACGAAGCGTGTGGCGCGCCTGCTCGATGCCGCGTTGCCTGACGTGGGGCGCACCGGGATGTTCTTCGAGGGCTACGGCGTGGATCACGTGCACAGCAAGCTCTTCCCCATGCACGGAACCGCCGAAGTCACCGAGTGGCGTCCCATCATGGGCGGCCCCGACAAGTACTTCGATCGCTACGAGGGCTACCTCTCCTCCCACGATCACAAGCGCGCCGATGACGACGAGCTCGCGGCCCTGGCTGCCCGCATACGAGAAAGCGCCCGATGAGCGACAAGAATCCCAACCCCAACGACTGGAATCGCGCCTACTCCGAGGGCGGCGGCCGTTCGAGCGCGCTCACCGCGTGGCTGGTCATGATCCCGGTGGTCGCGTTGCTCGGCTACGGGTTGTGGACGATGATCTTCGACTAGCCCGGACCCTTCCCGTGCCCGTGTGACCTACACCGATGAGGACCGATGCCTGAGCCCACGCTTGCCAATACCGTCGTCTACGCGCTGCTCCCGCTCGTTGCAGGCATCATCGGCGCGATCATCGCGGCCGTGCGTCCTCCGGGCCCTGTGGCGCGCAGCTACATCCAGCACCTTGCTGCCGGAGTCGTCATCTCGGTGGTCGCGGTCGAGCTGCTCCCCGAGGTGGTCTCCAAGCATCAGCCGGTCGCGGTGATCGTCGGCTTCTCGGCGGGCGTGCTGACCATGCTGGGCATCAAGTACGTCGCCGAGCGCAGCCGCGCCAAGCAAGGCGAAGGCGCCGAGAACCCCGCAGCGATGCTGTGGGCGATCGCGGTCGACGTGCTGCTCGACGGCATGCTCATCGGCGTGAGCTTCGCAGAGGGCGCGGACGCGGGGCGTCTCCTGACCTTCGCGCTCACGATCGAGATGTTGTCGCTGTCGCTCGCGGTGTCCGCCACCCTGTGTCGCCAGGAGATGCCCAAGCCCAAGGTCGTGGCCGTCACCACCGGGCTGATGTCGCTCATCGTGGTGGGTGCGGTCGCGGGCTACCTGGTTCTGTCCGCGATGCCGCCGGTGGGGATGGAGATCGTGCTCTCGTTTGGTCTGGCGGCCCTGCTCTACCTTGTCACCGAGGAGCTGCTCGTGGAGGCGCACGAAGAGGGCGACACGCCCTTGGCCACAGCCACGCTGTTCGCGGGCTTCCTGCTGTTCCTGGTCATCGGGATGGTGTAGGCGAGAGCGCCTGTACCTCGTTCTTGAGCGCTGCCGCGGCCGCCGCATGCTCGCGCTGTGCCTCGTTGTGCACCTGCGCAGCCGCCTGCAGCGCGGTGATCTGGTCGCCTATCAGCGCCCGTGGATCGCTCGCCGCGGTGACGGAGCCGTTGTAGGAACCCAGCTCACCCAGCGTGGCGTTGTACTCGCCCACGGCGGCGTTGTACTGGTCCCAGCGGGCGCCTGAGCCTGCGCGCGCAGCGCGGGTGATCGCATCAGCCGAGCGCACCTGCAGCCGAGCGATCGCGAGCGCCGGCTCGATCGCGGTGACGCGCGCGCCCGTGCTGCGCGCCGTGCGCTGGATGTCCTCGAGCTGCCTGACCTGCGTGTTCGCCGCATCGAGCGCCGCTCGGCCGTTGGTCTCGGCCACCGAGAAGTCCTGCGCACTCAGCGCCCTGACCGCCGCATCGAGCGAGTCGACCGCGGTCTGGTGGCGGCGCTTGAGCGTATCCACCTGCGCGACGAGCGCACCGGCGGGTGCGAGCCCCTTCACCGCGTCACGGTAGGCGATGGCCGCTTTGCGCGACGCCGCGATGGAGTCGAGGTAGTCGCGGCGCGCCTGGGAGTCCGGGAGCTCGCGCGCGATGCGCTCGGCGTTGTCGAGCTCCTTGAGCGCCTCGGCGCTGGCTCCTGAGATGCGCTCGGCAGCCTGGGGCAGGACCTCTTCAGCGGTGTCTGACTCCACGTTGCCAATGCGCACCGCGGCGGTGCTGGCGGCCTTGAGCGCGACGTAGGCCATCGACACGCTGCTCTCGGCGTTCGTGTAGGTGCTGAGCTCGCGATCGGCCACGCTGCGCTCGCGAAGCAGGCCGGAGGCGACAACCGCCAAACCGGCGATGACCACCACGAGCATGACGGCGACCAGGGTGTTCGCACTTCCCGCACCCGCATCGTCGCCCATGACCGTCGTGGTATGGCGCATCCTTGGCTAGTTCACTTCCTCGGTAAGGCGCTTGCTCGCCGTGTGGTACATCTCGATGGCCTTGTCCCGGTCGCGACCCGCGTCGCCCAAGTCGATGCGGTTCTGGGAGATGAACATCTTGGGGTCGGCGAGCAGGTCCGCCGTGAGCTTGGAGTAGCCCAACTGGTCCAAGAGGTCGTTATACGCATCGACCTTCTTATTGAAACTTGCGACGCGCCCCGCGCGGGCGTCGGCGACCTGCCCCTGGCACATACGCGCGGCCTTTTGGGTGAGTCGCGCTGACTTCAGGATCTCATCGGAGAGAGACGTCGCGTCGCGGAATCGCTTCTCGGCGGCCGCCATCTTCGCAAGTTCTGCGATGGTGGCGTCTGCCTGGGTGTTGGCAGTGCGTGCGGCACGATCCGCGGCCGCGAACGAACGGCTGTTCAGTGCCTGGGTGCAGTCGTCGAGCGCTTCGCCTGCCTTCTTTGCATGCGTTGCGGCACGCGTGGAAGCGGTGAACATGGGCGCGGCTTCACCCAGCCCGGTGGCGCCCATCTGGTACTCCAGGGCAGAGACCTTCGTCTGCGCGATCGCCGCGAGAAGCAGCGAGCGTCCTTGTGACGGCTGCATGGCCGTGGCGGCCTTCTTCGCTTCGTCAAGCTCCTTGATCGCCTTCGCCGATGCGCTGCCGATGGTGTCCTCGGCGCCGCTCAAGACCTTCTCGGCGTCCTCGGGTTGGAGTGCGTCCACGGCGGGCTTGGCGTCTGCCGCTTTCCCCAGCTGATCGAAGGCCGTGTCCATGTGTGCCTGAGCGGCCGCGAAGGCCGCCTTGCGCTGCGCGATCGCCTTGTGTTGGCCCAGCGCGAACACGGCGCCTACTGCGGCGCCCACCACAAGTAGCCCGCCCAGCACGCTCGCCACGATGATGAGCGCAGTGTTGCGGCCGCGCTTGTCTGCTTCGGGCGTGGCGGGAGCAGGCGTTGCGGGTGCCGGCTGCGTGGGGGTCGTGCCCTCGTCGCCGGGCATGCGCGGCGTCTGGTCGGTCATGGTGTCACCTATCGGTCGGCGTTGTTGACTGGAAGATGATACCGCTAGGGTCCACGAGACGTCAGGCTGCGGCCCGCCGCTTCTGACTGCTATCGTGAACAGGCTCGATAGTCGACGCAGAAAGAGATCGCATGCCCTCGCTCGTTCTTGGCACCGCAGGCCACATCGATCACGGCAAGTCCTCGCTCATCAAGGCGCTCACGGGTACGGACCCGGACCGCCTCAAAGAGGAGAAGGACCGCGGCATCACCATCGAGTTGGGCTTCGCGCGCCTGGAGCTTCCCAGCGGCCGGGCCATGGGCGTGGTCGACGTGCCCGGACACGAGAAGTTCGTGCGCCAGATGGTGGCGGGCGCGACCGGCGTCGACGTGGTGCTGCTCGTCATCGCCGCCGACGACGGCGTGATGCCGCAGACCCGCGAGCACCTCGCGATCATCGACCTGCTGGGCGTGGACAAAGGTGTCGTCGCGCTCACCAAGTCAGACCTCGTGGACCCCGACTGGGTCGAGCTCGTGCGCGCCGACGTCGAGCAGCTGCTGAACGGCACCTCGATCGCCGGCGCACCGGTGGTGCCCGTCTCGTCGAAGTCCGGAGCCGGCCTGCCCGAGCTGCTCACTACCCTCGACGAGATCGCCGAGGAGGCCCCCAGCCGTCACGCCAACCTGCCCATGCGCCTGCCGGTCGACCGCGTGTTCACCATCGCCGGCGCCGGCACCGTGGTGACCGGCACCATGTGGTCCGGCACCGCGACCAAGGATGACCCCGTCGAGATCTACCCCAGCGGTGTCGAGGGCCGGGTGCGCGGTGTCCAGGTGCACAGCGAGTCCGTCGACAAGGCCGTTGCCGGCCAGCGCGTCGCGATGAACGTCGCGGGTGTGGAGCGCGACCAGATCAGCCGAGGCGACATCATCGCCGCGCCCGGCACCCTCACCGTCACCGACCGTTTCGATGGCCGCTTCACCTACCTGGGCTTCCCGGGCGAGGACAAGCCCTTCGAGACCGGCGCGCGCGTGCACGTGCACCACGGCACCCGCGAGGTCTTGGGTCGGGTGCTGCTCATGGACGGCGTCGCCTCGCTCAAGCCGGGTGAGTCCACGCTGGCCCAGATCCGGCTCGAAGAACCGCTCGCGCCCCGCTACGACGACCACTTCATCGTGCGCAGCTACTCGCCGGTCTACACCATCGGCGGAGGCCTCGTGCTCGATACCCTGCCGCCTCGCCGCACCACCCTCAAGCCGCACGAGCGCGAGCTTCTCGACGCGCTGATGGCCCACGACCTGTCCTCGGCAAGCGCGGGTCTACTTGCGAGCCGCGCGCTGCCCATGACGAGCGCGCAGGTGGCGGCCGCGCTCGGCGTGCCGCGGCCGCAGGTCGCCGACGAGCTCAACAAGGCCAAGCTCGAGCGTCTCAAGGTGGGCACCGAGACCGCGTTCATCACCCCCGACGCGCTCGAGTCGCTCGTCAGTGGCGTGGAGCGCGAGCTGCTCGCCTTCCATCAGGCCGACCCCAAGGCCACCGGCATCGCCACAAGCGCTCTGCGCGACCGCGTCGAGCGCCGCCTGAGCCCAAAGGCCTTCGACGCCATCCTCGAGGTGGCCGTCGAACGCACCCTCGCCGTCGCCGAGAAGGGCCAGGTCCGCCACCCCAAAGCCGCCGTCTCCGCGCTGGCCGACGAGGCGGACGCCGAGGCCAAGCTGCTGCCGCTGATCGCGTCGCAGGGCCTCGCGCCGGCCACCGTCACCGAGCTTGCCGCCGAGGCAGGCGTGGACGCGGGCGTCGCACGCAAGGTGCTGGGCCGGCTCGCGACGCGCGGCGACATCGTGCGGGTCTCGAGCGAGCTGCACTTCTCGGCGGAGGCGATGGCGGGCGCGAGACGCTCGCTCGCCGAAGCGCTGAGTGCGGCACCTGACGGGCTCACAGCGTCCGAGCTGCGCGACGCGCTGGGCGTGAGCCGCAAGTACGCGATCCCGTTGCTCGAGTACTTCGACGCGCAAGGCGTCACGAAGCGCGAAGGCGACGTGCGGGTGCTGCGTCGGGCGTAGCGGCCTAGACGGGCTCGGCGATCCGGGGCAGCTCCACCACGAAGCGCGCGCCGTGTGGCTCGACGTTCTCGGCGTGGATGGCGCCGCCGTGCAGCTCCACCAGTCGGCGCGTGATCGCGAGCCCCAGACCTGCCCCGCCGGTTCCGTCGTCGCGTGCGCTGCCCTGCGCGCGGTAGAAGCGGTCGAAGACGCGCGCGAGGTCTGCTTCGGGGATGCCGGGGCCGTCGTCGGTGATGCTGATGCGCGCCGTGCGCTCGTCCGCCGAGCAGGCCAACTCGATGCGGCCGCCCTCCTCGGTGTGCGCCACGGCGTTCTTCACCAGGTTGACGAGCGCTTGGTCGAGCAGGTCGGGGTCGCCGTCGATCCACGCCTCGCACAGGCCTTGGCTTGTGATGGTGCGCTCGCCCAGCGCGCGACCGCGGGCCGCGACCTCGTCGACCAGCGCTCGTACCTGCAGCGGCTGGAACCGTGTGGTGCCGCCGCTCTCGAGGCGTGCGAGCGCCAGCAGCTCGTCGAGCAGGCGGCCCATCCGCACCGATTCGTTCTCGATCATCTCGAGGCTCTCGTCGGCGTCGGCACCGGAGGAGTGCCCCGTGCGCAGCAGCTCCACATTGCCCCTGATGACCGCGACCGGCGTGCGCAGCTCGTGACTCGCGTCGGCGACGAAGCGCCGCTGGTCGTCGAAGGCGTTCTCAAGGCGTCCCAGCATCTCGTTCAGGGCGTCGGCGAGCTGGCCCAGCTCGTCTTTGGGGCCGTCGTAGTCGATCCGCTTGCCCAGCCGCGCGTGAGAGATCTCTGTCGCGGCGGCGGCCATGTGCGTGAGCGGCGACAGTGCGCGGCGCGTCGCGAGGTAGGAGAGCGGCAGCCCCACCGCAAGCGCGATGAGGCCGGCCGCGGCCAGCGTGAGCGCCACGCTGCGCGCGGTGGTCGTGACCACGTCCGCGGCGGCCGCCGCCTGGAACACGCCCACCGGCGTGCTTTGCGACAACACCGGGACAGACACCACCCGGTAGGTGCGGCCGTTGAAGTGCACGTCGCTGAAGCGCGTGGCGCTGGGCGGCGCCTTGATCGCGGTGTTGTCGGCGGCGTCTTCGATGCGCAGGTCGGAGTTCGAGATCACGCGCCGTCCGCCCTGCGGCCGGTCGAACGCCACGAGCAGCAAGACCTCGCGGCCCGAGCCCTCGTTCACGCGTCCGGTGAGGTAGGCACGCGTCGCGTCACCCAACGCGCTGTCCGAGGGCGCGCCTTGCATCGCCGCCGAGTACGCGTCGGCCTCGGCCGCGAGCGTCGCGTCCAGTTGGCTCGTCAGGGTGCGCGTGGTGACCGCGTAGGCCACCACCACGAGTAGCGAGATGGCGATGGCGAGCACGCCCGTCATCGCGAGCAGGACGCGCGCGCTGGCTGAAAGCCGGCTCCTAGCTCCTGACACGGTAGCCGGCTCCGCGGACCGTCTCGATCACCGAGGCCTCGCCCTGGCGGTCGAGCTTGCGGCGCAGGTAGCTCACGTAGACGTCGACCACGTTGCTGTCGGTGTCGAAGTCGATGCCCCACACCGCGTCGAGCAGCTGTTGGCGGCTGAGCACCTGACCGGCGTGATGCATCAGGTACTCCAGAAGCGCGAACTCACGCGACGGCAGGTCGACCTTCACGTCGTCGCCACGAGTGGCCACGCGCGTCTTGGTGTCGAGCTCGAGGTCGCCCACGGTGAGCACGCGCCCCGACATCTGGCCCTGACGGCCCGCAGCGCGGACGCGCGCCGCGAGCTCGGCGAACGCGAACGGCTTGACCAGGTAGTCGTTGGCGCCCATGTCGAGCAGCTCGACCTTGTCCTCGGTCTGCCCCAGCGCCGAGACCACGATCACGGGTACCTCGGGCTTGGCCTGGCGGATGCGCGACAGCGCGTCGCGACCGTGTGCGTCGGGGAGCATCAGGTCGAGCAGGACGACATCGAAGTCGTAGGTGAGCGCCATCGATGAGCCTTCGGCCACGGTGGATGCGCGCTCGACGTGGTGTCCCTCGGCGTTCAGTCCCTTGGACATGAACGACGCGATCCGGTCCTCGTCCTCAACCAACAAGATGTTCACGGCCATGCCTCTCAAACGGGCTGACCGGCTCTACTTCGTCCGGCCCTCAGGGAGACTATTCCCACTGGAAATGGGTTCCTGAACGCTTGCCGATGAGAGAGGCGCGCCGGAGTCGAGCCGCGAGTCGAGGCCCGGGGTGGGCGTGACGTCGCGCGAGTGCTCCTGGTGCTCGTCGTCCTCGTCGCGGACCGGAGGCGTCACCGTCTCGTGGTCGCCATCGCCGGCGCCGGGTGTGGTCTCGGTGCTGGGAGGCGTCACGGAAGGGTCTCCGGGCTTGGGGGTGGATGCGCCCGTACCCGAGTCGCCACGGCCCGAGCCCTGTCGCACCACGACGCGTCCGCCCGTGGACGCCTGTGCGCCCGTGCGTGGGGTGGCCGCACCCGCAGCCGGCGTCTCGCCTGCCGGAGTGGTCGCCTCGGTGGCGGGCGTCGACGGTGCCGTGCCCGCCCCGGCGGTCGCCGAGGTGGTGGTGCCCGGGTCGACCGGACGATCGGACTCGATGAGCGCCGCCGGCCTCGCGGTGCCCGGTGCCGCACCGGCGCGAAGCGCGAGGGCTCCGCCGGCTGCGAGCAGCACGACCGTGGCTACCGTCACCGCGACCTTCTGGCTCATTCCCAACAGCAGCTCAGGCACCTTCTTCGTTCTAGTCACCGGACGGCCCACTGGAGCTGTCGTGGCACTTCGCGCACGTGTGACTACTGTAGCCGTTCGGGTGGCAGTTGCTGCAGGCGAAGCTTCGGTAGGTGTGCTCGCCGCCCGGGATGCGCGCGTGGCTGAAGGTCGCGTTGGACCAAGCACGGCTGGGCGAGTGGCACGAGGCGCACGTGGTGCCGTAGTGGTTCGCCGGCGAGCTGTGGCAGTTGCGGCAGGCGGTCGAGGTGGGGTGGCGGAACGCCCACGAGGTGCCCACGCGGTGACACGTCGCGCACGAGCCGGCGCGGTGCCCGGAGGGACGGTTGTGGCAGTTCGTGCACGTCGCCGACGAGCTGGGGTGGCGGAACGCCCACGTGGTGCCGGCCCGGTGGCACGTGGTGCACGAGCCGGTCTTGTGCGCGGCGGGGCGCGCATGGCACGTGGCGCATGCGGCGGACTTGGGGTGGCGGAACGCCCACGAGGTGCCCACGCCGTGACAGCTCGTGCACGCGCCCGAGTTGTGCTGCGCGGGGCGCGGGTGACAGCTCGTGCACGACGCCGAGCGGCTGGGGTGATCGAACGCCCAGCTCACGCCGGTCTTGTGGCACGTGGTGCACTCGCCGGTGCGGTGCTGCGCGGGACGCGCGTGGCACGAGGTGCAGCCATCGGCGACACGCGGGTGGCTGAACGCCCAGCTCACGCCGGTCTTGTGGCACGTCGAGCAGGCAGCCTGCACGTCGATGTGCTTGGCGGGGCTGGCGTGGCAGTTGGTGCAGTCGGCCTTGGGGTTGTGTGCGAACGTCCAGGCCTGACCGGGCTTGTTGTGGCAGGTGGCGCACTCGCCGTTGTAGTCATGCTTGGCGGTGGTGGGCTCGTGGCATGAGCCGCAGTCCGGGGCATCGGTGGGATGCGCGAACACGAACTGCTCGCCCGGCGCGTGACACGTCACGCATTCGGCGGTCTTCGCGGCAGGGCCGGTGCCCTCATGCTTGGGGGTGTGGCACGACTTGCAGCCGGTCTTGGCCATGTCGTGGCAGCGCGAGCAGCTGACCTGCTTGTGGTTCACGATGTTGGCCACGCCGCCGTCGACAACTGCCACACGGGTGGTGAGGGTGTCGTCGGTCGCGGAGGCGTTGTAGACACCGGCCTCCTTCAGGGCTGCCGCGGTCACCTCATGACCGGCGGTGGAGTGACAGCTTTGGCAGTCGCCCTTGGTCGCGTGCTTGGCGTGATCGAAGCCGGTGTCGCTGACCTTGATGTTCTTGTGGCAGCGGACGCAGCGGTCGTTGGGGACGACCGCCGTCTTCTCGAGCGGGAACGTGGGCTCGCCGGAGACGTGGATCCACAGCTCCTTCATCGCCTCGACCTTGTGGGTCAGGCGATTGACCTCACCCGGCTTCACGTGGCACTCCACGCAAGCGACCTTGGCGTGCGGGCCCTCGGCCCACGCGGAGTGGTACGGGCCCATCTCATGGCACGCCGAGCCGCAGAACGCCGGGGCGTCCGTCGCCTTGGCCACGCCAACCGCGCCGGCAGCCGCGATCACGATGCTTGTGATGACCGCCAGGATCGCGATCGTCTTGTGTGCCGCGGCCCAGGTACGGACTCGGGTCATGGTGTTTCCTCCACGCGGGTAGGGATCCTTTGCCTGTCTGAGCATCGTTGAAGGAGGTGAGCACCACGTGAGAGCCACGTGAGAGATTCCTCATGTGGACATTCCGCGGTTTCCCGGTTCAGGAGTCCTTGCGCGCGTCAGTTGCGCGGAACACCCTTGTCCACGTGGCAGGTGCACCGAGCGACTCGGAAGCTCGTGGGGTGGCAGTTCACGCACGCGAAGCTGCGGTACGAGTGCTCGCCCGTGCCGCCGGGATGCCTGAACGACCAGCTCACACCGGGCTTGCGATGGCAGTCGGTACACGCGCCCTTGAAGTGGCGTGCCGGCGGCGTGTGGCACTCCGAGCACGTCGCGCTCGCGCCGGGGTGCGAGAACGCCCACGATTTCCCGGGCCGACGGTGACACTCGGTGCAGGCGCGACCCTTGAGCGCCGGATGATCATCCTTGGGCACCGTGTGGCACGACGTGCAGTCCGCACCCGACGTGGGGTGGCGGAACACGAACTTCGCGGCGGGCCTGTGGCATGCCGAGCAGTCGCGCGAGCCGATGTCGGGATGCTCCTCCTTGGGGTGCTTGTGGCACCACTTGCACGGGGTCAGCTTCATGTCGTGGCAGCGCGAGCAGCTCACGGTGGGATGCCCCGGCAGGTTCGCTTTGCCGTTGCCGATGCTCGCGTACTTGAAGCTCGGCCGGTCGACCTTCACGTTGGGATTGAACACGCCGGCTTGCTTCAGCGCGGACTCGCTCACGTTGTGCCCGGTGTCGTAGTGGCAGCCCTGGCAGTCGCCCTTCTTGGCGTGGAGTCCGTGCGGGAACTGCCCGATCATCGCCGGGAGGTCCTTGTGACAGCGCAGGCACCGGGCGTCAGGCACCTCGGGCGGGGTGGGGCGCGGGAACAGCGTGTCGCCGGTGAAGTGCGCCCACACCTCCTTGAGCGCGACGAACTTGTGCGCGAAGCGCTCCGGCAGGGGGTGGTTCACGTGACAGTCGATGCACTGGGCCTTCGTGGCGTGCGGGCCCTTCGCCCAGGCGTCGTTGTACGGCTGCATCTCATGGCACGTGCCGCAAAACGACGACTTGTCGGTGGCAAGCGCGCTGCCGATGAAGGCGAGCACACCTACCACTGCAAGCACGCTCAACCACAGAATCCACTTGCGCCCACGACCGGTCACGGCAACCCCTTTCGTCGTGGGGGTTTCTACCCGTTCGCCGTCCGCCCGCGCGTTCGTTGACACCGTGGGCCGCCATCCGCACAATGCGCGACGGAGGCGAATGGGTCCTGGTGGGCTCCGCGGTCTTCAAAACCGTCGTGGGGGGTGAAGAGCCTCCTGGGTGTGTTCGATTCGCACGCGCCTCCGCCAACTGAACACCTCGGCGCCTTCGCACCTTGCGAGGGCGCTGTGTCACTACCGAGGAGATCTTGATGCGCGCTCGCCTCATCGTCGCCGTGATGCTTGTCCTGGTCGCCGTGTCGACCACCGGCTGCAAGAAGCTCGAGGAGAAGTTCACCCCTCCGCCCAAGGTCGTCACCATCGAGGCCACCGTCGCCGCGCCGGCCGCCAAGGTCACCGGGACGCTGTCCGCCGATAACCCGCAGGACCTGCCGCTGTGGCCGGGCGCCAAGGTCGCCGAGTCGCGCATGACCGATGACGCCTACAGCCTGTCGCTGCGCAGCGCCGATCCCTACACCGACATCGTCAACGGCACCGCCGCCGGTTTCGAGAAGGCCGGCTGGGAGGTCCTGCGCGACGAGGCGGGCGACGAGGGCGCACGCAGCGCGATCCTCACCGTGAGCCGAGACGGCGGCGAAGGCGTGGTCACGATCACCGAGATCGGCGACGGCTTCACCTCCCTCGACTACGTCATCACGCCCGCCGCACAGTAGCCGCGTACGCCGCGAGCGCGCGTTCGCGTGCCTCTCGGTGGTCGATGAGGGGCAGGGGATAGGTCTCGCCCAGCCGCACGCCCGCGCGTGCGAGGTCCCATGCCGGCGCGTCGTGCGGATGGTGGATCCAGCGCGTGTCGAGCTCACCCAGCTCCGGCACCCACGTGCGCACGTAGTCGCCGTGCGGGTCGAACCGTTCGCCTTGCAGCCTCGGGTTGAAGATGCGGAAGTACGGTGCCGCATCGGCCCCTGAGCCGGCGACCCACTGCCAGTTGAAGGCGTTGACGGCGGCGTCGTGGTCGGCGAGCCGATCGCGGAAGTGCGCCTGGCCCGCGCGCCAATCCACCAGCAGGTGCTTGGTGAGCATCGACGCGCACACCAGCCGCACGCGGTTGTGCATCCATCCCGTGGCGGCGAGCTGCCGCATTCCGGCATCCACCAGCGGATACCCCGTGCATCCCTGCTTCCACGCGTCGAAAGCCTCCCCGGCGTCGCACCACGGGAACGCCGAGAACTCGGCCCGCAGCGGGGCGTCGAGCATGTGCGGGAAGTGGTGCGCAAGGTGGTGGCTGAACTCGCGCCACGCGAGCTGGCGCACGAACGCCTCGGTGCCGGTGGCATCTCTCAGCGTCCACATCACCTGGCGCGGCGACAGCTCACCGCAGGCTAGCCGAGGGGAGAGCTCGCTCGTGCCGCGCAGGTCGGGGCGGTCCCGCTGCTCGGCGTAGTCGGCGAGCGCCTCGTCCACGAAGCGCTTCAGGGCCGCGTGTGCGCCGCGCTCGCCCGGCGTCCACCAGCGGACGATGTCGGGCGCCCCGGGGCGGGCGGCCACGGGACCGGCGCTGGGCGGCTGCAGCGTGGGGCGCGGGATGGCATCGGGTGCGGCAAGCGGCTGGGCCGGCTCCCACGCGCGCGCCCACGACTTCCAGTACGGCGTGAAGACGCGGTATGGCCCGCCGCTGCCGGTGCAGATCTGCTCGGGCGTCACCAGCAGCTGGCCCTCGGCGACCTCGAGCGTCACCCCCAGCGCGCGCAGCACCTCGCGAACCGCGGCCTCCTCGGCCATGCCGTCGGGGGAGTGGTCGCGCTGGCAGTGCACGCGCGACGCGCCGCACTCCTCGGCGAGCTGGGCCAGGGCGGCGGCGGGGGCGCCCACGCGGATGACCAGCCCGGAGCCGCGTTCGCGCAGCGAGTCGTCGAGCGAGGCGAGCGAGCGGTCGAGCCACGCCTCGGCGCCGGGCCCGCCGGCGTGCGGTCCCACCACGCTGGGGTGCACGAACACCGGCACCACCGCATCGGCGCCGCGCAGGGCCGCGGTGAGCGCGGCGTTGTCGGCGAGCCTCAGGTCGCGCCTGAACCAGACGAGCGTGGTGGTCATGGGGCCTCCATGCACAGGGACACCTCGATTGTTCCCGACCGCGACCTCGCGCGCCATGCCCCGTCGGGTAAGAACCACACGACGAGAGGACCACGCCACATGGCTCAGATCATCACCGACAAGGTCGCGATAGGCATCTCCGCCTGCATCTACAACTGTCCCGTGCGCTACAACGGCCGTGCGTTCGACGCGCTCAAGATCATCGGCCGAGAGAAGTCCGACTTCACGTGGACGCCGGTGTGCCCCGAGTGTCTTGCGGGGTTGGGCGTGCCGCGGATGCCCGTCCACCTCACCGGCACCGGCCAAGAGGTGCTCGCCGGCACCGCCAAGGTCCTCGACCGCCGAGGACACGACCGCACCGAGATGATCGTCGCCGGATGTGAGGCCGCGATGGGAGCGCTTGAGCGCGCCGGGATCGAGGCGTTCGTCGCCAAGGAGGCCTCGCCCAGCTGCGGGCTGTACAAGGCGCGCGTGGGCAAGCACCGCACGGAGACCTCGGGTGGCTCGGGTGTCTTTGGTGCGATGCTGCTCGAGCGAGGGTGGTTCCTCATCCCCGATGAGGGCCTCGCCAACCCGCTGCTGTGGTGGGACTGGCGCCGACGCCTCCACGCGTGGCTGTGGCTCAAGCGCCGCGAGATCACCGGCAGCCATGACCTCTACGAGTCGTGGCACGTGGTGAAGTTCGTGGTGCAGGAGACCAACCGCCCGCTCGCCGATGACATCGGCCGTGCCCTGGCCGCGCTGCCCAAACACCCCGCCGCCGAGGAGCTCGAGGCCCTGCGCACGCGCATGCTCGACGCGTTGCGGGCGCCCTCGACGCGCAGCCGCATCCGCGGCGCGCTCGAGAAGGCGGTCGCGCACCAGCGCACGTCGGGAAACCTGGTCGAGGTCGACCTGCACGGCGCATCCATCGAGGCGCCCGACCCGCGCGCCAACGTCACCGATCTCGCCCACGAGCTCGCCACCTTCGAGCGTGTATCGTTCGAGAACGACCTGCTCTTCGCCACGTCGCCTGTCATCAGGCGTGACCGCAAACGCGTGCGTGCGCTCGAAGCCGAGCCCGCGCCGGACCGAGAGGACCGCTCATGAACTGCCTCGACGCCATCATGACCCGCCGCTCCATCCGCACCTACACGGACCAAGCGGTCACCGAGGAGCAGACGGACACCATCCTGCGCGCCGCCATGGCCGCACCCAGCGCGGGCAACCAGCAGTCGTGGCGCTTCATCGTGGTGACCGAGGCCGATCAGCGCAGCGAGCTGTCCAAGACCACGCCTTACGCCAAGATGCTCGCCGACGCACCGCTGGGCATCGTCGTGTGTGGCGACACGCGCACCGAGAAGCACCCCGGTTACTGGGTCCAGGACTGCTCGGCGGCGATCGAGAACGCGCTCGTCGCGGCCAACTCGCTGGGGTTGGGCGCTGTGTGGCTGGGCGTGCACCCCATCGCCGAGCGTGCCGACAACGTACGCAAGGTCCTCGGCCTGCCTGAGGGCGTGGAGCCGCTCGCGATGCTCGCCATCGGACACCCCGCCGAGACCAAGCCCGCAGCCGACCGCTTCGAGCCCGCGTTCGTGCACCATGAGCGCTGGAGCGAGTAGCTCGGCACGGGCGTTGCAGCCATCAGTCCGAGCGGACCGCCGCGCGCAGGTGCGGTGGTACACTCGGGCATGGTCGTGTGCCACCGGCATGACGCACGAACGCGTCACCACATCTGACATCTACCACGGGTAAGGTGGTCCGGTATGCGTCGTCTGCAGCGCATCCTCGCACTTGGTCTGTCGGCCGCGATGATCACATCGGCGGCGCCGGCGTACGCGATATCCACGCAGCGCGTCGAGGCCATCTCGTTCTACGACGCGACCCACGGCTTCATGGCCGGCGGCGCAAGCCCCAACGGGTTCGTCTCCTACACCGATGACGGCGGCCTGTCGTGGAGCGCCCAGCGCATCACCAACCAGTGGCTCTTTGGCGTTGCCGCCTCAAGCCCCACCTCCGCGTGGGCGATGAGCGACCTTGACGACCACGTCTACAAAGTGGGCTTCACGCCTGTCTCGGCCACGCCTATGGGTCCGGTGCTCAACTCGCTCGACACCAACCTAGGCGACGTCGCCGTGCTCGCGGGCGGACGCGTCGTGGCGGTGGGCCAGCGCAAGCGGTCGAGCTCCGACGAGAAGGCGATCATCGCCTCATCCAACAACGACGGCGCGTCGTGGACCACGCAGTTCGAGGGCCCCATCTACCCGCCGCCCAACGACGAGACGCCCGCTCCCACCACGCTCGCCAAGCTGGTCGCGATCGACACCACCGGCACCGGCATGGTGGCGTGGGCGGTCGGTAACGAGCG
>CAYOHY010000040.1:0-16231 GCA_964403885.1 uncultured Eubacteriales bacterium
GGGCTGTAAAGGCCTGGGAGAGTAGGACGCCGCTAAGCGCATCCGACGGCTCTTTTTGCGTTCCCGTGTGATGTGGGGTTTCGTATGCAGGTGAGCACCAAGAACGTGTCCATACGCCCGTCCGTGGGCCTCTTGCCGCGGTATCGCGTGCTGCTTCACGACGATGACATCAACACGATGGATCATGTCGTCAGAACCCTTCTGAGGGCCGTACCGGGGATGTCTGGGCCCCAGGCCCACGGAATCATGCTAGAGGCTCACGAACAGGGTCTGGCGGTCGTGATCATATGCCCCCTGGAGCCCGCTGAACTCTATCGTGACGGTCTGCGTTCTGGGGGACTCATAGCGACCATAGAGCCCGTCTAGCGCTCAAAAGCGACTGGCTTTGTAAGGATTGTGGTACAGTTCTCGCAGAAGATGCGCGAACGAGGTGACCGGCGAGCGCCGGAGCTCGTTCGGTACGCCCATCACCTCGCGAAGGAGGAGTCAGATGATCAGCAAGGAGAGCGTTCAGGAGGCACTCGATCTCATTCGTCCTGCACTGCAGGCCGACGGCGGCGATGTCGAGCTTGTCGACGTGACCGAGGATGGCGTTGTGAAGGTCGCCCTTCAGGGTGCCTGCCGCGGATGCCCGATGTCGCAGCTCACGTTGGCCAACGGTGTCGAGCGTGTGCTGAAGGAGCAGATTCCTGACGTGGTGCGTGTAGAGCCCGTCTAAGCTGCATAGATTGAGTGTTCGGGGCGCCCGCCGGCTAATCCGGCGCGGCGCCCTTTGTGTTTCTGGCGACCGTTCGGGGTTCGCCTGCCGACGGTGGTGGTGCCGTACGGCGCACTATCATGCCGCTCGTCATCTGTGCGTTGACGCACAATATGTACGCACATACGATTGGCGAGCCGCAATATCTAGTGTTCGTTTACCGTGCTGCCTGGACGATCGGCACGGCAAGTATTCGAGGGAGAGGGGCCCCATGGCCGACGCTGCAGGCGTGACCGGTTACTCGCGCGCCATCGATGAGATTCTGAGCCCGAACTCGCTGAAGGTTCTTCAGAAGCGCTACCTGTTGAAGGACGAGGCCGGTGAGCCGATCGAGAACCCCAGCGACATGTTCATCCGTGTCGCCGAGAACATCGCATCGGCCGAGCGGGAGTGGGGAGCCGGTGACGCGGAGGTCGCCGAGACGGCTCGCGACTTCTATGAGTTGATGACGTCACTCGAGTTTCTGCCGAACTCGCCCACACTGATGAATGCCGGTCGGGAGCTTCAGCAGCTTTCGGCGTGCTTCGTCTTGCCGGTTGACGATTCGATGGAGTCGATCTTCGGTGCTGTGCGCGATACCGCGCTGATCCACAAGTCGGGCGGCGGTACGGGCTTCTCCTTCTCGCGCCTGCGTCCTGCCGGTGACTCGGTTCGCTCGACCCAGGGGGTCTCAAGCGGTCCGGTGTCGTTCATGCGGGTGTTCAACCAGGCGACCGAGGCGGTCAAGCAGGGTGGAACGCGCCGCGGCGCCAACATGGGCGTCCTCCGTATCGACCATCCGGATATCCTGAGCTTCATCAAGTGCAAGGCCGACGGTGACTTCTCGAACTTCAACATCTCCGTGGCCCTCACCGAGGAGTTCATGGAGGCCGTGAAGGCAGGGACCTCCTACTCGCTGTACAACCCGCGGTCGAAGGATGCCGCCGGCTCCCTGGATGCGCGCGAGGTCTACGACCTCATCATCGAGATGGCGTGGGCTACGGGCGACCCCGGCATCATCTTCATCGATCGCATCAACCGCGATAACCCCACGCCGCAGTTGGGCGAGATCGAGTCGACCAACCCCTGTGGCGAGCAGCCGCTTCTCCCGTACGAGGCGTGCAACCTGGGCTCGGTCAACCTGAGCAAGATGGTCCGACTGACCGAGAACGGACCGGACGTCGATTGGGATCGCCTTGCCGACGTGGTCCATCGTGGTATCCGCTTCCTTGACGACGTCATCGAAGTGAACAACTACCCTCTGCCCGCCATCGACGAGCTGGCGCGTGGCAATCGCAAGGTCGGTCTTGGGGTCATGGGCTGGGCAGACATGCTCATCAAGATGGACATCGCCTACAACTCCGATGAGGGCGTGGCGCTGGGCGAGAAGATCATGGGCTTCATCGATGCCGAGGCGAAGGCTGCGAGCCGCAAGCTCGCCGAGGTTCGGGGTTCGTTCCCGAACTTCGAGGGCTCGATCTATGACACCGCCGAGGGCGGTCCCATCCGCAACGCGACCGTGACCACCATCGCCCCCACGGGCACGCTGTCGATCATCGCGAACTGCTCTTCGGGCGTCGAGCCGCTGTTCGCCGTGAGCTACGTCCGCACCGTCATGGACAACGATCGCCTTGTCGAGGTCAATCCGCTGTTCGAGGAGATCGCCGTCAAGCGCGGGTTCTACAGCCGCGAGCTGATGGCCCTGATCGCCGATCACGGCTCGGTTCACGGGATCGACGAGGTGCCGGGCGACATCCAGGACATCTTCGTGACCGCTCACGACATCGAGCCGGTCTGGCACATCCGCATGCAGGCCTCGTTCCAGAAGTACTGTGACAACGCGGTCTCCAAGACGGTCAACTTCGAAAGCGACGCGACCCCGGACGACGTCCGCATGGTCTATGACCTCGCCTACGAGCTGGGCGTGAAGGGTGTCACGATCTACCGTGACGGCTCCAAGGAAGGTCAGGTCCTCACCACGGGCAAGAGCGCCAAGGGTGGATCGGCGGTGTCGGTTGACCCGATGATCGCGCGTGCGGGCGAGATCGAGCCCCGCGAGCGTCCGTCGATCACCCAGGGTCGCACCGAGAAGATCCAGACCGGATGCGGCAACCTCTACGTCACCGTCAACTGGGACGAGGAGGGCATGTGTGAGGTCTTCACCCAGATGGGCAAGTCGGGTGGCTGCGCGGCGTCGCAGTCGGAAGCACTGTCGCGCATGATCTCGGTGTCGCTGCGCGCCGGCGTTGACCCCGATGCGCTGGTCAAGCACCTGCGCGGCATCCGTTGCCCCTCCCCGTCGTGGGCCGAGGGTGGCAAGGTTCTGTCGTGCGCTGATGCCGTGGGTATCGTGATGGAGCACGCCATCGAGTTCATGGCGACCGGCCAGGCCGCGACCGCCGTCTCCAAGAACACCGACGCCCTGGACAATCTGTCGGGCGCCTGCCCCGAGTGTGGCGGCGCACTGGAGCACGAGAGTGGTTGCGCCGTGTGCCGGAGCTGTGGTTTCAGCAAGTGCGCGTAGGGTTGATTCGGTAGACATGATCGATGGCCCGCGCGGGAACCCCCGTGCGGGCCATCGTCGATATGAGGGAGAGTCCGCGATGGTGTTGTCGGATAGGACGATCAAGCTCGAAATGGCAAAGGGCCGGATCATGATCGATCCGTGCGATCCGGACGACATCCAGCCGTCGAGCGTGGATCTGCATCTTGGCGGTGACTTCCAGGTATTTAGGAACTCGCGGTACCCCTACATCGACCCGGCGCGCGAGCAGCCCGGGCTGACCGAGGGCGTGATGGCCTCTGTCGAGGAGCCGTTCGTTCTGCATCCGGGGGAGTTCGCACTGGGGACCACGGTCGAGCGGATCGCGCTGCCCGATGATCTGGTGGCGAGACTGGAGGGCAAGAGCTCGCTGGGACGGCTGGGGTTGCTGATCCACTCGACGGCCGGCTACGTGGACCCGGGCTGGGACGGGCGGCTGACGCTCGAGTTGAGCAATGTGGCCAATCTGCCGATCCTGCTGGTTCCGGGAATGAAGATCGGCCAGATCTCGTTCTCGCAGATGACCACGGCGGTCGACCGCCCGTACGGGCACCCTGAGCTGGGAAGCAAGTACCTGGGGCAGGACTCGGCGACGCCGAGTCGGATGCACTTGAACTGGCAGCGCTAGGAGCGCTTGGCCCGGTCTAGAGGCCCTGAGTGATCTTGGATACGACCGGTGTGGGGACGAACCCCGCGAGATACTTGCCGGTCGAGGACTCCATGAACGGGAGCCACTTGAGCTTGCGCGAGATGTTGGACGCGATGTGAGCCGTCGAACGCTCATAGACGGCGAGCGCCTCTGACGGGCGGCTGTGTGCGACCGCCAGACCGGCGAGTCTGCCGGTGTTGAGCGCGTACGAGATGCCCTCGCCGCTGGTGGGGGACATGAAGCCGCCAGCCTCGCCTGCGAGCAGGATTCGGCTCGAACCACGCACGACGTCGTCACGGTGCCTGACGGACAGGGCTACCCATGCCTCACGCTTGACCGATTCGCCGAGCGGCAACGACGCGCGCAACGTCTTGAGCACCTGCTCGTGCTTCTCGTGGGGCCGCTTCGTCTTGGGGTAGAACACCGAACCCACGATCGCCGTGTCGCCTTTGGGTACCACGTAGGCGTAGCCGAACGAGTCGCCGATGTCTCGCATGTAGATGCAGTCGAAGTACGGCTCGAGGTCGCCCTCGATGGTGCAGAAGTCCTGGAGCGTCACGTAGGTTGAGACGCTGCCCACGCCCAACGTGCGACGAACGGTCGAGCGTGGGCCGTCGCACCCGATCAGGTTCTCGCACCGGATCGTGGCTGTGGTGCCATCGAGGGCGCGTACCACGGCATTGACGCAGTCGGGTTGCTCGGTGATCTGGGTGACCGTCATGCCTCCGACCACCGTGACGTTGTCCGGCAGAAGTGTGGTGAGCCAGTCGTCGAAACGGCGACGGTCGACGTTCGCGAAGCGAAGCCGCGTGGGCTTTCGGATGCCGCGATCCCAGTCGTGATAGCGGAAGTGGACCCATTCAGGGGCCAGCACCATGTCGTCGGGGATGGTGCCGTATGTCGAGAGGAACTGCTGCGTGTGCTCATTGAGCATCCCGCCGCAACTCTTGTCCCGCGGCAGCGGTGATGAGTCGATGACGAGCACGTCTCCGCGCTCGGCGGCGTGCAAGGCGGCCATCAGGCCCGCCGGGCCCGCTCCGACAACCACGGTATCTACTTGTGTGGGAAGCCGCTGAGAATCATTCACGTCAGGCAGTCTACCGCATACCTGTGACACACGGCCTTGCTGCCACTGGAGACAACGGCACGAACCGTGCAGGCGTAGTAGAATCGGTCGAGCCAGAACCGGCAACGTAGGAGGCGCGAGATCAACATGGCAAAGTGCTGGGAGCAGCGCGGGTGCGACGAGGAGATGCAGGCGGAGTGCCCGCATCCCACGGTACTGATGGACCAGTGCCCCACCAAGTGTGCGTTCGCCGGGTGTGACCGCGCCACCTACGAGCTCACGGTCGACCCTGAGCTGATCTTCGATCCTTCAGTCGACCGATCGGCCGCGATCAAAGAGAACTGCACCTACTGCGCCTTCTTTCTCAAGAACGCGCCGCGCAGGGGCTAGTGTCGCAACCCTGTTTGGGAACCAACTCCTCAGCGGATCGCCAAAGGGGCGGATCGACTCGAGGAGGACCTTGTGGACTACTACGACGACGAACTCTCGGTGTACGGGCTCGTGCGTGACCTGTTCTGCGCGGCGTCGATCACCTGTTTCCTGTTGGCACTCCATCGGATCGCCAATGGCCTCATGCTCTCCGGACAGATGAAGGCGCTCGACAAGCTTGAGGGCGCGTACGCTCCCGAGGAGCGCGAGATGCTCGTCCACAAGATCAAGCACGGGACGATGCGCTACTAGATGACGCGTCAACAGGTAGCGGCGGAGCTCGTAGCCTACGGCCGGGAGCTCGAGGAGCAGGGCGCTGCACAGGTGGGTGACTCGTTCACGGGTGACCCGCTCGCTGACGCGTTGCTCGAGCGACCGGAAGCGTTCCTCATCGGGGTGCTGTTCACTCAAGGGGTGCCGGCGGAGCGCGCATGGCGCGGGCCGTACGAGCTGCAGCGACGCCTCGGCACGATCGATCTCGAGTATCTCGCGACCCACCCGGATGAGGTGCGTGGCGCGTTTCAGCAACCCCCGATGCTCCACCGGTTCAAAGAGACGTTGCCTCGGTGGGTGGTCGCGGCGGCGAGGCGGATCTTGGACGAGTACGGAGGTCAGGCGGAGCGGATCTGGGCGCCGGGGTCATCGGTACTCGAGGTCACCGAGCGGCTCTCTGCTTTCGACGGTATCGGGCGCAAGAAGTCCGTCATGGCGACAGAGATCCTGACCAGGCATTTCGGGGCCGAGCTCACCGGTCGCGAGTGCGGTCAGGTTGCCTACGACGTGCAGGTCCGCCGCGTGTTCTTGCGCTCAGGGCTTGCCGACGCGGACAGCATCGAGGCGATCGAGGCCGCAGCGGCCGAGTTCTGTCCCGGGTCGCCCGGTACGTTGGATCTGCCGGCGTGGTTGATCGGGCGGCAGACCTGTCGACCCAAGGTGCCTGCGTGTGACGCGTGTCGCCTGGGTCAGGTGTGCGAGCGCCGGACATGGCTGAGCCCCGCGGGCGTGGGCCATGCGCGGGGCTCAGCGGTGAAGCGATAGCTGTGGGCTACTCGGCGGAGCGCAAAACCAGCCCCGAGAGAAGCTTGGGGTAGAAGTAGGTGCTCTTCTGCGGCATCGTCTCGCCCATGAGCGACACGGCGCGCAGCTGATCGAGACCGGTGGGGCGCAGCACGAACGCCACGTCATGCTCGGCGGTCGCTCGGAACGCCTGGTGGGCGTCCTTGGTGAACGAGATGCGGTCCAGAGTCTCCGGCTTGTCGGGATGGATTCCCAGCAGGGGCCACAAGACGAGTTCCTGGAGCACGGCGACGTCGAGTGACTTCCAAGCGCTCGAGCGATCGCCCTCGATCGAGACGTTGGTGTCCACGTCGGCCTTCAGCACGGCGAGGAAGGGGCGCTCGTCGTCGCGTGTCTTGACCATGAACGCGGGGCGGTCGAGACCGCCGAGTGCGCCGCTGGGGTGACCCGGGCCAAGCTCCTTCACGTCGAAGTACTCTGCGAGCGCGCTCTTGAACGCTGCGCTGTCGAATCCTTCGGGGCCGTCGGCGATGCGGTTGTAGGGCAACACGACCAGATCGGGGTCGTCCATGTTCACGAGCGCCATCATCACGTAGTCGTACGCGGGGTCGGCCGGGGCGTCGCCTGCGGCAGCCGCCTGCTCCCTGCGCAGGTCGCGGTAGGCGAGCGCGGTGGTGTAGCGATGGTGGCCGTCGGCGATGAAGATCCGACGGTCGGACATCAGCTCGGTGAGCCGGGCGCCCAACTCCTCGTCATCGGTTGCCCACAGCACGCTCTCGACGCCATCGGCGTCGGTGGCGTAAGCGATGGGTTCCGTGGCGGTCACGAGGTCGTAGATCGCATCCGATGAGCAGTCGGGATCGTCGAACAGGCCGAACACCTGGCTCAGGTTGGCGCCCGTCGCCTTGATGAGCTCGAAGCGGTCACCCAGTGCCTTGGGCAGTGTGCGCTCGTGAGGGAGCACGATGCCGGCATCGAAGGGCTCGAGCCCCACCTCGGCGATGAACGCGCGGCGACGGATCTCCCGATCACCCAAGCGGTAGCGCTGTTCCAGCACGTAGAGCGTGGGCGCGAGGTCCTGGGTCAGGGTTCCGTCAGCACGCCACTCGTCCCACGTGGCCTTGCCCTGGGCGTACCGGTTGCCGTCGGCCTGAGGATCCAGTGGGCCGTCCGGGAGCTCGAGGGCCACCACGTTGCGCGGATCGGTCGCGAGCAGCTCCTCGCGCTGCTCGGCTGAGATCACATCGTAGGGGGGCGCGATGACCGCGGAGATGTCGGCGTCGGGACGGGCGTAGCGCCAGGCGGCGAAGGGACGAACGCGGGCCATGCGAGGGCTCCTCGAAAGAGTGTGGAAACGGGCTCGGCGAGTGCCGGGGGGACGCGCCGTGCGCGTAGTCTAGCGCACGCCCCTGCATGCGGGAAGCATGGGCTACAGGACGGCGCGCAGTGCGACGTACGACACCATGCCGGCGAGTGTGGCGCCGAGAAAGCTTCTCGTGAAGCGGAACGTGAGCGCCGAGAGTATGGATGCGTACACGCCGGGGTTGGTGAGCGGCGGCTGCCATACGCCGTGGGGCGTGAGCACCTCGCTCGCGACGAGCGAGCCCATCACCGCGACCGGGATGAAGGACAGCCAGCGGAGCACCGGTCGCGGCAGCTCGACACGGGACAGGATCGCGATGGGCGTGAACCGGATGGCGAAGTTGACCGCCGCCATACCGACGATGGTCAGAATGATCGCCTGCTGGGTGACCTCACTCTTCACGGAACACCGCCGTCGCGATGGTGGCTGCACTGATCGAGGCGATCACGACGAACCAGCTCGATGCGATGTGGATACCAGCGCGCCCCAGTAGCGGGAGGCCGAGGGCGATGGCACCTGCGACCACCCCGACGATCACGTGGCGGCGATCCTCTGACAGTGCCACGAACAGCGCCGAGAACATCGCGGCCATCGCGAAATCGACACCCCACCGGGTCGGGTCACCGATGAGGTTCGCGCCTGCTGCGCCGATCGCGGTCCCGAGCACCCAACCCGTCCATGCGATGGCGCCGACGCCGGCCATGGCGGCAGGAGTCGACAGGCCTCTGCGACGATCAGCGATGTTGACCGCGAAGGTCTCGTCGGTGAGCGTGAACGCGAGCCATGCCTGCGTGCGCGCACGCACGCCTTTGAGGTGGGGCGACAGTGTGGTGCCGAACAGCAGATAGCGCAGGTTCACGACCGCCGTCGCGAGCACCGTGGTGGCCGCCGACGCTCCTGAGCCGAGGAGAGAGAGTGCGATGAACTGCCCGGCGCCGGCGAGTGCCGTCGCAGAGCACGCGACCGACTCGGCGACGCTGAACCCCAGGGTGCGAGCAAGGATGCCGAAGGCTGCGCCGACGGGCATGTAGCCCAGGAAGATCGGCAGGCCGAGCTTGGTCCCGCGCACGAACCGCTGACGGCGGGTGCCGTGCAGGGCTTCGTGGAGCTCGGGGCCGCTGATCTCGTGGGTGGGAATGCCGGTCTCAGGCGTTGACATGCGGGCGAGTGTAGCATGGTGGCGTGCTTCTTGCGGTGCGCAGAGTCGGTGCGGATTGAGCGTTGGAGGCGCGGCCTCCAGCGGTACAATCATCCCAGGGGCGAGACGACGGAGGCGATCACCATGGAGTTCACGATCACCTGCCCCATCGACGGTCCCATCGAGGTCAGCCTCGAGGACATCGAGACGGTTGTGGTGCGCGAGGCGGAGCGGGCGGACATCACGTTCGTGTGCCCGCACTGCGGCACGCAGATCACCGTCACAGCCGTCGTGCCGGCATTCCTGATGGCCGCCATCGAGGCGCTCGCTGATGAGTCCGAGCTCGTGGACACGAGTGACTATCTGGTTGAGACGGACGCGCCCGGACTGGGCCGGTTGACCGAGTTCGACGGCGACCCTCGTGTCGATGCGTACTGTGAGTACTTCCGCCGTCAGCTCAGCCACGTGGACTGCGTCGAGGACGCGATCGCCGAGATCGACTCGTCCGTCACCAGCACACAGTAGCGCCGTCCATTCACGCCGCCCGGCGTCTCGTTTGTCCTTCACGCTTGCCGCGAGAGCGCGCTCGGCTCCTGCTGTCGCGCCATGCATCGAGCAGTGCCACAGGTGCCGCGATCACGGCACCGGCCAGAAAGCCTGCGACGTGGGCGATGAACGCGACGCTGGCCTGAGGCGCCACAGGGGCGAGCGTTGACGCGAGCTGCAGTGCGAACCATGCGGCCACGACGAATCCCGCCGGCAGCGAGGCCACCTCGAACAGCGGTGGCACGGGGATGAGCGTCGTCACGCGCGCACGCGGCTCCAAGACGAGATGCGCGCCCAGAACGCCGGCGATCGCTGCACTTGCTCCCACGAGGGGTGTGCCGGACTCCGCGTGTGTCAACGCGAACGCGAGGGCGCCGGCGATGGCGCTGAACAGGTAGATGCCCAGGAAGCGCCAGTGACCGAGGCGTGCCTCCACGTTGGGCCCGAACACGCACAGGTAGAGCATGTTGCCACCAAGATGCACCCATCCGGCGTGCAGGAACGCGGCGGTGAGCACGGTGAGGACCTGGGTGGGGTCGAACGGCGTGGCCAAGAGGCGCGAGGGGACCACAGCGAGGGCGTCGAAGATCGCCGTGGCGCGTCCGTCCGCCATGGTGACCAGTCGCAAGAGCACGGCGACGCACGCGATCACGAGGGTTGCTGTGGTAAGTGGCAGCGAGCGTCGGCGCTTCTCGGCTTTGAGCGGTATCACGGGATTCCTCTTGGCGGCCACGGGTGCGCGCGGGGCGGATGTCGCAGATGAGTGCTACGATTGATGCTCGTGGTAGGAGTCTACCGTACCCGGCGCGAGTCGTCGGATGAGGAGGGTTTCCATGTCGACCGGACCGTTCATCTGTCTGGCCTTGGGCGTCGTGATCGTCGTCGTCGCCCTCGCTGTGATCGCCCTGTACAACAGGCTGGTCGTGCTTCGCAACCGCGTGGACAACGCGTGGTCACAGATCGACGTGCAGCTCAAGCAGCGCTATGACTTGATCACGATGATGGTCAACACCGTCAAGGGATATGCGACCCACGAGGCCTCGACGTTGGAGGCCGTCATCCAGGCGCGCAACATCGCCGTGTCCGCCACGGGTGTCGAGGCTCAAGCACAGGCCGAGAACGTGCTCACCGGCGCGCTCAAGTCCCTGTTCGCGGTCGCCGAGGCGTACCCGGACCTCAAGGCCAACCAGAACTTCCTTGACCTGCAGCAGCAGGAGGCGGCCGTCGAGGGCAAGATCGCCTACGCGCGCCAGTTCTACAACGACTCGGTCATGAGCTTCAACACGGCCATCCAGTCGTTCCCCGCGAACCTGCTGGCGGGCATGTTCGGTTTCGCCGCTCGTGCGTACTTCGAGATCGACGCGGCGTCTGCGGTCCTTCCCAACACCAGCTTCGAGGCCCCGCAGTCGCCGTCAGCACCCACGGCGTAGTGACTCTCGCGTCGCTCGCATTTCCCGCTATCGATCCGGTCGCCATCAGGATCGGTCCGCTCGCCGTGCACTGGTACGGGTTGGCGTATCTCGCCGGCTTCGTCGCCGCCGTGCTGCTCATGCGTTGGCTGGCGCGCCGATGGGATCTTGGGTTCTCGGACGACGACCTGCTCACGGTGTTGCTGGCCGCCATCACGGGCGTGATCGTGGGCGGCCGTCTGGGATACGTCCTTGTGTACGGCAACGGGTATTACCTGTCGCATCCCCTGGAGATACTAGCCATCTGGGACGGCGGTATGTCGTTTCATGGCGGGCTCGTGGGCATCCTGGTCGCCGGCGTGTGGGCTGCCCGGTCTCTTCGTATGCCACTGCTGACGCTGTGGGACCTTGGCTGCGTGGGGGCGCCCATCGGCTTTGGTTTGGGTCGCGTCGCGAACTTCGTGAATGCCGAGCTGTGGGGTAGGGTCTCGACCGTTCCGTGGGCCGTGGTCTTCCCGGGTGCCGGCGGACAGCCTCGGCATCCCTCTCAGCTGTACGAGGCGCTTCTTGAGGGCGCCGTCCTGTTCGTGGTGATGCTGGTACTCGCGCGCAAGCTACCGCCACGGCCGCGCGGTGAGCTCGTCGGCTGGATGCTCTCCCTGTATGGCGTGTTCAGAATCAGCGTCGAGTTCTTCAGAGAGCCCGACGTCCAGATGGGCTTCATCGCCGGCCACTGGGTAACCACGGGGATGTTGCTGAGCATACCGATGGTCATCGGCGGCGTTGCGCTGGTGGCGTGGGCGCGCCGGCGAGACCTGCCTCAGGGTGGTCCCGGCTCGCTCTAGGGCGCGTCGCTGCAGATCGAGTCGGCCGGCTTCCAGCACGGTGCCTGCCGTTCCAGGCAGCGCACGCTCTCACTGGGACGCAGGGTGCGGGGAGGGTTGCACTGGGCGCAGAAGAGCTGCGGCAGCTGGCCGACGAGATCCTTGAGGTCGGGATCGTCGTAGGGCGCCGGATCCGGCATCTCGACCATGTGCAGCAGGTAGCAGGGCATGGGGCCTCCTCGAAGTCGGCTCAATCCTACGCCCCCGTCTTCGCACGGGGCAATCCCGCGGCGTTGGGTGCGTGTGACGCATGACCGTCTTGTGTACACACGGGGGCGCGCGCATCGGCTAGACTGCGGGCAGACGACCAAGGAGGATTCGAGGCTCCATGCGCCACTCGCGTCAACTCTTCATCGCTCTGTCCATCGTGCTGCTGCTCGGGGTCTTGGCGGGCTGCTCGAAGAAGCCGGCGCCCGTGGTGACCTCAGCGTGGCCCGTGGCGACTACCGAGCGGGTCGTGCCTCAGCCCCCTGTACCGCCCCGCTGGCCCTACACGGGCAAGGATGCGCCGAGCAGTGCAGCCGTGATGCGCCGCCCGCTCTCGATCAAGATCGAGAACTCGCCCAACGCTCGCCCGCAGACGGGGTTGAACTCGGCCGACCTTGTCTACGAGTCGATCACCGAGGGCGGCATCACGCGCTTCAACTGCATCTTCCACTCGACACCGCCCAAGACCGTGGGACCGGTTCGCAGCGCGCGCCTGTCTGACCTGTGGATCGTGCCGCAGTACGACGGCATCTTCTTCTTCTCGGGAGCGAGCACTTCCGTGAACCGCGCGGTCAATCGCGCTCGGATCACCAACCTCTCGCAAGACAACGGAATCTCCTTCCCGTACTGGCGCTCTTCGCAGCGCTCGGCCCCTCACAACCTGATGCTTGATACCTCGAAGGCGTACGCCGAGGCCAAGAAACGCAAGGTGCCGGTCACCGCGCGTCTGGAGCCGCTGCAGTTCGACCGTCGGTCCATCACCGCCACGCCGGTCATCACCGCGATCGAGATCCCGTTCTCGCAGGCGAACCGGGTTCGCTGGGAGTACGACGAATCGCGGAAGAAGTACCTTCGCTGGAACAACGGCGCGGTACACAAGGATGCGGCGACCGGCAAACAGGTGGAAGCCGACAACGTCGTGGTGATGTGGGTCAAGTACAAGCCCATCAGCCATGACAAGGTGGGTTCGACGACCTACGACGTGACCCTGGGCGGATCCGGGCGTGTGTCGGTCTTTCGCGCGGGACAGCGCTTCGACGGCACGTGGACCGCTGGGCGCGACGCCCCGCCGCGGTTCAAGGACGCTCAAGGTCGGCCCATCAAGCTCAGCGTGGGACGCACGTGGTTCCAGGTGATTCCGCTCGATGGCACCATCACGATGGAGTAGCGGACCCATTCCGCACCTCTTGTGCGGTTGTTCGCCATTGTGGGCGTGGGTACAATGCGCTAATCGCATTCACGCTCACTGGATAATCGGTCGCCGCACATCCGAGCGGGACCTTGGAAGGAGTCGTATCACCGGTGTCTGACACTCAGCGCGAGATCGGGACCCTCAGGGTCAAGACGGGCCTGGCCGAGATGCTCAAGGGTGGCGTCATCATGGACGTCGTCACTCCCGAGCAGGCGAAGATCGCCGAGGACGCAGGAGCTGTCGCCGTCATGGCGCTCGAGCGCGTGCCGGCCGACATCCGCGCCACCGGTGGTGTCGCGCGCATGTCCGATCCGACCATGGTCGAGTCCATCGTGGGTTCGGTGTCCATCCCTGTCATGGCGAAGTGCCGTATCGGCCACTTCGTCGAGGCGCAGGTGCTGCAGTCCCTTGGCGTCGACTACATCGACGAGTCCGAGGTCCTCACCCCGGCTGACGAGGAGCATCACGTCAACAAGTGGGACTTCAAGGTTCCCTTCGTGTGCGGCTGCCGCAACCTGGGCGAGGCGCTTCGTCGCATCTCCGAGGGCGCGAGCATGGTGCGCACCAAGGGTGAGCCCGGCACGGGCAACGTGGTCGAGGCGGTCCGCCACATCCGTTCGGTCTCCGATGAGATCGCCTGGCTCAAGGGCCTTCGTCCCGAGCAGCTCTTTACGGCCGCCAAGGACCTGCAGGCCCCGTATGAGCTCGTGAAGTGGGTCGCGGACAACGGCAAGCTTCCCGTGGTCAACTTCTCCGCCGGTGGCATCGCCACTCCTGCCGATGCTGCTCTCATGATGCAGCTGGGTTGCGACGGCGTGTTCGTGGGCTCGGGCATCTTCAAGTCGGGCGACCCCGCGAAGCGCGCCAAGGCCATCGTCGAGGCGACCACGCACTTCGAGGACGCCGACGTCATCGCCAAGGTCTCGCGTAATCTGGGCGAGGCCATGGTTGGCATCAACATCTCGGACATCCCCGATGCAGAGCGCATGCAGGAGCGTGGCTGGTAGCGTGAAGATCGGCGTTCTTGCGCTCCAGGGAGCGTTCAGAGAGCACATCTACGCGCTCGAGGCGCTCGATGTGGGCGCGGTAGCGGTGCGCAAGCCCGAGCAGCTCGATGAGCTGGCCGGTCTCGTGATCCCCGGCGGCGAGTCCACGGCGATCTCGAAGCTCATGACCTCGTACGGGTTCTATGAGCCGATCGCCGAGCGGCACGCTGCAGGCATGGGCGTGTGGGGCACGTGTGCGGGAGCGATCCTCGTCGCGAAGCAGGTGGTGGACGGCATCGCCGACCAGCGCTCCCTCGCGTTGATGGACATCACGGTGCGGCGCAACGCGTACGGCAGGCAGGTCGACTCGTTCGAGGTCGACTTGGACTTCGCACACGTGGGCTACCCGTATCGCGGGGTGTTCATCCGCGCACCGTGGCTGGAGTCGGTGGGAGAGGGCGTCGAGGTGCTCGCTCAGCACGAGGGGCACATCTGTGCCGCGCGGCAGGGCAACTTGCTCGCGACGACGTTCCACCCGGAGCTGACGGGCGACCCACGCATTCACAGGTACTTCATCGAGGAGGTCGTCGGCTCGTAGAGCCGGCGGCCTCCGTCGTTTGAGCGGTCGCTACTTGACCGTCAGCTCACCCGCGAGATCTGTGACCATCAGCTCTCGCACCTCGTGGGCGTCAAGCCCCTCGCCGAGCAACACCTCGAGCTTGGCCAGCGCGGCTTCGGTCGTGAGGTCGTAGCCCGCGATGGCGCCTGTGTTCATGAGGGCGGACCCCGTCACGTAGGCGCTTGAGTCCACGCTGCCGCGTAGGCACTGGGTGACCACCACGACCACCACGCCATTGGCGCTCGCGCACTCGAGTGCGGACAGGAATGCCGGATCCGCAGCCGGCCCGTTCCCGCTTCCGTATGCCTCGATCACGAGACCCTGGAGCGGCGAGCGGCACAGGTTGGCGAGTGTCGCGCCCTCGATACCGGGAAACAGCCGGACGGAGGCCACGTGGGCGGGACCGCCGGCCCGCAAGAACGCAGGTCCACGCGCGGCGCGCACGAGGTGGGCATCGACCTCGATGTCGATGCCCAGAGTCGCGAGCGGGCCGATATTGGGCGACTCGAACGCATCGAGACCGGATGCGTCGACCTTCGTCGATCGGTTGCCCCTCAACACGTGGCGGCCGAACAGCAACGTCACCTCGGGAATGTCGTCGCGCGCAGCGACCTGCAGCGCGGCGATGAGGTTCTGCCGACCGTCGTTGCGGGCGCGGCCGATGGGCACCTGTGCACCTGTCAGCACCACCGGCTTGCCGAAGTCGGGGAGCATGAAAGAGAGCGCCGACGCGCTGTACGCCATCGTGTCCGTCCCGTGCAGCACCACGAACCCGTCGAACTCGTCTCGGCGGCTGAACAGCTCGCGGGCGATCGAGCGCCACGACTCCGGGGTGGCGTTCGCGGAGTCGATGAGGGGCGCATACTCGGCGAAGTCGATCTCCGGCAACTCTCCGGGGCTGTCGGCCAGCAGTCGTTCGATCACGGCATCCAGATGTCCCGGTGCCGGTGCGTGCCCGGCGGCGGTGGGGCTCATCCCGATGGTGCCGCCCGTGTAGGCGACGTGCACGCGCTTCGGCATGTGCTGTTCTCTCCCTGGGGCGCGGGTGACAGTGACCGCGGCGCGGCCGTCGTTCTTAACGAGACCCAGCGTATCGGGTATGCTCTGCCCGGTGAACCCCGGGGCCTGAGCGCTTCGCGTGAGGATCGGCTCGGCTCGTGGCACGGCTGAAAGGAACGGATACCACCCATGTCTGGACACTCAAAGTGGGCAACCACCAAGCATCGTAAGGGCGCGCAGGATGCGAAGCGCTCGGCTCTGTTCTCCAAGCTGACGCGCATCATCACCGTGGCGGCCAAGACCGGTGGCGACCCCAATCCCGAGAACAACGCTTCACTCGCGGCTGCGATCGCCAAGGCGAAGAGCTACTCGCTGCCCAAGGACAAGATCCAGACCGCGATCGACAAGGCGTTTGGGGCCGGAGCGGACGCCGCGAACTTCGAAGAGGT
>CAYOHY010000041.1:0-15925 GCA_964403885.1 uncultured Eubacteriales bacterium
TGACCGAGCCGATGCTCGAGCACATGGCCGCCGTGATCCGCGGCGTCTGCGGACGGTAGCGACCCATGGCAGTCCCCGCCTTCGTGTCGACCGAGTTCCCCGGCCTGCTGCGCATGACCCCGGGCTTCTCGGCCGATGACCGGGGCAGCTTCGTGAAGACCTACACTCGCTCGGCGTTCGCCGCACAGGGCCTGGCCACCGAGTTCGCCGAGGAGTACGTGACCACGTCTCACAGAGGCGTCGTGCGCGGCATGCACTTCCAGCTTCCTCCCCACGACCACGACAAGGTCGTGATCTGCCTGTCCGGCAGCGCTTTCGACGTTGCGCTCGATCTGCGGGTCGGGTCGCCCACCTTTGGCCGGGCGTACACGTGCACCCTCGAGGGCGAGAGGGGCGACGCGCTCTACATCCCGCGCGGGTTCGCTCACGGGTTCTGCGCGCTCTCCGACGATGCGATGCTCGCCTACAAGGTGACCAGCGAGTACGCACCCGCTCACGACGCGGGGCTGTTGTGGTCGTCGGTCCCGGGCGTGCAGTGGCCGGTCGAGCGGCCCGTGCTTTCAGAGCGCGACACCGCCCACCCGGCCTTCTCCGAGTTCGCCTCGCCGTTCGTGTTTGGCGAGAACTCGTGAGGCGCGCGCTCGTCACCGGAGCCACCGGCTACCTGGGATCCGTGCTTGCGAACCGGCTCGTCGCCGATGGGGTCCAAGTGACCTGTCTGGCCCGTCCAGGCTCCGAACGCTCGCGGATCGACGACCGGGCGACCGTCATCGAGGTCGACGGGTCCACTGAGTCGATCGCGGCCGCGGTTGCGGCGGCGGCCCCCGAGGTTGTGTTCCACCTCGCATCGTTCTATCTCGCCGAGCACAGGCCCGGCGACATCGACCAGCTCGTCGAGGCCAACGTGGGCTACGGCACCCGATTGCTCGAGGCGATGTCACAGGCCGGGGTCTCGGCGCTCGTGTACGCGGGCACGTCGTGGCAGCACTATGGCGACGCCGACTACGACCCGGTGTGCCTCTACGCGGCCATGAAGCAGGCGTTCGTCGACGTCGCGCGCTTCTATGTGAGTGCGCGTGGGCTGCGTCTCGTGACGCTGTCGGTGTTCGACACCTACGGCGTGGACGATCCTCGACCCAAGCTCTTCTCGCTGCTGCGCTCGGCGGCATCGGACGGCCGCGAGCTGTCCATGTCGCCCGGAGAGCAGCTCGTGGATCTCGTGTTCTCCGATGACGTGGCCGACGCGTTCGTGCGGGCCGGCGAGCGTGCGATGGCCAACGACCCCTCGACCGCCGAGGAGTTCGCGGTGCGAACGGGCAGCCCCATCCGTCTTCGCGACGTGGTCGACCTGTGGCAGCGCGTGGCCGGGTGCACCGTGGCCGTCGAGTGGGGTGGACGGCCGTATCGGGACCGCGAGGTGATGGTCCCTTGGAATGGGCCGGTCTTGCCCGGATGGGCTCCGTCGGTCACCCTCGAGCAAGGGATCACGCGTATGGAGGAGGCCCGATGACGGAGTCCGGCGCTCGCCGCACACTGGTGTCGGTCGTCGTTCCGGTCTACCGGAGCGAGGACATCCTTCCGCATACCCATGAACGGCTCACCGCGGTGCTTGAGGGACTTGGTCCCGGGTACCACCACGAGATCGTGTACGTGGACGACGGCAGCCCGGATGGGTCGCTCGGCGTGCTTCACTCGATCGCGGCGGCCGATTCGCGCGCCCGCGTGATCGCGCTGTCGCGCAACTTCGGTCATCAGATATCGCTCACCGCCGGGCTTGATGCGGCGCGCGGCGACGTGGTCGTGGTCATCGACGACGACCTGCAAGACCCGCCCGAGGTGATCCCCGGCATGCTGGACCTGTGGCGCGCCGGCAATCAGGTGGTCTACGGCGTGCGAACCGTCCGTAAGGGCGAGAGCACCTTCAAGCGCTGGACCGCCGCTGCGTTCTATCGCCTCATCCAGTGGCTGTCCGACACGCCGCTGCCGCTCGACTCGGGCGACTTCAGGCTGATGGACCGGCGTGTGGTGGACGCACTGACCTCCATGCGCGAGGAGGGCCGCTACGTACGCGGAATGGTGTCGTGGGTGGGCTACAAGCAGGCCCCCATCGCCTACGAGCGCGACGCGCGCCACTCGGGTAGCGGCAACTACACGTTCGGCAAGCTCATGCGCCTCGCGCTCGATGGCGTGCTGTCGTTCTCGGGCAAGCCGCTGCATCTGATGGTGCAGTTCGGCATGTTCGTGACGTTCGTGTCGTTCCTCTTTGGCGCCTACATCGTCTTCGAGCGGCTCACCAGCCCGCACCCGGTCTCACCGGGGTGGGCATCGGTCATCGTCGCGGTGTTGTTCATGGGGGGCGTGCAGTTGATCAGCGTGGGCGTCTTGGGCGCCTACATCGGGCGGATCTTCAACGAGACCAAGCACCGACCGCTCTACCTGGTGGCCGAGCGGCTCAACGAGCCGGGCGAGGGGTCCGAGTAGCACATGGCACCTCTCGTGACGATCGGCATCCCCGTCTACAACGGGGAGCGCTACATCCGCTCGACGGTCGAGTCCGCGCTCGCGCAGACCTACGCCGACATCGAGATCCTCGTGGTGGACAACGCATCGACCGACGGCACGCTCGCCGCGATCGCCGATCTTGTCGACCCGCGCCTGCGCATCCTGCGAAACGACACCAACATCGGTCCCGGCCGCAACTGGAACCGCGTGCTCGCCGAGGCATCCGGGGCCTACGTCAAGGTCCTGTCCGCCGATGACCTGCTCGAGCCACACTGCATCGCCGAGCAGGTCAAGGCGATGGAGGACTCCGAAGACGTCGTGCTCGTGACGGCGCATCGCACCGTGATCGACGCCGACGGCTACACACTGGGCGTGCGTGGGCCGGGGCGTATGCGCGGACGCGTGCCCGGCGTCGAGGCGGCGCGCGCGATGGTGCGCACGGGGACGAACCTGGTGGGCGAACCGTCGTCGACCCTCATCCGCGCGAGTGTGCTGTCGCGATCAGGCGACTTCGATGTCGCGGCGCCGTACTGCGTGGACATGGAGCTGTGGTTTCGCATCCTGCGCTTTGGCGATCTGTTCGTGGTGCCCGAGCCGCTCTCGTCATACCGCGTCTCGGCCGGTTCGTGGTCGGTCGCGGTCGCGGGTGCTCAGACGAGCGACGTCGTCGCGCTGCTCGAGCGCGTGCACGAACACGACTGGTTCGGCGTGACCGACGCTGACGTCGCCGCCGGCGCGCGCAAGGCCGCCAACAACGCGCGTATGCGGCGCGTGCTGTACGGCATCCTCGCGGTGCCGGGCACGCACAGGCAAAAGATCGCCTACCTGTTCGTGGGCGGGTGGAACACCCTGATCGGCTATCTGCTGTTCGCAGGCCTCTGGGCGGCGTTCGGTGCGCTGTGGCCCTACTGGCTCGTGTTCGTCGTCGCCTACGCGATCTCGGCGCTGCAGGGCTACTGGGCCTACAAGCTCGTCGTCTTCAAGACCAAGACGCCGTTCGTCGAGGAGTTCCCGCGATTCGCTCTCGTCTACGTGGTGATGCTCGCGGCCAACATCGTGGCGTTTCCCGTGCTCACCAAGTGGCTGGGCCTGAACCCCTACGTGAGCCAGGCGGTGTTCACGTTCTTCTCGGTGGTCTGCAGCTACCTTGCGAACAAGTTCTTCAGCTTCCGAGAGACCCACAAGGGGTGAGCATGCTCCGCGATGACAACACCGCGCTGGCGGGACGCAAGGCGGTCGTCTTCGGCGGTTGTGGGCTGTTGGGCGGCAACGTCGCAGCGGCGCTCGTCGCATCCGGCGCTCAGGTCGTCGCCTTCGATCTCGCGCCGCCCGCCGAGGGAGCTGCGCTTGACGGCGTCGACTACCGGTGCGGCGACATACTCGACGAGTCCGCTGTGCGCCGGGTGGTCGAGGACGCGAACGCGGTGTTCGCCTTCGCGGGCGGGCTGGGCGCGACCCGCAGCCTGGCCGAGCCCCTGCTCGACCTGCGCACCAGCTGCGAGGCGCAGGTCATCTTGCTCGAGGCGCTGCGCCATGTCGCGCCCAACGCCGCGGTGGTGTTCCCCGGCTCTCGCCTCGAATACGGGCGTGCCGAGACGCTGCCCGTGTCCGAGGAGCACCCCCTCTCACCCACGAGTCCCTACGCGGCGAACCGCACGGCGTGCGCCGCGTACTACCGCCTCTACCACGAGCTGTACGGTCTGCACACCTGCGTGCTGCGCCTTGCGAACGTGTATGGCGGACGCGCCACGGGCACCGCGGCGCGGAAGGGCTTTGGCGTGCTCAACATCTTCGTGGACACCGCGCTCGCCGGTGGCGAGATACCGGTGTGGGGCGATGGAGCGCAGCTGCGCGACTTCGTGCACGTCGATGACGTGGTCGCGGCAGCTCTCGCGGCAGCCGTGACCCCTGAGGCCGCGGGCCAGGTGCTCAACGTCGGTTCGGGCGAGCCTGTGAGCATCAGGGCCGCAGCGGATGCGGCGGTGGCCGCTGCCGGGACGGGATCGGTCAACGCGGGGATACCGTGGCCTGACGACGCGGCCAGCGTCGAGACGGGCGATTTCTACTTCGACATTGGGCGCGCCTGCGCCATACTGCACTGGCGACCTCGCGTGACGCTGGAGAACGGCGTGCGCGGGCTCGTTGAAGATGCGAGAGGAGAGACCGGTCGATGAAGGCTTTGGTTCTGGCGGGTGGCAGTGGAACGCGGCTGCGACCGATCACGTTCACACGCGCCAAGCAGCTCGTCCCCGTAGCCAACAAGCCCATCCTCTTCTATGGGCTGGAGGCGATCGCGGCGGCCGGCATCACCGAGGTCGGCATCGTCACCGGCGACACCGGCCCCGAGATCCGCGCTGCGTGTGGCGACGGCTCACGCTGGGGCATCGAGATCACCTACATCCCGCAAGACAAGCCTCGCGGGCTCGCTCATGCGGTCATGATCGCCGAGGAGTACATGGCGGGCGAGCCATTCGTCATGTACCTGGGCGACAACCTCATCAAGGACGGCATCACGCCGATGGTCCGCGCGTTCGAGTCGAGTGAGAGCAATGCGCACGTGCTGCTCGCACACGTCCCCAACCCGACCCAGTTCGGCGTGGCGGTCTGCGAGGACGGTCGCGTGGTCAAGCTGATCGAGAAGCCGCCGGTTCCGCCGTGCGACACCGCCCTGGTCGGCGTGTACCTGTTCGATTCGACGATCTTCACCGCGGTCAACGCCATCGAGCCGTCAGCGCGCGGCGAGCTCGAGATCACCGACGCCATCCAGTGGCTCGTGGACAACGGGCACTCGGTCGAGCCGTTCGAGATCCAGGGCTGGTGGAAGGACACCGGACGTCTTGAGGACCTGCTCGAGGCGAACCGCATGATGCTCGAGGACGTGGAGCCGGCGGTGCTGGGCACGCTGGGCCCAGCGGTTCGCATCGAGGGGCGGGTGCGTATCGAGGCCGGGGCGATCGTCGAGGGCTCGACGTTGCGCGGCCCCATCGTCATCGGCGCCGGCGCGCGCGTGACCGACTCCTACGTGGGTCCCTACACCTCGCTCGCCGAGGGCGTGCAGATCCGTGGCAGCGAGGTCGAGCACTCGATCATGCTGCAGCACTCACGGCTCGAAGACGTGGGGGGCCGTGTCACAGACTCCTTGCTGGGTGTGGGCGCCGTGGTGCGTGCGTCGCACTCCACTCCCGCCGCAAGCCGATTCATGCTGGGAGACAACTCGGAAGTCGAGGTTGCACGATGACGTTCGAACCCAAGAAGATACTGGTCGCCGGGGGAGCGGGGTTCATCGGCTCGCACTTCGCCCGTATCGCGATGGACGAGCTTGGCGCCCAGGTCGTGATCTACGACAAGCTCACCTACGCCGGCAACCCCGACAACTTCGCCGACCTCGAGGGCCGTCCCGGCTTCTCGTTCGTGCACGGAGACATCGGTGATCCTGAGGCGCTCTCGGTCGCACTCGAGGGCTGCGACGCACTGGTGAACTTCGCGGCAGAGACCCACGTTGACCGGTCGATCGTCGATCCCGAGTCGTTTCTCGCCACCGACGTGATCGGTACCTTCCGACTCATGTCATGCGCCAAGGACGTGGGTGTGGCCCGCGTGGTGCAGGTCTCCACCGATGAGGTCTACGGCTCCATCGCCGAGGGCCACGCCACCGAGACGTGGCCACTCGATCCCTCGAGCCCCTACTCGGCGAGCAAGGCGGGCGGCGACCTGGTCGCGCTGTCGTTCTTCACCACGTACGGTCTTCCGGTGATGGTCACCCGAGGCTCGAACACCTACGGGCCCAACCAGTATCCCGAGAAGCTCATACCGCTGTTTGTGACGAATGCCATAGTTGGCGACAAGCTGCCCGTGTACGGTGACGGGAAGCAACGACGTGACTGGCTGCACGTCACCGACCACGCCCGCGGTGTTCTGACCGCACTGTGCTCAGGCGAGCCGGGCGAGATCTACAACATCGGTGGCGGCAACGAGCGCGAGAATCTCGAGATCACCGAGGGTATTCTGGCGACGCTTGGCAAGGGCGATGAGCTGATCGCTCACGTCGAGGACCGTCCCGGCCACGATCGCCGGTACGCGATCGACTCCTCCAAGCTGGGCACACTCGGTTGGGAGCCGCGTGTGCCGTTCGAGCGAGGTCTGCGAGACACGGTTCTGTGGTACCGCGACAACGAGTCGTGGTGGCGCAGGCTCAAGGACCGTGAGGACTTCTTGGCCTGGCAGGAGCGATGGTACTCCAACAGAAAGTAGTCGATAGGCTCACCTGGCTCGCCGCGATCGTGATCGCGGTGGTGGCCTTGGTGGGCGTGGCGATGAGGCTCCGCTACGGCGTCGACCTCACCGACGAGGCATTCTACGTCGCGCTCGCGCGCCGCTTCGCGCAGGGCGACCATCCCTTCATCGACGACTGGAGCGCGCTCCAGCTCTCCGGATACTTCATCTCGCCGCTCGTGCGTGCGTGGACGTCCGTGTGGGGGACCGAAGGGATCGTTCTCGGCTTTCGCACGGCGTATCTGGTGCTCAAGTTACTGGTGGTCGCGGCGGTGTTCCCGTTCGTGTCACGCTCCGCAGGAAAGCCGGTGGCTGTCGCGATCAGTGCGGCGTTCATCGCGCTCATTCCCTTCCTGCTTCCCTCGATGAGCTACAACACCGTGGCGATCGCGATGTTGGCGCTTGCGATCTGCTGCGGTGCCCTCGCCTTGCGTGGCAGCCGCGCCGGTGCCTTGGGCTGCGGCTTTGGCTTCAGTGTCGCTGCGTTCGTGTACCCCACGCTCATCGCGGTGGGGCTGGCTGCGGCGATCATGCTTCTCGTGCTGGCCGATGAGCGACGCGTCGTGTGGTGGGCGCTCGCAGGCGCGGTCCCCGTGGTGGCGCTCGGTGTGTACGTGCTCGTGAACTTCGGCTCCGGCATCCCTGACACCCTCGACTACATCACCACGGTGGGCGCCTATGTGGGCGGAGGCTCGAAGGTCGTCTCCGTCACCGTTGGAGCGATACGGTTGCTGGTCGTCCAGCCGGTGATGTGGGGATGCGCTTTGGCGGTCGCTGTGCGCGCGATCGGTCGCAAGCCCCTGTCGTGGTGGGTGGCACCCGCGCTACTCGCCGGTGGCGCTGTCGTCTACTTCGTCGACCCGCTCTACGTCTCGCTGGTCACCGCGGTGCAGCTGGTGGTCGTGTGTGCGGTCGTCATGTTCGTGGTGGGACCGTTGCGTGTCGACAGAGAGTTCATCTGGGTGTTCATGCTCGGCGCGCTCGCACTGGGCTTCACCGCCTACACGAGCAGCAACGGAGCGATCAACGCAGGCATCGGGGCGCTCGCCGCTCTCATCCCCGCGCTTGCACTCGCCGCCGACCGGATACGCCCCATGGTGGGCCCCAAGCGATACGAGTTCACGATGCTTCTCGCGTGCGGTCTCATCGTCGCGATGGGTGTCCACGTGGCGTTCACCACGTGCTATAGGGACGAGCCCCCCAAGACGCTGTCGGCGACCGTCGAGGCCGGCCCCTATGCCGGAATGCGAACCACGACCCAGCGCATCGAGCGTCTCGACCAGCTCACGAGCATCTTGGGCAGGGAGACCTCCGGCGAGGATCACCTGGTGGCGTACGCGGACTTCTCGGTGGGGTACCTGCTCTCCGATGCGCGCGCCGCGGCACCCATGCTGTGGCTCTCGCGCGTGGACGCGCAGTCGAAGGCCTATGACCTCGTCTCCGCGCGCCTCGACGACCCGGTCAAGGGCGCCAACGTCGCAGCGAAGAACCTGGAGAAGACCGAGGGCTACTATGCGACCCGCCCCCGAGATGCGTGGGTGCGGGACCACTTCACGCTGCAGGCCACCAACGACGAAGCCGCGATCTTCCGCCGAGAAAGCTGGTAGGTCGGGCTACTCACCCACCCGGCGCTCGATGATCGTGTTGGGGCCGCGCTTCACCTGGAGGTAGATGCGCCCCAGGTACTCGCCGATCACCCCGAGAAACATCGCGTTGAGGCTGAGCGAGAGCAGGAGCAGGGTGGTGGTCGTCGCGAAGCCCGCGGGCCACTCCTGGCCCAACACGAACTTGCCGATCACATACCCCAGCATCACGAGCGCGGTGACCGCGGCCAGGGTGAGACCGGTGTAGGTCGCGATCCTGAGCGGCATCGTCGAGTGGTTGAGCATGCCGTCCACCGAGAGGCTCAGGTACTGCCTCATCGAGAACTTGCTCACGCCCGCCATGCGCTCCTCGCGGTCGTAGGGCACGCCGATCTGCTCAAAGCCCATCGAGGCGATGGTGCCGCGCAGGTAGGGCTGGGCATCGTCCATGCGCGCAAGCACGTCGAGCACGCACCGGTCGATGAGGCGGAAGTCGCCCGCGTCGACCGGGAGCTCGTCTTCGCTGAGCGCGTCGATGAGGCGGTAGAAGAACTTGCGCAGTCCCCGAAGGTAGGCCGCCTCACCCGGACGAGAGCGGCGAATGCCGTAGACGACCTTGTATCCCTGCTCCCACAGCTCGAGGAAGCCCGGTACCAGCTCGGGCGGATCCTGCATGTCCACGTCGAGCTGCACGGCCAGGTCGCCTCGGCACTGGCGGTATCCCTCGAGGATCGAGCGCTGGTAGCCGAAGTTGCGCGAGAACCTGAAGCCGCGGACCCGACGGTCCTTCTCGGCGAGCTTGCTGATCAGGGCGAAGGTGGAGTCTGTGCTGTGGTTGTCGGTGAAGACGATCTCGAAGTCGTAGCGCGGAGCCAGCGGCTCGAACACGCCGAGGATTCGCTCGTAGGCGGCGATGATGTTGGCTTCTTCGTTGAAGACCGGCATCACGAGCGAGATGAGCGTGCTGCCCTGTCTGTCGGTCATCGCGTGCCCTTTCCGTAGACGCGGGCCAGCCCGTCCTCAAGGCCGACGCGTGGCGACCATCCGGGGAGCCGGTCGTGGAGGTATGGCTGCATGATGGGACGGTCGCGGTAGGGGAGAGCGCCCCACTCGACGCTCACCGCACGACCCGTGCTCGCGCGGTACACGTCCACGATATCGCGAAGCACGAGCGGGGTGTCGCTGGCGATGCTGTAGGTGCCCTCGTGCCCCGTCTGGGCCGCCAGATGCGCGGCGGTCGCGAACGCGTGCGCCACGTCATCGGCGTGCACGAGGCTCACGAGCTGATCGCCGGGTGATGCGGGCAGCGTCTCGCCCGATCGCGCGGCGCGGTCGACCAGATCGAGGAACTTACCGCGCGTGTCGCCCTCACCGTACGTGTCCGTGAGTTCGAGCTCGATCACGTGCATTCCCGACGTCTCAGCGTAGAACTGGGCGATCCGGTTGAAGGCGAGCTTGGCGGCGGCATACAGACACACCGGCTCTTCGGCAGCGGTTCCTGAGCGGTGCGCCCAGTACGTGCCGGCGTGCACGAAGCCGGCAACGCCACCGCGTGCGGCCGCGTGCGCGATCTGCGCGCCAAAGACCACCGCGGCCTCGACGATGGGCGCGACGTCTTCGGCCTCATCTGAGGCTGAGACCAGGCTCGCGAGGTGGATGACCGCGTCGGCGGGCTCGGCTTCAAGTGCGCAGAGCGTGTCGTGCGCCGCGCCATGCGTGATCGTGTCGGCCGGCGTGATGCCCTGGGGGAGTCGCGCAAGATCGGTGTCCGGCCGCACCACGCAGCGCACGCGATGGCCATGGGCCAGCAGGTGCGCCACGACATGGTGGCCTACGAATCCTGTCGAGCCTGTCACGACGATGTTCATGACTAGGCAGACTCCCGCAAGCGCCTGCGCTTGGCAAGCGCGAGGTCGATGCCCACGAGGCCGATGATCACCGCGACGCCGATGAACCCGGCAGAGTAGTCGGGGCGAGGCACCGAGATGATCGGTGCGAGCGCCGAGAACGCGAGCGCGGCGACGAGCGGCATCCACACCGCGCGCCCCGGGCGTGCCCACAACATGCCGACAAGGCCGATGTTCGCGAACGCCACGAGGTACAACAGGAGGCGGAGTATTTTTGAAGCCTCAACGCGGAGGATGAACAGCGGGTCCGAGGACGCGAGTCGCATGACGTCCGTGCGCAGGACTTCCTCGTAGCGAGGTGAGCCCATCGGCTCGCCGGGTGCGACCTTCGCTACGCGATCGAGAGCCACGTTGTCGTCGTAGGCGAGACCGTAGCGATTGGGGATGTAGCCCAACCCGATGTAGATGGTGTGCCACAGCGGGTGTCCGACCTCGACGCGCTGCGGGTCGGCGGGGACCGTGCGCAGGAACGCGTCGCGCTGGCCGGTGGCCACGCTGAACATCCCCGCCACCACAGCGAGACCGGTCAGCATCAGCGCCAGCGGAACGAGACGTTCTTTGATGGTGAGCTTGGGTGTCGCGACCAGCGCCACCACGAACGCGATCGCGACGGTGGTCCCGGCGTGGCTGCGCATGAGATTGGAGAGCGCGGCGACCAGTCCCAGGGGCGCCGCCAGCCACATCAGGCGCTTAGCGGTGTCGCCAAGCGTCGAGCGGTACAGCCACGGCAGGACCGCGAGCGCTGCCGCGCCGCCGGTGAGGTACACATCGCCCAGCTCGAGGCAGACGAGCGCGAGGCCCACCGCGCCGATGAGCCCGATGACACGTCCTGCCGTGGTCGTCAGCGAGCGCCACAGGCCAAGCGCGCCCGCGATGAGCGCCACAAGCACGATCAGCGCGAGCAGGGCGTCTTTGGCGCCCGCTGCGGACAGGCCCAGCAGCCTGGCGAGCGGGGGCGCGAACAGGAACAGCCCCGGGTCGTCCGTCGGATTCGCCGGCCCGTAGTATCCGCCGGGTGTGATGCGCACGAGGGGGGCGCCTGTCTGGGTGTAGGCGCGCACGGTGGCCTCGAGGTTGCTCAGTCGCCACGGCATGATATCGATGAACCCGGTGTCGCTCACTCGGCTCCTTCGAGTCGGTAGGGAAGTCCACGTCAGAGTGTAGAGCACCGATGACCCGCGCGTTTCGCGCGTCCAGCCGCTATCCTTGCTAGAGACCTGCCAATCGCTTCGCCTGGGAGCGGCCTTCGTGTGTGGCATCGCCGGACTCATAACCCCCGATGAGGGTGGGATTCCCGGGCGCCTCTCAGCGATGCTGGGGATGCTCGAGCACCGCGGACCCGACGACGAGGGTACGCTCGTTGCCGGCCGTCTCGGGCTGGGGCAGCGCAGGCTGGCGATCATCGACCTCACCGAGGGCGGGCACCAGCCCATGCTGCTCGATGGCGGGCGCCTGTCGGTGGTCTTCAACGGCGAGATCTTCAACTACATCGAGCTGAGGGCCGAGCTCGAGTCACTGGGCCGCGTGTTCGCCTCGGATTCCGACACCGAGGTCATCTTGCACGCCTACGACGTGTGGGGTGCCGACGGCTTCAACCGTTTCAACGGCATGTGGGCGTTCGCGCTCCACGATCGCGACGCACGCCGCCTCGTGTGCTCCCGTGACCGATTCGGCGTCAAGCCGTTCTACTGGTCGCTGCAAGGCGGCGAGTTCAGCTTTGGCTCGGAGATCAAGGCGCTCATCGCCGCGACGCCGTCACTCGCCGAGCCCGATGAGCACTACCTCGCGCGCTTCTTGCGCACCTCGCTCACCGACGACGGCGAGGACACGTTCTTCCGCCGCGTGAAGCAGCTGCTGCCCGCGCATACCATGACCCTCGACCTGTCGGGAGAGGCGCCGCGCATCGCGCGCGTGGAGCGCTATTGGGAGCTCGAGCCTGATCGCATCCGCGCGTCCTATGACTTCGGGGATACCGCACGCCAGTTCCGCGAGCTTCTCGAAGACTCCGTGCGGCTGAGGTTGCGCGCCGATGTCCCGGTGGGCACCTGTCTGTCCGGCGGCCTGGACTCGAGTGCGATCGTCGCGCTCGCCTCGGGGCAACTCGACGGCGCTCCCGTGTGGACCTTCTCGGCGCTGTACCCGCAGGAGGCCTACGACGAGAGCCGGTTCGTGAGGCTCATGAACGACAGCTACCCCACCGTTCCACACGAGGTATGGCCGCAGCCTGACAACCTGCTCGAGGTCATGCCGCGCATCGCTTGGCATCAGGACTGCCCCAGCGCGGGCCCCGGCGTCTACTCGCAGTGGCACGTGATGGAGGCGGCCGCCGGCAACGTCACGGTGCTTCTCGACGGCCAGGGCGCCGACGAGACCCTTGGCGGCTACCGCTCCTACTTCATCGACTACATCCGCTCGCGTGCGCGTGCGACCGGCATGGCGCCCACGCCCGCGAACCTGAGCCGCCTGGCCCGCGAGTGGGGCACGGCGCGCGAGATGGCGGGCGCGGACTTTGGGCGGCAGTTCGCGCTGAGCTTCCTGTCCGAGGGCGCCAAGCGCACCCTTCGGCCGTTGCTGCCTGCAGGAGAGCGCCCCGACGTGCGCGCCGAGCTGCTCGACATGGCAGCCGGCGAGGACCCGTGGCGCGTCGAGGGCCCGTTCAAAGATCGGCTCGCGAACCGTCTCTACGACGCCACCCTGAGGCAAGGGCTTCCCGCGCTCCTTCGCTATGAGGACCGCAACTCGATGGCGTTCTCGCTCGAGGCGCGCACCCCGTTTCTGGACTACCGCCTCGTCGAGTACGCGCTCACCCTGCCCTTCGATGAGCGCATCGACGGCGAGTGGACCAAGTCCGTCATGCGGCGAGCGCTCGATGGCGTGCTGCCCGATGAGATCACGTGGCGCCGAGACAAGAAGGGCTACCCCACGCCGCTCGCCGAGTGGCTTCGCTCGGAGTTTCGCGCCTCCGCCGAGGAGGTCATCTTCTCGCCTGAGTTCCGTGACCGCGGGATCTTCGACACCGACGTGGTCGACGCCAAGTGGCGCGAGCACGTGAGCGGTCAGCGTGATAACGCGTGGAACATATGGCGCTGGCTCTCGGTCGAGTTCTGGTTCCGTACCTTCATCGACGGCACCGGAGGCCGCCCGTGAGAGTCGCGATGCTCGTGATGAACGACATGTCCTTCGACCAGCGCGTGCACCGTGAGGCGAGCGCGCTCGGCGAGGCCGGCCACGAGGTGGTCGTCTTCTGTCTCGAAGGCCCCGAGATGCCCGCCGAGGAGTCGCGCCCGCACTACGTCGTGAGGCGCGTCGCGAAGCTCACCACCGCCACATGGCGTGACCCGGTGGGCAAGGTGTCGCAGGCCCGCGAACGCACGGCGGCACTCGCGCAGGCCGTCGTCGGCTTCACGCCCGCCGTGGTGCACGCGCACGACACGGACACGCTTCCTGCCGCAGTGAGGGCCGCGAAGGACGCCGGCGCCAAGCTCGTCTACGACGCACACGAGCTCTTCCCCGACCAGTTCGCCGGTGAAGGCGTGGGCAGCGTGGCTGCGGTCCGCTGGTGGTGGCGCAGTGTCGAGCGACGCCTCATCCCCAAGGCCGATGCCGTCGTGACGGTGAGCCCGGGGCTTGCGCGCATGCTCTCTGAGCGCTTCAGGGTCGAGGCGACCGTGGTCCGCAACACGCCCGTGCTCATGCCGCTGCTCGAGTCGACGCGCCTGCGCGATGAGCTCGGCGTGGCCGAGGATATCGCTATCGTCCTGTACCAGGGGCTGCTCCTTCCTGAGCGCGGCCTGGGTCCGCTCGTCGAGGCGATGGCCGAGGTCCCGGACGCGGTGCTCGCGATTCAGGGCACCGGCTCCGAGGAGTCCGCGATGCGCGAGAAGATGGTCGCGCGGGGCCTCGAGGACCGCGTGCGCTTCATGGGCTGGGTCGCGCCGGCCGACTCCCACGAGTATGCATGCGGCGCTGACATCGGCGTGGTGATCTACGAGGCCACCACGCTCAACAACCGCCTCGCGGGCCCCAACAAGCTCTTCGTGTACCTCATGGCCGGCCTGCCGGTCGCCGCACGCGATTTTCCCGGTCCGCGCGACGTGGTCATCGGCGAGTCGGTGGGCGACGTGTTCGCCGATGCGACCGGCCCCTCGATCGCCGCGACCCTCAACCGCATGCTCGCCGACCGCGGCGCCCTCGCGGCGATGGGCGCGCGGGCACGCGAGGTCGCCGAGTCCACCTACAACTGGGACGCCGAGAAGGTCGCGCTCGTCGAGCTGTATGCCCGACTCGGATCCGGCGGTGCGTAGCCGATGAGCGCGATGCGTGTCCGCAGTGCGAGCTGGGTGTTCGCCGCACAGGTGTTCGGCAAGCTCGTCGCGTTCCCGATAGGCATCCTGTTGGCGCGCGCACTCGGTCCCTCGGGCAAGGGCGCGCTGTCGGTGGTGCAGCTCGTCGCGCAGGTGGGCGTGGTCGTGCTCAACCTGGGCCTCGGCTCCGCGTTCACGTTCTACGCGGGACGTCGCGAGGTACCGGGTGGCTCGGCCCTCAGGTTCTCGGCGGCGTTTGGCGCGGCGTTGTCGGCGGCCCTGCTCGCGCTGTGGGTGGCCGTGGGCGGTTGGTTCTCGGCCGATGTGCTGAACCTCGACGACCCCCGCCTGCTCGCGGTGGCGCTGCTCATGGTGGGGCCGGCCCTCGCGCTCAACCTCATGTACTCGGTGGTGGTGGGCAGCGGGTCGGTACGAGACGCCACGATGGTCATCAACGTCTCGTTCGCGCTGCAGTTCGTGGCCTACACCACGCTGTTCGTGCTTGACGCGCTGAGCCTGCCCGTCGCGGTGATCGTGTGGGCCGCGAGCGTGGTGGGTGAGGCGACGGCGATCGCGGTGCTGGGCCTGCGCGTGCGCGCAGGCGATTCGGTGCAGCCCGGCGCGGTCGCGTTGTTTCGCCGCTCGTGGCGCTACGGCCTCATCATGTGGGTCACCAACCTGGTGGGGTTCGCCGCTCTTCGCGTTGACATGTTCCTGCTCAGCTCGATCAAGGGCACGGCGGCGGTGGGTGTCTACTCGGTGGCGGTCACCTTCGCCGAGCTGCTGTGGTTCGTGCCCAACGCGCTCAACGCGGTGATGCTCCCCAAGGTGTCGGGCGAGGGCGATGCCGCTCTCGACGTGACGGTGCGGCTGGAGCGTGTGCTGTGGCCGCTGACGCTGGTCGCCGGCGTGGGGCTGTTCGTGGTCGCCGCACCGCTCATCCCGATGCTGTACGGCCGCGACTTCGCCGCCGCCGCGATACCGCTCGCGTTGCTGCTTCCGGGTGCCGTCGCGATGGCGCTCACCACCATGCCCGCCTCGTACCTGTCGGGCATCGGCAAGCCCAAGCTGTGGACCCGCGCGGCCGCCGCCAACCTGGTGGTCAACGTGGTCGCCAACGTGGTGCTGATCCCGCGCTTCGGTATCGCCGGTGCCGCTATCTCATCGGCGGTGTCGTACTCGGTGGCGGCGGTGTGGGTGATCTTCGCGTTCGTGCGCGAGACCGGCGTGGGACTTGGTGAGCTGCTCATCCCGCGCGGCTCCGACTTCCGAGACTTCGCTCAGGCGGCTCGAGCGATGCTCTCCCGCCGCACCCCGTAGGCGCGTCGACGCCGCGAGTCGAGTAACATTCACACTG
>CAYOHY010000042.1:0-15873 GCA_964403885.1 uncultured Eubacteriales bacterium
GCTGCGCATGGGCGCGAACCACACGGTGGCCGGCGGTGCGGCGGGCTGGGCGGGCGCCGGCTGAGGCGCAGGCGCGGACATCGGTGCCGGCGCGGGTGTGGGAGCCAGCTGGGGTGCGGCTGCGGGCAGCGGCTCGGGCGCGGGTGCCGGCTGAGGCGCAGGCGCAGGCATCGGCTCAGGTGCCGGCGCGGGTGCCGGCGCGGGTGCCGCGAGGAACGGCGGCGAGGCCGTCTCAGTCTGCGGGGCGTTCTCGGGGGCGAAGAGCGTCTCGGTGACGATAGGCGCGGCCTCGGCCACGAACAGCGTCTCCTCGACATCAGCGTGGGTGACGGGCGCCGAGAGCGTCTCGGGCTCGGGGTGCACGACCGAGGGAGCGAACACGGTGCTGGTCACGGCCTCTGAGCCGTGCGGCGGGGCCGCATGCTCGACAGGCGCGGAGACGGGCTCCTCGGCCACCGGGGCGCTCACGGGCTGGGCGACGGGCTCATCGGCGACCTCGGCCTCGACCACGGGAGCGGGCATGGGGACGGACTCGCGGATGCCTTCGAGCGCGAGACGCGCGATGGGCATGGAGACCGGCACGCCCTTGCGCGAGGCGAGCATCTGCACGTTGATGAGCGCACCCTTGAGCGTGGTGGCCAGGCCGTAGCGGCTCGCGATGTACTCGAGCACGTCGTCGCCCACCACGAATCCCTCTCGCGCGGCTTTGTCACGCAGGATCAGGAGCCGGTCCTCGTGCGATTCGATGCGATCGTCAGACACCGTGACCTCCTCAGGTCGCTTGGGGCTAGCGGTGAAGTCCCTCGCGGGAGTCGTGCTCGTCGAACGCCATCGCGGCGGCACCCAGGATGCCCGCGTCGTTGCCGAGAACCGCCTGGACCACCTGTACGTCGCGTCGGCCGGCGAGCGCTTCGCCTTGCATGACCTCCACCGAGCGCTCGACGAGCATGTCGGCCGACTCGCCGATTCCGCCGCCGATGCACACGAGGCGCGGATTGAGCATGTTCACGAAGCCGGCGAGCGCACGTCCCAGCACATCGCCGCAGTCCAGCAGGATCTCGCGCGCCACGGGGTCGCCGCCGCGCGCTGCGAGCACCACGGCCTCAGCGGTGACCGCGTCGGCCTCACCACCGGCGGCGTCCACGATCGCGCGCCCGGAGAACGCCCGAGCGGCCTCGCGGCCCTTCGCGGCGATGGCCGGACGGCCGAGGAACGCCTCGAGGTGGCCGTGGCCGCCACAGGGGCACTCGGGGCCGTCGAGGTCGACCACCATGTGACCGATCTCGCCGCCCAGGCCGCGGCTTCCGCGGTAGGGCTCGCCGTTGACGAACATGCCGCCACCCACGCCGGTACCCAGCGTGATCATGAGGAAGTCGCGCGCGCCCTTGGCCGCGCCGTAGCGTGACTCGCCAAAGGCGGCGAGGTGGCCGTCGTTGTCGACGGTGACCTCGGTGCGGGTGCGTGACATCACGAGCGAGCGCACGTCCACGCCGGCGAGCGGCAGGTTGGTGCAGAACTCGATCTCCTGCCTGAGGAAGTCCACCTGCGCGGGCAGACCGATGCCGATACCGGCGATCTCAGACGGATGGATCCCTACGGTCACCTCGGAGACGAGGTCGATGATCATGTCCACGATGGCGAAGGGGCCCGTCTTGGGCGTGAGCTTCTTCGCGTCTTTGACGATACGGCCCTTGCGCTCGACGAGGCCGGCCGCGATACGCGTGCCGCCCACGTCCACGCCAACCGCGTAGCTGGTTCGCATGGATCCCCTCTTGGTCGATGCGTGCGGTGACGTCCCTCGGTGGTCACCTCATGCCGATGATACCGCTGATAGCGCTGCGGCAGTCGGGCGCGGCGTCAGTAATCCCAGACGACGCCCTCCGGGCCCCTGACGAGACCCATGTCCTGCATCCGGCGCAGCATCGACTCCTCTTCGACGCCGAAGAGTCGTGCAAGGTAGCGGTAGTCGTTGAACCACAGCCGCGCCTGCTCGATGACCATCTTGGAGGGCAGCATGATCTCGAGCGCGACCTGCTCGGCCTCGCTGTGGTCGCGGGTGTTGCGGGGGTAGGTGTTGCCGTCGCCGTTGAGCACCAGCAGGACCTCGCCCAGCATGTGCGCGAGCGCTCGGCGCCGGTCGATCTCGGGGCGCGCCCAGTTGATCACGACGACCGGCAGCCCATCCTCGTACACGATGGCGCCGGTGAAGAACTGCGGGAGGTTCACGGCGCGTACGGGGATACCCAAGGCGGCGACGAGGGTGTCGACAGGAATGGGCGGCTCATCGCACCCGATACGCGCGAGCGCGTCGGCTGCGATTGCTCGGTAATATGCCTCGGTCCTGAGAGACACCGCGCTCCTTGCGGTAGGTTGGAGACAACTCTACTGCGTTGTTGCCCCGTTGTGACGTGCAACACGCGCTGTTGATTGTGCGCGAGCGCACAAGTGCGTGTAGCGCGCACTCGCGCGACCCGATATACCGATAAGGTGGAGCTGATGCGTGGAGGGAGGCTGTGCCGGTGGATTCCGAAGGGTTCCCCAGGGCCGAAGAGGCACTGAGGCTACTTGCCGCCGCCGTGAGCACCGCTCGCCTGTACCCTCCCGGCACGCAGCTGCCCGAGGACGCCGTGAACCGGCTCGTCTCCCGCGGAAACGAGCTCGCCGCGTCCGGACCGTTGCGTTTCACCGTGGACCCGCACGGCTTTCGCGTGGGAGACACCGCGATCGGCGCGGGCCAAAGCCAGGTGGTCACACTCGCCGAGTCACTCCACGCGATGCAGGTGGGGCAGCTCGTGATCGTACCCGGCCTCACGCTGGCTGAGGCTCGCGTGTTCGTCACCCTCGCCAACTCCGACGCAGCGTCCGTGCGTGCGACCGGCGGTGCCCGAACGACGCTCGTCAACGCGGGCGTGTCGCACCTGGCCGTGATCGAGGTCTCGCTGCGCGCCTCCGAGGAGGGCGGCCTGCTGGGCGTCGACCTCACCACCGCACCGCTCGACGAGATCGCCGCCGAGGTGACCGCAGCGGTCGAGCGCCGCGCGCGCGAAGCGCAGCAAGGCGCCGCCCACGACGAAGTGGCCGAGGCGATCGGGCGGCTCGAGGACGCGACCCGCGAGCTCGCGATGGAGCGCGTCGCCTCGGCGATGATGCGCCTGGACGAGGCGACCCGCGTGAGAGTTCTGGCGATGTCGCTTGGCGCCGACGGCGAAGGCAAGCGGATGGAGGGCATGCTCTCCGTCATCGCGAAGATGAAGCCGGCCGCGCTCGCGCGACTGCTCAAGCTGGTGGCCGTGCAGGCCAAGACCGACCCCCGCCGCGTGGCAGGCGCGCTCCAGCTCCCGCCCGAGACGGTCAAGATGCTCGCGCTCATGCTCACCCCCACCCCCAGCGTGGAGCCCGACTTCGGTCTCACCACGCAAGAGCAGGCGACCCAGCTCGCCGAGGTCATCGCCACCGAGGAGGACACGAGCGAGCTCGAGCGCCAGGTCGCGATCGCGGCCCCGATCCTGAGCTCGGGGCGCGCGCTGGCCACCGCGACGTCGGTCTCGCGCGTCCGCCTCGACGAGGACACCGTGCGCTCGATCGGAGAGGTGCTGCCAAGCGCCGCCCGCGATGGAGCGTTCTCCACCGTGCGCGAGGCGCTCAGGCGGCTCGACGAGATCGGCATGGACCCGTCACTCACCGACGACGTGGCGGCCGCCCGCGCGACGCTCGCGGACCCCGCGGTGCTCGCCGACGTGTGCCGCGCGCCCGTGACCGACGCCGACGCCGCGATCGCGGGCGAGATCCTCGCCGCAGCCGGCACCGCCGGCGCCGAGGCGCTGCTCGACAGCTACGTGCGCGCAGGCGAGCCCCGGCGCTCGCTCATGCGGCCGGTCCTGCGCGGCATGAGCGAGGGCGTGCTGGGCGTGGCTCGGCAGCGACTGCGCACCGCCGACCCGCAGCTGGCAGTGGCCATCCTGCGCGTGCTGCCCTCGCTGGGCGACCGGCGCGCGGTGCCCGTGGTGGCCGAGATGCTCACCCACCTCGACGAGCAGGTCCGTTTCGCCGCGGTGAGCTCGCTCGCTTCGATGCCCTCGCCCGAGGCCGCTGTGGCGCTCGTGCGCGCCCTCAATCACCGGGAGCCCGAGACCCAGCGGCATGCGGTGCGCGAGATCGGTCGCGCACGCGTGGCCGCCGCAGTGCCCGCGCTTTCGCGTGCGCTCGAGGACATCAACGTGTTCCACCGCACGTACGAGACCCGCAAGGAGATCATCAGCGCTCTCGAACAGATCTCGACCCCGGAAGCCGAGAAGGCGCTGCGCGGATTCGCTCAGCGCACCATCGGTGTGGGCAAGAAGACGAGAGAGCTGCGTAAACTGGCAGTGACCGCCGCCGACAACGTGGCAAGGAACCGAGGAGTGAGCACACCGTGACGGACGCTCCGTACCGCCCTGAGAACGAAGGCCCGCTGGCCAGCCCCGAAGAGCTCGCCGCGCAGACCACCGCGGGCGGCCCCGCGATGATCGCGGTGCAGGCGCCCTTCGCCACGCCCGAGAAGCTCGACGCCGCGCGCGAGCTGGTGCGCACGCTTGCGGTGGCGCACACCAACGCGGCGCTCTATCCCACCACGCACCCGCTCGTGGCGGGCTCGCTGAACGACCTGGCGACCAGCGTCACGGTGCTCGTGAGCCTGGGCTTCGAGGCGGTCACCATCAACATCTACAAGAACACCCTCTTCGTGGAGAACCAGGTCTTCCCCGAGGAGAGCGTCACCTACCGCAAGCTGATCGACGAGCTGCTCACGCGCAGCATCTCAGCCGCCACGTTCATGCGTGGCACCACGGCAGCGGACGCGGCCGCCCTCGTCGAGCTGCTCGCCGAGCCCCGCGTGGCCGACATCGACGCGGCCAAGGACTTCCTCGAGTCGCGCAACGTCACCGCGATCACCGTTGCCGAGACCACCACGCTCGACGACGCAAGCAACGAGGCGCGCAACCGCGAGGTGCGCCAGCGCGCCCGCGAGAGCTACGACGCCGGCGTCACCGCGATGCGAGACATCGAGTCCCAGGCCAAGCTGGGCCGCGTGGGCGAGGTGGGCGCGCTGGGCCGCGTGGTGGAGGGACTGCTCGACAACCTCTTGCAAGACCCTGCGGCCGTTTTGGGACTCACGGCGATCAAGGGACACGACGACTACACCCTCAACCACTCGATCAACGTGTGCATCCTGTCGCTGTCGCTGGGCTCGGCGCTGGGCCTCGACGCCGATGAGCTGCGTTCGCTGGGCCTGGCCGCCCTGCTCTACGACATCGGCAAGGTCCGCATCCCCGAAGACGTGCTGAGCAAGGCCGGTCCGCTGACGGCCGAGGAGTGGCAGATGGTCAAGCGCCACACCGAGGAAGGCGCCGATCTTCTCAAGCGCATCCAGCTCGCCGACAAGATGCCGATGATCGTGGCGTACGAGCACCACCAGCGCCACGACCTCATGGGCTACCCCGACCCCGCGAACGGGGCGGAGCAGCACCTGTTCAGCAAGATCGTGGCGGTCTGCGACGCGTACGACGCCATGACCACCATGCGCCCGTTCCGGCGCGAGATCCGGCCGGACAAGGCGCTCGCGGTTCTGATGCAGGGCCGCGGCAAGGCCTACGACCCCGGCGTGACGAAGGCCCTCGTGGCGATGCTCGGCATCTATCCCATGGGCGCGGTGGTCAAGCTCGACGACGAAGCCGTCGCCGTGGTCTACCGAGTCAACAGCGACGACCTGCTACACCCGCGCGTCAAGGTGCTCGCGGACGCCGCGGGCCGCTGGCTCGAGACGCCCGAGATCCTCGACCTGCGCGTGATCGACATCAACACCGGTCAGCCCGTGCGCGCCATCATCGACTGCATCCCCGCCACCGACGCCGGCGTCGACGACGTGTGGCAGTACCTGTAGGCCGAAGCTAGCGCTCGACACCATGGAGCGCCTCGGCAGCTGCGGCTGCCCTGCGCTCCAGCTCGGCGACGCGCGCCTCGAGTGCGGACACGTCGCCTGATGCACCCACGGCGACGGCAGCGCCTGACGCCACCTGCTCATCGGCGGTCTTGCCGCGCACGAAGCGGATGTAGCCCAGCACGAGCGTGATCGCGAGGGCGGCGGTCATCACCCAGAACCTCGCCTGCGAGGTGCCTGTGGCGATGATCCAGCCGGTGCCGTAGAGCATGGTGAACAGGCCTCCGAGAAGCAGGCCGTTGCTGATGACCGGCAGCTGATCCGCACGGATGAGCGACACCGACATGACGAGCGTGGCGAACGCGATGAGGATGATGCTGGTGTTGCGGCCCCACACCTCACGCGCAGCCTTCTGCTTGTCCTCGATCCGCCTGATCTTGGTCTGGATGTCGCGGAGCTTCTGACGCTCGACGGCGGTGAGCTTCGCCGGGTCCTTGAAGTTCTGGAGGTCCTCCTGCTGGCGGTAGAGCGTCTGCAGCTGGTCGGCGTACTGAGCCTCGGGCGGCGGATAGAACGTGTAGACGCCAACGCCGATGAACGCCGTCACCATGAGTCCGAGGAAGAACGCGAAGATCACCTGCAGTGCGGTGCCGCGCTTCTCTTGCTGGGCCATTCTTGTCCCCTCTCATCGGCGGCGCGGAGCTGGCTCCGAGACGCTCGACCTGTCACATCCTGTATATGCCCTGCGGACCGAGCGTGCTACGCGAGCGGGTCGCCGAAGTGGCGCCAGTAGATCATCCAAAACGACATGACCCCGGGGAAGTGAGGGGTGTACTTGTACAACCCGTACGTGCCGGGGTTCGTTGGGCGCACCACACTGCCGTCGATCTTGAGGGTGGTTCCCGACGACCAGTTGTCGGCGTTCTTCTGCAGCTTTTGCGCACCCCACCAGATCTGGTTCCCAAAGCCTTGGTACTGGTAGAACGTGCGGCTGTCGGCCCGGCCGCACCCCATCGCCCAGTCGTACGCCTTCTGGGACGGGTGCGCCTTGGTGAGCAGTGACTGTTCCTTTTGCAGCGATACCAAGATGACCTTGGGGCTGACACCCCATGCCTGGGCCGCCTCCGCGATCATCTGCGAGGTGAGCTTGGTGACGCCGTTGTGGTCCTTGGCCTTGTACGTCGCGAGCGTGCCGGGCTGTGCCTCGAGAAACGCCTGGATCTGCTCGGCGGTCATAGAGTCTGCGTCGCGGTAGTTCTGCTCGGCGATCACGTAGTCGGGGTTGAAGTCACCGCTGGGGGTGGCGCCCGTTCCCGGTGCGTAGGAGCCCTTGCGTAGCAGGCTCGCGATGTCGGTGCCCAGGGCGGTGGCGCGTGCCTGCTGCGCGGCGAGGTCGCTTTCGATGCGCGAACGCTGGTTGTCGGCGTCGATCTGCAGCTGCTCCATGCGGGCCACGCGCTCCTCGAGGTGGCTTTGCAGCCACAGGCTCTCCGAGCGGGCCTTGCGCACGTCGTCGACGAGCAGCGAGTCGCGCGAGCTCACGCTGGTGAGGTACTGCGCGCGGGAGAACAGGTCCTGCAGCGAGGTGGCGGTGAACAGGATCTCGAGCATGCCCACGCGGTCGGTGCGGTAGAGCTGGACCACTCGGCTCTCATAGGCCGACTCGAGCTGCGCGAGCGAATCCTCCTGCTGCGCGAGCTGCGCGGTGACGTCGAGGACCTCGACTCTCGTGCGGTCGATCTCCTTGCCCAGCTCCAGGTACGCCGAGACCTGCGCGCCCAGATCGATGCGCATGCGGTCGAGCTCTGCGAGTGCCGCGGCCTGCTCGGCCTTCTTGGCTTCAACCGCAGGGTCGGGGGCGGGCGCCGCTGTGGTGGTGGCGGTCGAGACCGGCGCAGCCGCCGCGGGGACCACGGGCGTGAGCGCGCATGCAAGCACCGCGACCGAGATCGCGATCCGCAGTGACCTGTGTGTCACGAAGGTGGGCACGCGCGCCTTTCGCCGACGAGAGCTGCCAGACTCGACAAGGGTACCAGCCAGCAAGAATTGTGCGACGAGAGCGTGAAGCGCGCCAGACCCGCGAGCATGCAAGGACGCGGCGCGCGGCCGGGCCTCCTAGCCGCAGGTGAGCTCCGCCACGAGCGGACGATGATCGGACGCGAGCGAGAACGGCGCGTAGAGTGCGTCGAGTCGCCAGTGCGCCGAGTAGCCGAAGTGGTCGAGCCGCCTGAACGGGAACGGCGACGGGAACGTAGGCGGCACGTCGAGGGGAAACGTGAGCAGCCCATCGAGGGGATCGAACTCGTGAACCCCCGCATTGAAGTCGCCGCATACGACCACGGGCCGGTCGCGCGGCAGCTCCCGGGCCAGAACCTCCAGCTGAGCGCGACGAGATGCCCGGTCGAGACTCAGATGCAGTACGCCGAAGGTGAACGCGAGCCCCTCGTGCTCCACGTCGACGAGCAGGCACCCGCGGTTCTCGCGCTTCTTGCCCAGGTGGATCTCGCGGGTCGCCACCGGCACGGGCGAGCTGAGGATCAGGTTGCCGATGTCTCGGCGCACACCGGGGTGCACCGCGTGAAACACCGGGCTGCGCTGGGTCAGCTCGCCTAGGATGGCGCCCTGGTCATAGCGCTCTCCGACGCGCCAGACCTCCGTCACCCCGGCGACCAGTGGATCGATCTCGCGGATCACCTTGGCGATGCGGGGGTTCGAGACGATGCCGCTCACGCCTTGCGCGTGACGGATGTTGTAGGTGAGCAGACGAACGGTCACCGGCTGGCCCACGCACCCTCCCCCTTCACTGGCGTGATGCTTGATCGACCCCCGCTGGGCTCCCTGTTGCAGATACCCGAACAAGCCCCCTACCTGCAAGATTAGGTGTTTTCACTGCAAGGGTGTATTCTTCTCGTGCGGGCCAACTTGTGGCTCGTATGTCTGCGGCGCGACTTCCGCTCACATTGCGGAACAGTCGGGTCGCTTTTTTGTTGCCCTTCGAGGGCAAAGATTGGATAGGTTCTAATGGCTTCAGGTACCGTCAAGTGGTTCAACCCGGACAAGGGCTACGGCTTCATCGAGCAGGAGGGTGGCGACGATCTGTTCGCTCACTTCAGCGAGATCCAGGGCGATGGCTTCAAGACCCTCGATGAGGGCCAGGCTGTCACGTTCGACGTAGGCACCGGCAAGAACGGCAAGGCGCAGGCGACCAACATCCGCAAGGCCTAACTAGCCGCGCGTTTGTACTGCTTGTTGAGAAGGGCGGTCCCCACGGGGCCGCCCTTCTTGCATGTCCGGGTGTCGCACGGGCGCCCACAGACGACGAAGGGCCGGATCCATGATGGATCCGGCCCTTCGTGTCGTTCGAGCGAAAGCGCCTAGGCGAGCGCCTTGGCCTTGAGTGCGTCGAACTCTTCCTTGGTGATGGCGCCCTTGTCCAGGAGGTCCTGGGCCTTGGCGATGTCATCGACAGCAGAGCCGCCCTGCAGGCGCGCCGCTGTGGCCTGAGCCTCTGCCATCATCCGCTGGTCCTGCTCGGTGTTCTTGGGGCGCACGATCATGTAGATCAGGATGCCCAGGAACGGAAGCCAGAACAGCAGGAAGATCCACCCCGCCTTGCCCCAGCCGGTCAGATTCTCGCGACGGAAGATGTCCGCGAAGACCTGGACGAACATCCAGATCACCATGAAGAACAGATAGAACACGAGCATGTACCAGAAGAACTCGAGAACCGGATTGCCGCTCTGGAACATTTGCCACTCCCCTCGTTGCCGTGAGCCCCATCGGGTACCCGAACGGGCTTACTGGTATCCCTCCTGAGCATACCGTACCACTGCCGGGGCGCGAGGGCGACACGCAGGCTCACAGACATGCCATGTGGTGCGATACCGCGCGCCCCAAGGGGCCGGACTTCTAGCGGGAGCGCCGAGAAGTCCGTCCGCGGGGCGCCCCGGGCGTGGGGCGGTTGGGCTGCCAGGCGTTCTCCTCGAGAACCAGCAGCTCGCCGCCGGGAAGCCGGTGGATGGACACGAGCACACTCATCGAGCCCTTGGAGGTCGAGACCAGATCGGTCTGCAGACTTTGCGAGAGCCCCGTGTCGCGGACGGCGATCAGCGCATCCGGTACGCCAAGGACGTTGGCAAGCGGTATGACCTCGTCGATGGGCATCGGCTCGAAGGCGGCCGCCTCGCCTGAGTCAGCGTGCTCGGCGGTCCAGGTCACCAGCAACGAGTCGGGGTCGACAAGGGCCGCCTTGGTCCTGGCCGGTGCGGTCCTGTCCTGCGCGTCAGCGTCGGGCTGTGTCAATCGAGGTTCCTTCCGAGTGCTGGGCACTGTTCACTGGGCCTGCTTGTCCTTGGCGGGCGCCAAGAAGAAGTTCGCGAGGTAGCCCGTGAACGTTCCGAATATACCGACGCCCACCACGATGATAGCCGCGCCCAACAGCCTGCCTGCATCGGTCACGGGGAACCGGTCACCGTAGCCCACGGTGGAGATCGTCACGATGGTGTACCACAAGGCATCCGACGCGGTCTTGATGTTGCCATCGGCGGCGGTCTGCTCGACTCGGAGGATCGCAAGACTTCCAAACTGCAGCACAAGGATGCCGGCCATCAGCAGGGTGAACAGGGCACTGCCCGCTCGGTCCTCGACGAGACTGCGCGCCACGGTGCCCACGCCAAGCTCCCTGAGCAGGCGAAGGACTCGAAAGAGGCGCAAGACCCTGAGGAGCTTCAACTGGGGCAACGGCACGCTCGCAAGCAGGTCTGCCCATCCGTACTGCTTGAAGAAGTAGCCACGCTTGGAGTGGGCCGTGAACAGGCGATAGATGAAGTCCACCATGAAGACCCCGCTGAGCAGCGAGTTCATGATGCGGAGGATGTCTTGCAGCTCTCCGTCGCCCCCGAGCGCGTAGACGAGCACGAGGTTCACGATCGACAGGATCGACAACAGGCCGATGAAGATCTCGTAGCCGGTGCCCTTGAGCTCGGTAGACTCGCGTCCCATCAGGAGTCCTCCCCGCTGTCGACATCCGAGCGCGGAGGTCGTGTTGAGACGAACCCCACGGCGGAGTCGATCGTCACGAAGAGGCGATCGTCGCCCACCTCTCGGTACAGGCCGGTCATGTGTACTGCGTCACGCACCGGCGCGTGTACTTCGGCGAGACAGAACTCGATCTGCTTCTCTCGGAGTTGTCTGGCGAGGCCGGCGAGCATGTCGGCGCTGGTGATGTCGAGGTCGTCTTGGCTCCCGGCGTCGAAGATGACGGCCCTAGGCGGCGTGGGCGCCTCGGCGACCATCCGCATCACCGCGTCTCGGAAGGTGAGCGCATTTGCGTAGTACAGCTGCGCATCAAGACGCGCGATGAGCACGCCCGGCACAGGAATGGCATCGGGATGCCTCGCGAGGTCGTAGTACGCCCCCGGCTCGTCGGGGACACGGCCCAGCGATGCCACGTGGGGCCGGCTCGTGCGATACACGATGAACAGCAACGACGCGAGCAGGCCGATGAGCATGCCGGGCAGCACGTCGATGAAGAGCACGCCCGCCATGGTGGCGACACCAAACCACACCTCCACCGGCGCGTGCTGCCTGAGCTTGATGAGCTTGCGCGCCGCGATGATGTGCCAGATCGCGTGGATGATCATCGCGCCCAGAACGGCCTCGGGCAGCGTGGCGAACACGGGAGTGAAGAACAGAAGGGTCACGAGCGTCGCAGCCCACGTCACAAGGTTCGCGACCTGGCTTTGCGCCCCGGCGCCCTCCTTGACCGCCGAGCCCGACATTCCGCCGGCCGCGAGCATGCCTCCCACCAGTCCGCTCGCGAGATTGGACAGCGCATGGGCCTTGAGCTCAGCATCGGGGTCGATCTCGTAGCCGTGCTTCTCGGCGAACTCGTGGCCCACGCCCAGCGCTTCGCTGAACGCCACCAGCAGCACCCCGATCGCCGGCACGATCATCGCCCCGTAGGCGGCGAGGGGGACGGGGGTCACGGCCACGTGCGGCAAGCCCTGCGGCAACGTGCCCACGACCTCGACGCCGTAGGTGCCGCTGAGGTCGAGCGCCGCACTCGCGATGATTGCCGCGAACAGCACCACGAGGCCCGCGGGGAGCCGCTTGCTGAGGCGCGGCAGGGCGAAGAGCAGGAACAGCGCGATCACTCCCACCGCGAGCGTCGCCGCGTTCGCGTCAGGCAACTCACGGATGGTGGCGACGAACTTCTCGGCGGCGCTGCCGTGAGGCTTCTCCACGCCGAACAGCTTGTAGAGCTGGCCTGCGAGCACGAAACCGGCGAGTCCCACCACGAACCCATCCATCACCGGCTTCGAGAGGAACTGTGTGATGAACCCCAGCCGAGCGAGTCCGGCCACCAGGAACACGATGCCCACCACCAGCACGAAGGCGGCCGCATAAGCCTGGTAGGCGGCCATGTCGCTCTTGTCCGCACCCGTGGCGGCCATCGCCGCCACCACCGATGACCCGAGCAACGCGGCCGTGGCAGAGGTCGCGCCCACGGAGAGGTGGCGAGAGGTTCCGAAGAGCGCGTAGATGAGCAGCGAGGCGACGAGGGTGTAGAGGCCCGCCTGGGGCGGCAGTCCGGCGATTCCCGCATAGGCCATCGCCTCGGGAACGAGCAGGCCCCACAGGGTCAGACCGGCCACCAGGTCGAGGGGGAACCACGCTCGGTCATAGGTGGGGAGCCAACCCGCGATGGGCAGCAGACTGGCCAGACCGCCGCTTCGCGCCCGATCGCTCGCCTGCCCCATCCGCGAACCTCCCCGTGTCACGCCTGTCCGGCCCGCTCCGCGTCATGCGGAACTCGCCGATCAGGGTCACTGGGTTGATTCCCCAACGGATGACTTTGGAGGTGCGTACCTGCTGGGGCGCGGAAACGAAGCGTGGGCGGCTAGCGCCAGCCCTCCCAGGAGCACACGATCTCGTAGGTGTCGCTGTCGATACGGCCGGCGTCCCAGTTGCGCTCCGCGACCCGGGCGTTCTTGCCGCCCACGATCTCGAGACCGCGCAACAGCCAGCCGACCACCCGCTGGCTCCCGTACGGATACCCGCTCATGCCGTGAAGCAGGATGGTTCCGCCGCCCTCGTCCGGCGCCAGACGAACCTCGACACCCACGCCCGGGTACGCTGTCTTGATGACGTTCTCCGCGCGCGCGAGCACCTGCTTTGGCGAGACGAAACGCGCGAAGATGCTGAAGATGCCGTTGCCGGTCAGAAGCTTCTCGGCGGACTTGGCGCCCATGCGGCGGAACTCGGACTGGGCGCACTCGCGTGAGCCCGAGCAGACCACGGCCACGAACGCCTCGTTGAACCGCCCCATCGATTCGAGCGGGACGTTGCCGCCGGCGGTCACGGCGACCCGGTCGGTCTCGGCAAGCATGTTGAGGCACTGCTGCCATGCGCTGAGGCCGTGCACTTCTTTCACGTAGTCGAACGCACTGCTTGCGACGACGCCTTTGACGGTGACGTGACCAGACATCCCGGGCTCCTCGGCCAGATGGACCGTGCTTGCGGGTGTTATCGGCAGGTCGAGGCGAAAGCGACAGTGTCATCGGCGGGAGAAGGCCCCGGACCAGGCGCCGAGGCGAGCCGCCTCAACGCCGTGGTCCGCGGATCGACTACTGGACGCGCTGGTCCTCGTCGGTCTCCACACGCTCGACCGTCTGAGCGTGCTCGCGAGGGCTGATGACGCCGATCAGTGCGACAAGACCCCAGGCGATCAAAGCGTAGACGGCGATGGCCACGAGCGCGCTCCACTCGAACGTCGCGCCCGAGATACGTCCGGTGCTGAAGATCGCGTTGAACGGCGCCATGAAGACGTCGGACACGCCGTAGATGAGCTTGACGAACCCCGCCTCGGCGTTGGCGCCAAACAGGGTGAGAACGAACCGGATGGCAAGCAGGATCTCGATCGCCCCGAACACGAACCAGACAACCCTCGCAAGGACGGTCTCGATGGGCGAGCGCGCTTCAGTGTGAAGCTGATTGCGATTGACCGATGCCATTGTGGCATTCGACATGACGCACTTCCCTTCCATTCCGACCGGCACGTTGTTGAGCGGCGTGTCGGGTCGGCTTGAGCCGAGACGAGCGACGTCAAGGACGCCGAACTCTATCGGCAACGATCGCCTATGCTGCGCGGCGACCAGATATGAGGTTGAACACAAGCAGGATCAGGGCGATGACTATGAGTGCATGAATCAACCCACCGCCGATGTTGAGACTGAAGCCCAGAATCCAGAGCACGACGAGCACTCCGATGATGGTCCACAACATTGCGATCGCCTCCTGGCGAACTGAAACTCAACCTGCACGATTCCTTTTTGACTCCTCGAGCGGGCGGCCTGTCACCCTGCCTCCACCTCGGTGGCCAGCTCAAGGATCCTTGCCGCCACAACGGGCGACATGGAGTACTTCATGATGCCTTGGTCGACGAACTCTCTTGCCGAGAAGGGCCACGCGGTCATGCCGTACCGACCGCGGATCCGCTTTCCAAACGGACCCAGCGCCGCTGCGACCTGTCGGGACGTGAGCCCCGAGACTGACGCCAACTCGCCGGTGGTGATCCACTCGGACGCGCCTTCGGCAAGCACGCGCAAGATGCCGCGCATGGTGCTCGAAGACTCGACGTACATACGCTCGACGAGCGCCTGGCTCCAGCCCGGCGGATACCCCTCTTCGGTCACATGACCGACTTGGGGACCCACAGGTCTCTTGGCCAGCAGCTCGTAGACCTCTTGCAGCCGATTGACCGGAACCGGGACATGTACGACATCAGTCAACGTTTCCACCTTTCTCCACCTTCGTCTTACCTTGCATGTAACCGAGGCTAACCACGGCTAGCATTACTTAGGTGGCACCGGTGCGGTCACGTCTGCTGGTCGTTGTCCTGTGTCGGCCACGCAACGAGAAAGCCCCGTCGCGAGGACGGGGCTTTCTGTGAGTTCAGTGGGTTCAGAGCGGGGCTTGCCCCCCCCCCGGCGCGGAGACTCTCAATCCCAGAAGATGCCCCGCCCGGGCACACACGTCGACGCCCGATTTCGCGTATGTGTGACCAGCTCGGCGAAGCGAACTCTCAATCAGTGATGCACCACAAACTCGACTGCGACCACCAGCAATCCCAGGCCGGCGTACACACCGGCGATCAGCAGCCGGCGCGGCCATGTCTCATGCGTGATCGATCCGGCAAGCAAGCCGACGAGGGCGAGGATGACCACGGCAAGCCAGCCTGAGACCGATACCGCGGTGTCAAGCGCCCACAGTCCGAGTCCAGAGAGCAGCATGGGCACGGCGAGCACTACTCCGGCAATGACGATCGGCCACGAACCGCCAAACACGTTGCCGATCTCCTGACTGGAAAGCCGTCGGCCAAGAGTGAGGCGCTTGCTCAACATGATCGAGTAGCCGTGAGCAAGCCAGATCGCGATGGCGCCGGCAACGACGATTCCGGCTGTGCTTGCCCACCCGCCTTCCGGGTGCGTGCCAAGACCGGCGACAGCAACCAGTCCGGTCACCGTGCCGTAGACGAACTCGGCCAACCGATGCCCGTCGACCGGCCTGCCCCTCACGGTCGTCGAAGACTCGCTCATCGAGACGCTCCTCCATCCTCATGTGCGCAGGCACTGCGGCACCGCCTGAGCTCGCCAGTATCCGGTGCACGAGTTCTGGTCCGCCCGATCTTCACGCGCGGTACCGGTAGAGACGGCGTCTTCTGAGATACCCACGCCACCGAGTGTTGTACTGCGCTCCCCCCCCCAGCCCGGAGTGAAGCGACCCCCTTGCAGCACGCGTGGAAGTCGGGGCCACAGAACCTCGTCCCGTCTGTCAGAACGACGAAGACCTGGAACAGGGCAGGACGCAAGAAGGGCCGGACCTTTCGGCCCGACCCTTCGCAAGTTCTATGGTGGCCAGAGAGGGACTTGAACCCCCGGCACGGGGATTTTCAATCC
>CAYOHY010000043.1:0-15187 GCA_964403885.1 uncultured Eubacteriales bacterium
GGCACGGCCTCACGCCAGTGCCAGCCACGCCGACGCGGCCGATACTCCTCGAGCCCGTCGAGCAGCGCGGCCACGTCGAGCTTCTCGCACGGATCGAGCGGGCGCGGCCCAGCGGCACTCTCGCCCGCAGGGCGCGGGTCCTCATGCGGGCCACTGCCGGGCGCCGGGGCGTCGCTCATCGCGCGCCTCCCCACTTCGCCTCTGCGAGCTCCCAGCCCTCGCCCGCCGCCAGCCGCCGCGCGGCCGTGGGCGCGTCGCAGCCCCACGCCTGCATCGCGACGAGCACCACGTGCCCCGCCCCGTGGCCCAGCAGCCCGCGCTTCTCACACTGAGCGACGACCGCCTGGCAGTCCTGCGATCCCACGCCCATGCGCATGAGCACGCTGCGCTCGATCGAGGGCGACGTGTGGGTGCGCGCGAGCTTGACGAGCGGCGCCACCGTCTCACGCGACAGCTGCCAGAAGCGCGCCTCGAGCTGGTCGTCGGTGAGCTGGGCCAGATGCTTGCGGACCTCTTCGTAGGTATCGGGCCGGACCATCTACGCCTCCTTGAGTGCCGAGACGATCCGCTCGACCGCCTCGGGGGTGGTGTGCGAGTCCTCGGCGAGGAACGCGATGTCGTCGTCGGTGGGCTCGTAGCCTTCAGGCGCGTGCGCGAGCGCGTTTCGCACGTAGCTGCGGCGCAGCTTGTCCAGGTCGACCTCGACCGCCTGGATCTGCTCGGGCCGCTCCGGGATCACGATGCGGGTGCCCGGGACGTTGTCGCGCGGATCGCCTCGGCGCACCTCCACGCCGTTCTCGCGCGCGAAGGCGAGCTGGGCCCAGTGGTGCTTCCCGGCGCCGGTGTACTCGGTCTCCTGCACCACCACCGTCGCTTCAGCGGGCAGGTCGCGCGCCACGCTGACCGCCGCGGCCATCGCCGTGTTGCCGGCCGGTCCGCGCTCGAGGCCCTCGAGCTTGGCGAGCGCCTCGGTGACGTAGAAGACCTCGCCCTGGGTGACGGTGAGGTAGCGGTCCATGTAGCGCAGAGAGCGCGCGGCGTTTCGCGGCACGTCGGCGCGGTCGGGCCACGTGGCGAACGGCACGCCGAAGCCGGTGTGGCCGGTGGTGAAGCTCTTGCGGTTGAAGTCGCGGTCGCTCGCCATGTGCAGGCCGGACAGGTCCACGCTCGCGCTCACCACCTGGGTCGAGCCCGCCCCCGCGCGCGCCAGGCCGCGGGCCGTGCCGGTGGTGTTGCCGCCGCCCGCGTGCGTGATCACGCACACGTCCGGGGGCGCGCCCGTCAGCGCGACCATGTCGTTGGCGACCTCGTAGCCCAGCGTCTCGATGCCACTGACCCCAAAGCTCGAGTACAGCGATGCCGAGAAGTACCCGGTCTCGTCGAGCAGCTCGAGCATGTGGCTGAACAGCTCCGGCCCCACCGTCATCTGCACGACCTCGGCGCCAAAGGCCTCGCAGATGCGCGACTTCTCGACGATCTCGGGCTGTCCGACGTGGCGCGAGTCGAACGTCTCCTGGCAGATGATGCAGGCAAGTCCGTAGCGGGCCGCCTGGCTTGCCACGGCGGCGCCGTAGTTGCCGCTGGTGGCGGCGATGACGCCCGCGTAGCCCTTCTGAGCGGCGACGTGGATGCTCATGCTGGCTCGGCGATCCTTGAACGAGCCGGCCATGTTGGCGGCCTCGTCTTTGACGAAGATGCGCGCGCCGTGGCCGGGCTCGCTCATCGAGCGCACGAGGTCGGTGAGGTTGGTGAGCTCGAGCAGGGGCGTCCCGCCCACGCCCGCCGCGCGCTGGATCGCGATCACGTCGTCGATCGAGTAGCCGTGCGCCGACATCATCGCCTCGTAGTCGAAGGCGATGGGGCTCGACTCGAACTGCGCATAGTCCATGCCCAGGGCGTGCTTCATGATCTCGCCTCGGCGGGCCATGATCTCGTCGAAGCGGCCCATCATGCACCGCCCCCCACGTTGCGCCACAGGTCGATCCGTGCGCGCAGGTCGCGTCCCACGGCCACGAGCTCGGGCGGCGGGTCGCCAAAGGTGTGGTGGTAGCCGGGGTTGATCGCGCTCAGCACGCCGGTCACCCTGCGTCCGGTCATCGTCTCGATGGTGGCCTCCTCGCCCAGGGCCGCCTCGCACAGCGCGAAGCCCTTCACCCAGGTGAGCAGCGGTTTCTCGGCGGTCTCAGGGGGGAGGCCGGGGGCGCGGTCGGCGGGCTCGAGCAAGACGCGCTCGATCTCGACCCAGTCGCCGGAAGTGCAACGGTTGGCGGGAGACATCGGCCTCACCTCGATGGCGTTGGGGACCAGAAGCGCGGAAGCGGCATGTCGACCACCGTGAGCAGCCCGGCAGGCGCGCCCACGATGAGCGGGATGTAGTTGCCGGTACTTGCGTACGTACCCTTGCCGCCGGGCAGCTCCGGCACGTTGGCCATGTGCACCTCGGGGTCGCCCATGATGCGGATGAAGTCGCCGGTGTCCACGCCCTCGAGGTGCGGGTGGATCTGCTGCGGGTGGATCAGCTCGATACGCAGCTCGCCGCGTGAGTAGCCCCGGCCGATGTGCCGGCACCCGCACACGTCTCCCGGCGCGACATGCACGTGGGGCGTCGAGCGCTCGACGCTCGTGATGATGGGCTCGCGGGTCTCGACGATCTCGTCGATGTCCCAGCCCACCGCGCGCGCGATGAGGCCGATCGACTCCGGGAAGCCGATGTGGCCCACGATGGAGCCGTCGGCGATGCCCTGCTCGAACTGCGCGACGGTGGTGCCCACCCCTTGGCTCAGCATGACCGTGGGGCCAAAGGGCGACAGGTCGTTGACCCGCTGCGCCACGATGCGGTCGATGCGCAGACAGGCCGACGACCACATCACCACCAGCGCGTCGAGCACGAAGCCCGGGTTCACACCCGTGCCTAGGATGCTCACACCGTGCTCGCGCGCGAGCGCGTCGAACCGCTCGGCCCACGACGGGTCGCTCGCCCACGGGTAGGCGAGCTTCTCGGCGATGCACAAGACGTTCGAACCGGCGCGCACGGCCGCTTCGACCTGCGACTCGACCTCCGGCAGGTTGCTCGCGGTGAGGATGCACACGACGTCGGGGCGCGTGGCGAGCACGGACTCGAAGTCGGCGGTGACCGGGATGTCGCACGCGCGGCCGGTGACCTCGCCCACGGTGAGGCCGTGCTTGTCGGGGTGCCGGTCGATCACGCCCACGATGTCGACATCAAGCGGCCGGTCGAGCAGATAGCCGAGCAGCCCCTGGCCCATCATGCCCGTGCCCCACACAGCGACCCTGATCATGTGACACTCCTCGGTCGGTGATACGGAATGGAGCGCACTTTATGCGCTACTACATCCGTTCCCCGTGGAGGGGGTCAGCCCCTGCCCCGTGAGGCTACGAATCGGGAAGCGGCGACTCCATGATCTCGGCCGCGTCGCGGCCCTGGGCGAGCAACCCCGCCATCGCGCGCATGTGCGGCTCGCTGTGGGCGAAGAAGTGCGACAGCCCCTCGCACAGCCAGTTGAGGCCGGGCTCGCCCTCGGCGGTGAGCAGGATGCGGTTCTTGGGGCACTCGCCGTGGCACAGGGCCAGGTGCGTGCACTCCCTGCACTGAGCCGGCAGACCCTCGCGCTTGGCCTCGCCGAACTGACGCTGCTGGTCGCCGCGCACCAGCTCACCCACGGGCGTCTCAAGCACGTTTCCCAGCAGGTACTCAGGCGTGACGAAGTGGTCGCACGAGTACACGTCGCCGTTGTGCTCGAGCGCCACGCTCTCGCCGCACGTCTCGCGCAGCACGCACAGCGACGACTCGCCCAGCACGCGTGCCGCGAGCACCCCGTCGAAGAACTGCACGAACACGTCGCCCACGTCGTGTCGCACCCATTCGTCGAAGATCGCCGAGAGGAACTCGCCGTACGCCCGCGAGGGCACCGTCCGGTCAGACACCGTACCCGCACGGCCCGGGGCCGGCGGGGACTCGACCTCGACGATCGGGATGAACTGCAGGTAGCGCGCGCCCAGCTCGTCTCGGAAGTAGCGGTAGACGTCGAGCGGACGAGTGACGTTGGCGGCGTTGACGGTGCACAGCACGTTGAACTCCGCGCCGTGCTGCTGCAGCAACCGCGCCGCCGCCTCCACTCGGTCGAACACCGAGCGGCCGGCACCATCGTGGCGGTATGCGTCGTGCAGGTCGCGCGGCCCGTCGATGCTGAGCCCCACCAGGATCTGATTGCGCGCGAGGAAGGCGGCCCACTCGGCGTCGAGCAGCGTGCCGTTGGTCTGGATGGTGCGCTCGACCTGCCACCCGGCAGGAAGCACCGATCGCTCGATCTCGAGCATGCGGCTGAAGAACTCGAGCCCCATCAGCGTGGGCTCGCCGCCCTGCCACGCGAGTGTCACGAACGGCACCTGCTGAGCCTCGATGGTCTGCTGCACATACGCCCGCACGACCTCGTCGCTCATGCGGAAGTCGCTGCCCGGGTACAGCCGAGCCTTCTCGAGGAAGAAGCAGTAGTCGCAGTGCAGGTTGCAGCGCGCCCCGGTGGGCTTGGCCATCACATGGAACGCGGGCACTGGCTGGCTCATGAGCTCATCGTACCTCGCGAAGCCATCGCTCACCCGCCTCGAGGGCGGCCTGCGTCGACTCGTAGACGACGCTCGTCTTTGGCAGCACGTTGTCGGGCCCCATCTGAGCCAAGAACCCCGTGGCCTCCAGCCGCGCCATCATATCGGCCTCGACACCGGCGAGGATGAGCCTGCCACCCGCCGCCGCGATCTGAGCCTGATACCGGCGAAGCATGCCCAGCGCCGTGCTGCCTACCTCCGATCGACCTCGCATGCGCACGATGACGCACGGCCGGGACGCCTCACCCACCGAGGGGAGCAACGTGTCGACGAGCTCGACCCCCGCGTAGAAGACGCTGCCGTAGATGTCGAGCACGATCGTCGACTCGCTGGGCAGCACGGCGGGCGGCTCTTCCTCTGACCAGCGGCCCTCACCCAGCGGCACGAGCATCACCACGCGAACGTCCTTCGACGAGCTGTACACGTACTGCACCGCCGAGAGCGCCGCGCCCAGCAGCACCGCGTACTGCACCGGCATCACGAGCATCGCAGCGAGCGTGACGCCCATGACCGCCGCCGAGGCCGGGCTCGCGTTCCACACGTCGACCATCCCGCGCAGGTCGAACGCCGCAAACCCCACCACCAGCAGGATGCCGCCCAGCACCGCGAGCGGTACCTGCTCGACGAGCGGCCCCAGCACCAGCAGGACCACCGCCACGATCACGCCGATCAAGACGTTGGCAAGGCGTGAGCGCGCGCCTGAGGTCGCCACCATCGCGGTGCTCGAGACCGACGCACCGATGGGCATGCCACCAAAGAGCGACCCCACCGCGTTGCCCACGCCCTGACCCACCATGTCGCGCGATGCGTCCGGGTACGAGCCGTCGGCATTGGGATACGCCTTGCTGATTCCGCCACCCTGCACCAGTCCGATGAGGGCGACCGACACCGCCGGGACGACGAGCTTGGCCGCGAGCGACAGGTCCGGCAGTGCGGGAAGCGGCAGGCCTCTGGGTATCCGCGAGATACTGCGCACCAGAGGCACGTCGACACCCAGCACCCCCACGGCCACCGAGACCACCACGAGCGCGATGAGCATCGAGAAGTCGCGCAGCTTCGTGCGGTCGAGCCCAACGATGAGCAGGACCGTGACCAGTGCGACGACCACGATGGGGAGCTCCCACGCCGAGGGGGCGAACAGCGTCTCGACCGCGCGGGCGAGCTTCGTGCCGCGCTCGGAGACGAAACCCGTGACGTTCTCGAACTGCCCCACCACGACCAGCACCGCAACGCCGTTCAAGAATCCCTTCATCACGGCGTTCGAGACGAATCTCAGGAGCCGCCCGCCCTTGAGCAGCCCGAACACCACCATCACCGCGCCCACCAGCAGTGCGAGCGTCGAGATGGCGGCGCTGCGCTGGCCGGGCTCGAATGGCTCGATGCCGGCGCCCACCGTCACCGCCATCGCGGCGGTGACGGCGACGGTCATGTACTGCGAGCTCGTGGCGAGCGCCGCGGCGGGCGTGCCGGCTAGCAGGGCATAGAGCCCCGTGACCGGGCTCGCGCCCGCCAACAGCGCGTTGGCCATCGCGTCCGGGATGTTCGCGACACCGTTGGTGATGCCGGGGACGGCATCAGTCTTGAGCAGGGCGCGCAGGCGCCCGGTGCGCGAATCAGCAGCCATGACCGGGCGTTCGTGCGGCGTATGCGTGTGCGGGCATGCTACGGCGTGGTGGTCTCAGAGCCGGTCGCCGCTCCGGCGGTGGCGACCCACTTCTGCAGGCTCGTCTGGATGTTTTGCATCTTCACCGACAGATCGTTGAGCTTCGTCTTGATCTCGCTGCCCTCAGGCGCTGCGGCGGCGGCCTCGTCCACGTCGGCTATCAGGTTGGTGAACGCCACCGATGCCGAGTTCACCGCGTCGATGCGCTCTTGGCCCTTGAGGTCGATCGCCCTCGTGAGCTGGCGCTGGATCTCCTGCAGGTCGTTCTTCACGCCGAACCCCTTGAGCTGGGCCTCTAGGCCACCGGCGGCGTCAGCTGCCTCGCCCACCGCCTTCTGGGCGGCGTCGAGCACGACGTCGACCGCGGCCTGCTTCTGCTCGGAGGATGCCTTGATCTTCTCGGTGGCCTCTTTGGCGCCCTCGGATGGCTGCGTGCAGCCGCTCTGGAGCACAAGCGCGGCCAGCAGGGCGAACGCGAGCAGGCCGGTGATCGTCTTGGTCTTCATCGGATCTCCCCCTCGAAATGGGTCAGGTGCAAAGAGGACGGGCCGACCTCTCGCGAGGCCGGCCCGCGGGTAGCCATCAGCCTGCGGCCCCTGTGCCCATCGACTGGACCGCCGCGTGCGCATGCAGGTCCTTCTCGGTCTCGACCGGCTCGGGTTTGAGGTCGATCGTGACCTTCCTGACCGTGCCGGTGAAGGCGTAGGGCGCCTTGTCCTTGTACGCCTTGTCCACGACGAGGCCGTTGTCGCGGCCCACGTCCATCCCCGCGTACGAGGAGAACGCGAGCGGCACCGTGCGCGCGATGCGGCCTTCGCCGATCTTGCGCTCGCCCGCCCACAATGTGACCGTGCCGCCTGAGCCCGGCTTGGGCTCATCGGACTCGAAGACCATCTTGGCGAGGTACTGGCCTGCGGGAAGCGGCTCTGTCGCCACCGTCTTGTACTCCTCGACGCCCAGCATCGAGTACGTGAACGTCAGCGTGCCCGCCTCGTCGACCCACAACGAGAAGCCGCCCATCTCGTCGCCGTTGCCCAGCAGCACACCCTGCGCGCCGCCCTCCGGCACCGTGATGTCGGCTTCGATCGCCCACGAGCGCCCGTAGATGCGAGGCACCATGCCGCGCTGGATGTTTTGTACGTCACCGTAGAAGTCATAGCGGGTGACCGTGGGAAGCGGCGGCAGCATGCCGAAGAAGACCGACAGCCCGCCCAGCAGCGGCAGGACCTTGTTGCGCTCGGCCTCGGCCCAGAAGAGCTCCTTGAGCTCGGCGAGCTTCTCGGGCTTCTCGGCGGCGAGGTCGCGGGCCTGCGAGAAGTCGTCGGGGAGGTAGTAGAGCTCCCACGTGTCGTTCTCCGGGTCGTACACCCCGGGAGCGAGCTTGGCGATCGTAGGAGGCGAGAAGTCCCACGGCGCGCGGTCGATGCGGGCGCATGCCCACCAGCCGTCCTTGTAGATGGCGCGGCTTCCCATGGACTCGAAGTACTGCACCGTGTGGCGCTCCTCGGCCCCTGCGTCGTCGAACGTGTGCAGGAAGCTCGTACCGTCCATGGGCTCTTGCTCGATGCCGTCGACCGACGTGGGCTCCGGGATGCCCGCAGCCTCGAGGATCGTGGGGCCCACGTCGATGCAGTGCGTGAACTGCGAGCGGATGCCGCGTTCCTTGATGCGCTCGGGCCACGCGACGACCATGGGGTCGCGCGTTCCGCCAAGGTGGCTGCCGGTCTGCTTGCCCCACTGGAACGGCGTGTTGCCGGCCCACGCCCACGCCGAGGCGTAGTGCGGCGCGCTGTCGACGCCACCCAAGCCCTCGATGCCGCCGTACTGGTCGATGAGCTCGAGCTGCTGCTCGGGGGTGAGCGCGACACCGTTGAGGAAGGTCATCTCGTTGAACGAGCCGGTGATGGTGCCCTCCATGCTGGCGCCGTTGTCGCCCCAGATGTAGAAGATGAGCGTGTTGTCGAGATCGCCCATCTCGTCGATCGCGTCGAGCAGGCGGCCGACGTTCCAGTCCGCGTTCTCCGAGAACCCTGCGAAGACCTCCATCTGCCGTACGTAGAGCTTCTTCTCGGAGTCGTTGAGCGAGTCCCACGCGGGGAACAGATCCGGCCGCGGCGTCAGCTGGGCGTCCGCGGGGATGATGCCCAGCTCCTTCTGGCGTGCGAAGGTCTTCTCGCGGTAGGCGTCCCAGCCGTCATCGAACGTGCCCTTGTACTTGTCGGCCCACTCGGTGCCCACGTGGTGCGGGGCGTGCGTGGCGCCGGTGGAGTAGTACATCATCCACGGCTTCTCGGCGTCTTGCGCGCGCACCTCGTGCAGCCACTGCACGGCCTTGTCGGTGATGTCATCCGGGAAGTAGTACAGCGAGCCGTCTTCCTTGCTCGGAACACCGACGATCGTGTTGTCCTGGACGACGATGGGGTCGTACTGGCCCGCGGCGCCGGACAGGAAGCCCCACCAGTGGTCGAAGCCCCAGCCGCAGGGCCAGCGGTCGAACGGACCGGCCGCGCCCTGGACGTTGTCGGGCGTGAGGTGCCACTTGCCGAAGCCGCCGGTCACGTAGCCGTTGTCGCGCAACACGCGCGCAACAGGCGCACAGCTCTTGGGGACTGCGGCGGTGTAGCCCGGGAACGGTCCGGGGTACTCGGCGATCGAGCCGAATCCCACGCGGTGCTGGTTTCTGCCGGTGAGCAGGGCCGAGCGCGTGGGCGAGCATATCGCGGTGACGTGGAAGCGGTTGTACGCCAACCCCATCTCCGCGACGCGCGTCAGCGCCGGCGTCTCGATGGGACCGCCGAAGGTGGACGGGTTGCCAAAGCCGGCGTCGTCGATGAGGACGACGAGCACGTTGGGTGCGCCGTCGGGCGGCTTGGGCGTCATGACGGTGGTCCAGTCGGCGACCGCGGTGTCGAGCGTGCGGCCGATCGTGCCGCTGAACGCCGGGTCGCGAAGCGGGAGAACCGTGCGGTCGGGCGCGAACTTGCCCATCGCCTCGGCGAGTGACTCCTGCAGCTGCTTGAGGCCGCCTTCCTCGGACTGCGCGATGGACTTGGCGGGCGAGCCGGACAGTGCCCGCTCCACCTCGAGGCGCTGGTCGTCGGAGAACATCACGATGACGCCGGCGGTCCCGGCGGGCAGGTTCTCGCCGATCTTCTCCTTGATGCCGCTCTTGAGCTTGGAGCCGGCGAACTTGCCCACGAGCGCTCCGCCGGCCGCGCCCACCGCGATTGCGGGCAGCATGGCCGGGGCGAACAGGCCCACGAGCACGCCCACGCCGCCGCCAAAGCCCGCGCCTTTGCGGCCGAGCTTGTTGCCGGTATCGGCGATGGTGACGTTGCCGTCGGCATCGTGGCTCACGAGGATCGCGCCCTCGATCGATACCTTCTTGGTCTTGACGAGCTCGATGAGTCCGTCGAAGTCACTCTTCGCGGTGTCTATCGACTGATACGCCGCGAACAGCACGTCCATGAGCGTGTCGGCCATGGAGTCCCCTCTCATCGGCGCCGCCACGCAGGCGGCGCGCGAACGGCTACTGCCCTCGGCGCATCTCGTCGAGCGCAACGGCGACGGCGAGCACCAGGCCCACGTCCTGGCCCGGCGCGACCTCGATCCCATAGGTGTCACGGACCCGGAACCACTTCATGGAGACCTCGGCGACCTTGCCGCGGCCGCTGGTGATCTCGTACTCGTGGGAGGTGATGTTGCCCTGCACGTCCCAGTCGTCGCCGCCCTCGATCTTCACGTCGAAGCGGTCGCGCAGGGGCGAGACGAGCGCCTTCTTGACTGAAGCGATGCGCTGACCGCCGCGCTCGATCTCCATGACGTCTTTGATGCGCAGCATCTTCTCTTGGATCGAGGCGACCTCGTTGCCGTTCGCGTCCTCGAGGACGAAGGTGCTGCGGATGCGCAAGGCCTTGCCGTCGGCCTTGAACGCACGGTTGCCGTGGTTATCCTCGATCCAGGCGTCGTCGCCGATCGAGAACATCTTCTCCCGCATCTGATAGCGGGTGACGCCGTCATCGCGCAGCGGGCCTCCGCCACCCAGGCCGCCGCCACCAACGCGATCTCGCAGTCCCATGTCGCACTCCCCTCGAACGGTACTCAGCACGCGCGCGCAGCGCGATAGCCCGCGAAGGCATGCGCGTGCATTGAAGAACGGGCGGTGATACCCGAGTACTATTCCCGTTCTTCTGGTACTTGTTCGAGTTTTCCAGCGACTTTCGGCGGGGCGCTACTCGGCAGCCTCTTCGCGCCCGCGCTCACGGTTCTCGCGGATGGCGTGGGCGCCCTTCTGCAGCGTGCCCGCCATCACGAAGCCCGCGAAGAACAGGATCGCGGCGAGCATCTCGGTGAGGTAGAACAGCGTGGTGTTGCCCGCCTTCGCGAGGCCTCCGCCTGAGGCGATGACCAGTGTCGCGACGGCGATGAGCACGTTGGCCCACATCCGGTAGGCGTACTCGCGCTTGCGCATGAAGCGAAACACCGAAAGCGCCGCGCCCCAGAACAGCACGAGCGCCGCGGGGATCGTGAGCAGCATCGAGAGCACGCGCGGGTACGTGAACGCCGTGCCGCCCAGCGGCTCGTACGATGACAGCGCCATCTTCGCGAGCGCTTCAGGGACGAGCGGTGTGCTCATCACGCCGATGACGAACACGCCGGCCACGACCGCGTTGTACGCGAGGTAGATCCTCGGCCACAGGCGACCGCGCGACACAAGCTCCACCGTGCCCATCGCGAGTACCGGCACGAGCACGGCCGACATGAGCGCGTATACGCGAAAGCCCACCGTGCTCCATCCGCCGGAGAGCTGGCCGAACATCTCCAGGTACGCGGCCGCCGCGTACAGCGCGAAGCCGATCGCCCACCACAGCTGGTGGCGCTTGCGCCGCGCGGCCCACTGCCGCCACAGCAGCACGTCGAGCACCGCCACGAGCGTTCCCGTCAGAGCCGGAAGGACCCAGCCGCCCAGTGCCTCGTTCATCTCGACCATTCTCCTTGTGGTAGCTCGCTACGGTGTCATGCCGTGATGAGGGAACACGGACGCGCGTACTTCCTTGATGGTCTCTTGGGTGGCCGCGAGCACCTTGGCGTCTCGCTCGGCCGAGGCCTCGAATCGGTCGCCCGCACCCATGCTCGCGGGCGGCTCCCAGCCGTAGGTCGCGCGCACGTGCTCGCGCCAGGCGTCGGGAACCTCGTCGTCGAGCGTGACGCCGGCAAGCTGCGCCATGACCGACGCCCACGCGAGCGGGACCACGTCGACGATGTGGTAGCCGCCGCCGCCAAGCGCCGCGAGCCGCCCCTCGCACACCTCGTCGGCCAGGTCGATGATCTTGCCCACCAGCGCCCGGTAGCCCGGAAGCGTCATCCCCAAGTCCGTCTGCGGGTCCGCGTGGTGCGCGTCGGCGCCCAGCTGCGCGACGATGATGTCGGGCTTGAAGTCACGCGCGAGCGGCACGACCACCTCGTCAAAGGCGAGCGCGAAGCACTCGTCGTTCGCGAACGCCGGCAAGGGCACGTTGGCCGAGAACCCACGGCCCGGCCCGTAGCCGATCTCGCCCGGGAAGCCGGTGCCGGGAAACGCGTGCAGCCCGGTCTCGTGGATCGAGATGGTGAGCACCTCCGCGTGTCCGGCGAAGGCCTCGTGAACGCCGTCACCGTGGTGGGCGTCGATGTCGAGATAGAGCACCTTGAGGTCCGGGTGCATCAGCCGGGCGACCGCGATCGCCACCGACGCGTCGTTGTACACCGAGAACCCCGCCGCGCGCGCACGGTGCGCGTGATGCATCCCACCGGCGATGGAGAACGTCCGCTTGTAGCCGCCGGCAAGCACCTCGTCGATCGCGAGGATCGACGCGCCGCACGTGAGCGCGGCGATCTCGTGCATGCCCGGGTACACGGGGTTGTCGTCGGTGCCCAGCCCCATCACGGGCCGAAAGTCCGAGGCCCAGTCACCGGCATGGCGCACCGCCTCGATGTAGCCACGCGAGTGAGCGAGTAGCAGCTCTTCCTCGGTGGCCTCGCGCGGGGATACGGTCATGTCGGGAGCCAGCAGGCCCAGCGCCTCCATGAGCTCGACGGTGAGGACCAGCCTCAGTGGGTTCAGGGGATGCGCGTCACCCAGGTCATAGGCGGCCAGTCGCGGATCCCATATCAGTGCCGCTGTCTCCACGCACACATCCCCTTCGCCGCGATCCGTTCGATGTCTTGATTGTGCCCGAGACGACCCCGAGCGTACACGCGACCCGCGCATCCCTCTCGGACTCGAACTCCGCCAGCGGGGAAAGCACTGAGGTGGAGGTGCGTTCACGTGCGCAGGATGCTCGACCCAAAGACCATCGCGCTGCTCGGCGCCACAGAGGCCGAGGGCACGGTGGGCAGGATCCTCATGGACAACCTCATGGGCTCGAGGGGACGCACGCTGTTCCCCATCAACCCCAACCGCGAGCAGATCCTGGGGCTTGAGAGCCTGCCCAGCGTCTCGGCGGCACCCGGAGCCATCGACCTCGCGGTGATCGCGACACCGGCCGCTACCGTCCCTGACCTGGTGCACGAGTGCGCCGAGGCCGGCGTGGGCGGCGTGGTGGTGGTCTCGGCGGGGTTTGGAGAGACCGGCGCCGAGGGGCTCGCGCTGGAACGCCGCATCAAAGACGCGCTCAAGGGCCGGCGCATGCGGGTGATGGGACCCAACTGCCTGGGGCTGCTCCGGCCCGGGGCCGGACTCAACGCCTCGCTGCTCACCGCCCAGCCCAAGGACGGGAGCATCGCGCTCATCTCGCAAAGCGCCGCGCTGGGAACCGGCATGCTCGACTGGGCGGTCAACGCCAACGTGGGGTTCTCGTTCTTCGCCACCATGGGCGGCATGATCGACGTGGACTTCGCGGACCTCGTCGACTTCCTGGGCGACGACCCCTACACGCGCAGCATCCTCATCTACATGGAGAACGTGGGCAACGCCAAGCGCTTCATGAGCGCGGCGCGCGGGTTCGCCCGCAACAAGCCCATCATCGTCCTCAAGCCCGGCCGAAGCGCCGAGAGCGCCCGGGCCGCGCTCACCCACACCGGCTCGTGGGCCGGAGACGACGAGGTCTACGACGCCGCGTTCAAGCGCGCCGGCGTGCTGCGCGTCGAGGAGGTCGCCGACCTGTTCCACGCCGCCGAGGTGCTCGACTCGCGCCGGCTGCCGCAGGGACCGGGCGTCGCGATCGTCACCAACGCCGGCGGGCTGGGCACGATGGCGGCCACCTCGCTCATCGACGGCGGCGGCTGCCTCGCGGAGCTCGCGCCCCAGACCATGAAGGCGCTCGACGAGGCCTTGCCGCCCTACTGGAGCCACGGCAACCCCATCGACGTGCTGGGCGACGCCTCAAGCGAGCGCTACGTGGCCGCTGTGCGCGCCTGCCTGCTCGACCCCGACGTCAACGGGCTCATCGTCATGTGCTCGCCGCAGGGCAACGCGCGCCCGGACGACATGGCCACGCAGGTGGTCTCGGTCATCAAGAGCACCGCCAAGCCGGTCATCGCGGTGCTCATGGGCGGCGACAACATCGCCGAGGCCCGGTCCATCTTCAAGGCCGCCGCGATCCCGTGCTACGGCACGCCGGAAGAGGCCGTGCGCGCGTACACCAACATGTACCGCTACACCCGCAACCTCGAGCTGCTCTACGAGACGCCGGCCGACCTTCCCATCGACATCGCCGCGCCCAAGCACAACCTCAAGGCGATGCTGCGCCGAGCCGCCCGCAGTGGCCGCGCGGTCCTCACCCAGGCCGAGTCCGAGCGCTTCATCTCCACCTACGGCTTCCCCGTGGTCAAGCAAACACTCGCCACCACCGTCGACGAAGCGCTCCAGATCGCCGAGGAGATCGGGTATCCGGCGGTGCTCAAGGTGGTCGCCGACGACATCACCCACAAGAGCGAGGCCGGCGGCGTGGAGCTGGGCGTGTGCTCGGCGGCCGACCTTCGCACCGCGCACGCGCGGCTCATCGACAACGTGCACGCGCACGCGCCCGACGCCACCATCCGCGGCGTTTCGGTGCAGAAGATGGTCAGACGCGTCGACTACGAGCTCATCCTCGGCATGAAGAAGGACGGGCAGTTTGGCTCGGTGATCGTGTTTGGCGCGGGAGGTGTGGCGGCCGAGGGGCTCGCGGACTTCGCGGTGAGCCTGCCGCCGCTCAACCAGACGCTCGCGCGCCGGATGATGGAGGAGACGCAGATCTATCGGCGCATCCTGTCCGGCAGCGGCGGTGTGGCGCCGCCCAGCCCCGGCGAGCTCGAGGAGCTGCTCACCATCCTGTCCAACATGGTGATCGACTTCCCTGAGATCGCGCAGATCACCATCAACCCGGTGGTCATCGCCCAGGGCACCGCGAGCGCCGTCGACGCCCTGATCGTGATCGACACCGACGCGCTCGAGGGAAAGCCCACCCACCCCCACCTCGTGGTCACGCCGTACCCGTCGCGCTACATCATGCCGTGGCGCCTCTCCGACGGCACCGAGGTGCTGCTCCGCCCCATCCGCCCCGAGGACGAGCCGCTCGAGTACGAGCTCCTCACCACCGTGTCCGAGGAGACACTGCGCGGGCGCTTCTTTGGCTCCATGACGAGCGTCACCCACGAGATGCTCGTCCGCCTCACCAACATCGACTACGACCGCGAGATCGCCATCGTCGCGGAGCTGGGCACCGGCGCCGACAAGCGCCTCATAGGCGTGGGCCGCCTCACCGCCGAGTCAAGCCGAGACGACCGAGGCGAGTTCGCCGTCTTGGTTCACGACGACTTCCAGGGCCGAGGGCTGGGGTTCAAGCTGCTCGACGTCATCATCGGCATCGCGCAGGAGAAGGGCTTCGCCGAGATCAGCGGCTACATCGACTCGAGCAACCGCCGCATGCTGCACGTGGT
>CAYOHY010000044.1:0-14988 GCA_964403885.1 uncultured Eubacteriales bacterium
GATGTTCATCGAGATGTTGGACTCGGCCTCCTTGAAGAGGCGCTCCTTGATCTGACGACCACCCACGATGTCGCCCTCCTGGCCCACGAGCGGGCTGGTGGACGGCTCGAACACGATCGCCATCGTGGGCTCTTCCACGTGGATCGGCGCAAGCGTGATGGGGTCGATGCGGCAGGTGAACATGTCGCCGATATCGGCGTCCTCGATACCCACGACGGCAACGATGTCGCCCGCGTGCGCGGACTCGGCCTCGGCGCGGCCCATGCCCTCGAAGGTGTAGAGCTGCTTGACGTTGGCCTGAAAGCGCGACCCGTCGTTCTTGATGACCATGATGCGCTCGCCGGACTTCAGCGTGCCCGAGAACAGGCGGCCGATGCCGATACGGCCCACGAAGTTCGAGTAGTCGACGGTGCAGACCTGCATGGCCACGGGGCCGTCGGGGTCCACATCCGGCGCCGGGATCTTGTCGATGATGGCGTCGAGCAGCGGGATCATGTCCATGTTGCCGTCGTCGGGCTCGTTGCGCGCGTAGCCGTTGACCGCCGAGGTGTAGACCACGGGGAAGTCGAGCTGCTCGTCGTTGGCGCCCAGGTCGAGCATGAGCTCGAAGACCTCGTCGATGACCTCGTGCGGGCGAGCGCCCGGACGGTCGATCTTGTTGACGACGACCATGGGCTTGAGGCCGTGCTCGAGCGCGTGACGCAGCACGAAGCGGGTCTGCGGCATGGTGCCCTCGAAGGCGTCCACGATCAGCAGGCAGCCGTCGGCCATCTTGAGCACGCGCTCGACCTCGCCGCCGAAGTCGGCGTGGCCGGGGGTGTCGATGACGTTGATCTTGGTGTCGCGATAGCGGATCGAGATGTTCTTCGCGAGGATGGTGATGCCGCGCTCGCGCTCCTGGTCGTTGGAGTCCAGAACGCGCTCGGCCACCTCCTGGTTCTCGCGGAACACGTGGGTGGTCTGCAGGAGTCGGTCCACGAGCGTGGTCTTGCCGTGGTCGACGTGCGCGATGATGGCGATGTTGCGAATGTCATTCTGACGCATGAGGCTCAAGCTCCGATGTGCGTGGGGGCATACTACTGAGAACGCGCGTGCGCGCGAACGGCGAAGTTTAGCACGGATCACGCCATACCGCCCGATACCCGCCTCCACCGCCTGCGCACGAACCTTGAGAGTGCATACCCTGAGCGCGTTTGTGTATCGTATACGGGCGAGGGTATCTCACCCCACGCAGGCTCCCCCGACCCCAGGAGAATCGCCATGCCCGAGCCCGGACACAACGCGGACCTCGACGCTCTGCGCGCGGCGGACTACGCCCGACTCGACGCGCGCGGCGAGGTCTACCTGGACTACACCGGCGGCGGCCTCTACGCCCAGTCGCAGCTCGACGCCCATCACCGCCTGCTCTCCGAAGGCGTCTTCGGCAACCCGCACTCGCACAACCCCACGTCACTCGCGGCCACGGAGTTGGTCGAGAACGCCCGCGCCGCGGTCCACGAGTACTTCAACGCCGATCCCGCCGAGTACGACGTGGTCTTCACCAGCAACGCGAGCGGCGCGCTCAAGCTCGTGGGCGAGTCCTACCCGTTCGCCGCGGGCGACACCTATCTGCTGTCCTACGACAACCACAACTCAGTGAACGGCATCCGCGAGTTCGCGCGGGCGCGCGGCGCGCAGGTCACCTACGTGCCCGTGCGAAACCCCGACCTGCGCCTCGACGAGTCGCTCGTGAAGCGCGCGCTGGCGCAGCCCGCGACCGGTGCGAACCGCCTGTTCGCCTACCCGGCGCAGTCCAACTTCAGCGGCGTGCAGCACCCGCTCGAGTGGGTCGCACAAGCCAAGGAGCAGGGCTGGGACGTGCTGCTCGACTGCGCGGCCTTCGTGCCCACCAACCGCCTCGACCTCTCCGTGATCAAGCCGGACTACGTTCCGCTGAGCTTCTACAAGATGTTCGGCTATCCCACCGGCGCCGGCGCGCTCATCGCGCGCAAGCAGTCGCTCGCCAAGCTCGTCCGGCCGTGGTTCGCCGGCGGCACCATCACGCTCGCAAGCGTCCAGGGCACCGGCTGGTACCACCTCGCGCCCGGCTCGACCGGCTTCGAGGACGGCACCGTCGACTACCTGGGACTCCCGGCTGTGCGCCTTGGTCTCGAGCACGTGGCGCGCGTGGGGATCGACGCGATCCACGACCGCGTCTGCGCGCTTGCCGAGTGGCTGCTCGAGCAGATGCGCACGCTCACGCACACCAACGGCGCACCGCTGTTCAAGGTCTTTGGCCCCAACACCCCGGACCGCCGAGGAGCCACGATCGCGTTCTACCTCCTCGACCCGGAGGGTGCGGTCTTCCGAGTCGAGCACGTGGAGCAACTCGCAGGTGAGCAGCGCATCAGCGTGCGCACCGGATGCTTCTGCAACCCCGGCGACGGTGAGGTCGCGCACGACATCACGCGCGAGGACATGGCCGAGTGCTTCGACGCCGCCGATGTCCCGGTCACACTCCAGCAGTGCCAGCGCCTCATCGAAGACGCCACCGGCAAGGTGCCCAACACCATCCGCGTGTCGCTGGGCATCGCCTCGAACTTCGCCGACGTGAAGCGGTTCGTGGAGTTCGCTCAGGGCTTTCGCGATCTGAGCGCCAAGGACTTCGGCTAGCCGACCCGTTACCCCCTCGTGACCGGCGCAAGGGTTGCGCATCCCCCTCTCACGCTCCTATACTGACCGACTAGTCAGTCAGCACAAGGACACCTGCGGCGGCCGGTACCGCCCTTTTCGTGAGAGGTTGCCATGCACTCCATCCGTATCGCGCGCTCCGAGCTCGCGCGCATCTTCGGTGATTCACGCTTCCGACTCGCCGCCGTGGTCATCATGCTGGTGCCGCTGCTCTACGGCGCGCTGTACCTGTGGGCCTTCTGGGATCCCTACGGCAAGCTCGACCAGCTCCCCGTGGCGCTGGTCAACGAGGACGTACCCGCGACGGTGGACGGAGAGCAGATCGCGGCCGGCGACGACCTGGTCGAGACCCTCGCCGACAAGGGCACGCTCGAGTGGCACGTCGTGACCGAGCAGGCCGCCGAGAAGGGCCTGCACGACGGCGCCTACTACATGGCGTTGCGCATCCCCCGCGACTTCAGCGCGTCGCTCGCCACGGCCAACAGCGAGGACCCGCGGCCGGGCAAGCTCGTACTCACCTCGCACGAGGCGTCGAACATGATCGCCTCGCAGATCGGTGACCGCGTGTTCTCCGAGGTGCGCACGGCGCTCGCGGAAAGCGTGAGCCGCTCCTACCTGGACAACATCTTCGTGGGCTTTGGCGACCTCCGCGGCTCGCTGGGCGACGCGGCCACAGGTGCGAAGGACCTCGCCCGAGGGCTGGACGAGGCACGCGACGGGGCGGCCTCGCTCGCGGACGGCGCGACGAGCGCGCATGCCGGCGCCGGAGCGCTCGCCGCAGGCTCGCGCAAGCTCGCCACCGGAGCGAAGGACCTGCACGGCGGCGCGACCAAGCTCGCCGATGGAACCGTCTCGCTCGCCACCGGGCTCGGTGCCGCCGATGCCGGGTCCAAGCGCCTCGCGGCGGGCTCGCGCGACGCCGCATCCGGCGCCGAGTCACTCGCGCAGGGCACGGCGCAGATCGACGCCGGTGCAGCAAAGCTGGCCGCAAGCGCCACCCAGCTCGCCGGCGGCGCGAAGCAGCTCGACGGTGGCGTGCAGGCAGCCGCGCCCCAGCTCTCCTCGGCAGCAAGCGGTTCGCAGCAGGTCGCGGGCGGTGCGGCCGCAACCTACGCGGCGCTCCAGCGCTACGCGGCCACGCACCCCGACGCAACCGGCGACCCGGACTTCGCGCAGGCCTACGGCGCCGCCGAAAAGACGGCCGCGGGCAGCGCGTCGCTTCGCGATGGGCTCCTGGGCGCGACCGGCGGCTTCACCGCGCTCGCGAGCGGCGCGCACGCGCTCGCGACCGGCGCCGACCAGCTCGCGGCGGGTGCCGGATCGCTCGCGGACGCGACGGCCCGGGCCGCGTCCGGCGCGAACTCGCTCGCACAGGGCGTGGGCACGCTCGCAGCGGGCACGGGCGAGCTCGCGCAGGGTGTCGACACCGCCGCGACCGGGGCGCGCAAGCTCGCGCACGGCGCGACCGCGCTGGCCTCGGGAGCCGGCAAGCTCGACGGCGGGATGAGCTCGGCAGCCAAGGGAGCCCTCAAGCTCTCGGCGGGTCTTGCCCTGCTCGACAGCGGCACCCATGAGCTCGCGTCCGGGCTCGAGCCGGCTGTCTCCGGCTCCGCCGAGCTCGCGTCCGGGCTCACCGCCGGCGTGCGCGAAGTACCTGCCTACTCGGAGGCGACGCAGTCTGCCAACGCCCGGATGATGAGCGCGCCGGTGGAGCTCGAGAAGCGGCGCCTCGACCCGGTCCCCAACTACGGCACCGGCTTCTCGCCGTACTTCATCCCGCTGTCGCTGTGGATCGGCGCGCTCATGACGTTCTTCGTCGTGCAGCCGGTGCCGCCGCGCGCGATCGAGGAGGGTCACCCCGCCCCCGTCGCCGCACTCGCCGGACTGTGGCCGGCCGCGTTGCTCGCCATCGCGCAGTCGGTCATCCTGTTGGTGGTGCTGCACACCGCACTCGGGCTCCATCCGCGCTCCATGCCCGCGCTCATCGCGTTCGCGGCGCTGGCCTCGGTGGTGTTCGTGGCGATCCTGCAGTGGCTGTCCGGCACCTTCGGCATCGCGGGCAAGCTCTTCGCGATCGTGCTGCTGATGCTGCAGCTGACCTCGTCGGCGGGAACGTACCCCCTGCAGACGCTGCCCGGCTTCTTCCGGGCGATCAGCCCGTTCCTGCCCATGACCTACGTGGTCGCGGGGCTCAGGCAGGCGATCTCGGGCGGCAACTGGGCGGCGCTCGCGTCGGACGCGCGACACCTGGCGGTGTTCGGGCTGATCGCGGTCGCGCTGATGACCGGCACGGCGTACTGGGCTCGCTCGTGGAGCCATGACAAGCTGCACCACGAACTGGAACTGTAGCCGGGTCGCCCGCGTCGCCTGACGATGAGCGACGCGGGCACCTGACCACCAACACGCGGGGGGACACCGTGGCAAAGGATTCGGAGCAGACCCGACAGCGCCTGTTCACGGCGACGATGGAGCTTCTGGGGGAGAAGGGCTTTGGCTCGACCACCGTCGACGAGATAGTCGAACGCGCGGGCGTGGCCAAGGGCACCGTCTACTACCACTTCAAGAGCAAGGCCGAGCTGGTCGAGGCGCTCATGAAGGAGCAGCCGCTGGGGTCCAACCTGACCGCAGCCGTCGCCTCTTCGTCGGACCCCGCCGAGCAGATGGCCGCCATCGTGCGAGCGGAGCTCGAGTTCATCCGAGACAACCGCGACTTCGCGCGCCTGTTCATCACCGAGATGTGGCGCGAGGACCGCAAGTGGCGCGAGACCCTGCTGATCTTGCGCAACGGCGTCTTCGCGACCATCAGCGACACCATCCGGCGCGGCATGGATGCCGGTGTCTTCGCAGCGGACCTCGATCCCGGGCTCTCCGCATCGGCGATCTTTGGCTCGGTGGCCACCGTCGCACTCGACTGGCTGATGCTCGACCCCGAGCGCGACATCGAAGAGGTCGCCTCCCGGATCACCGACCTCGTGGCCAAGTCGCTCGCCGCGTAGCGTCGGCCGCGGTTGTTCTGCGCGAGTGCGGGAATGAACCACGGGTGGGCGCCGCGCGGTGCGGCGCCGCGGACGGTGGAAGGAGCTCCCATGACTCGCAAGATCCTCGCGGCCGTGCTGGCGATGGCGGTGGTACTGGCACTGATCGGCTGCGGCGGAGCGACCACCACTCCCACGCCCAGCGGTTCCGGGACCGGAAGCGGATCCACGGCATCGGACGGCAACGCGACGGTCACCATCGAGAACTTCGCATTCTCGCCAACCTCGGTCGAGATCAAGACGGGCGGCTCGGTGGTGTGGACCAACAATGACTCCGTGACACACACCGTCACCGGCGACGGCGGCATCGCGTCGGGCGACCTGGCGCAGGGGAAGAGCTACACCAAGACCTTCGATGCGGCCGGGACCTACAACTACAGCTGCTCGATCCACCCGTCGATGACCGGCACCGTGGTCGTCAAATAGCAGCGCTCTTCAGGCTTCGTTAGAAAACCCTCATAACCCTCAAGGGTATTGTGAGTGTGCCGATACCCCTTATACTCACCACCCCGTATTGCGCGTCTGACCAACAAGGCTGAAGCGTCTCTTCGGGCACTCGCAAAAAGTGAATATGTGAACGTCTCGCCGGCACGAGACAGTCTCGAGGAGTCCTCAAGTGGCCCAGACAGGCACGGCTTTCGAGCCGCGCATACTAGGCATCCTCTGTAACTGGTGCTCGTATTCCGGTGCCGATGGCGCCGGCCAGCAGCGGCTGCAGTACCCGCCCAACGTCGAAGTCGTCCGCGTGATGTGCAGCGGGCGGGTCGACCCTGCCCTTGTGCTCCAGGGCTTCGCCGACGGGTTCGACGGCGTTCTCATCTGCGGGTGCCACCCCGGCGACTGCCACTACATCAACGGCAACTGCAAGGCCGTGGCGCGCTTCTCGCTCATCAGCCGCATGACCGCTGACCTGGGCATCGAGCCCGAGCGTCTGCGCCTCGAGTGGGTCAGTGCCTCCGAGGGAGCCCGCTACGCCGAGCTCGTCGCCCAGATGACCGAGCAGGTCCGCGCACTGGGACCCTACGCGCCTGATGGCGAGACCGAGGCGGTGCGCCCGTGAGTCGCCTGAAGATCGCCGCCTACTCCGCCGCAGGGTGCGGGGGATGCGACATCGCCTTGCTCGACATCCACGAGCACATACTCGCTCTGGCCGACGCGGCCGACATCGTGTTCTGGCCCGCCGCCACCGACTTCAAGTACTCCGACGTCGAAGCGCTCGCTGACGGCGAGATCGACGCCTGCTTCTTCAACGGCGCCATCCGCACCGAGGAGAACGCCCAGGTCGCGCGTTTGCTGCGCGCCAAGTCAAAGGTGCTCGTCGCCTTTGGGGCGTGTGCCGCGATGGGTGGCGTACCCGGCCTCAGCAACTTCTTCAGCGCCGAGGACACCCTCGCGCGCGTCTTTGGTACCGAGTCCACCGACGCGGGCTCGCTCCCGCCACGCTCCGGCCACAGCGACACCGAGTCGCTGGTCCCCGCGCTCACCGGCCGAGTGAGCCAGCTCTCCGGCGTGGTGGCGGTCGACCTCGAGCTGCCCGGCTGTCCGCCTGAAGCCCCGCGTGTGTGGGAGGTCTGCCAGGCGCTCGTCGCCGGAGCGGTCACCGTCCCCGGAAGCGACGCAGCTCCCGCGGTCGTGGGCGCCGGCACGCGCAGCGTGTGCGATGAGTGCTCGCGCCCCAAGCGCGGCGTACGCGTCGCGGCGTTCAAGCGGCCGCACCAGATCGTGCCCGAGCCGGACTGGTGCCTGCTCGAGCAGGGGCTCGTGTGCATGGGCCCCGCGACCCGCTCCGGGTGCGGCGCTCGCTGCACCTCGGCGGCGATGCCGTGCCGCGGGTGCTACGGCCCCGCCGGCGACAGCACCGACCAGGGCGCCGCCATGGCGGCCGCGCTGGGCACCGTGGTCGACTCCGAGGATGAGTCCGTGATCATCGAGACCGTCTCGGCGATCGCCGATCCGGCCGGCACCTTCTACTGCTTCTCGCTCCCCTCCTCGATCCTGGGCGGAGCGCGTCGCGCCAAGGAGGTGGCCGAATGAAGCGCGTGAGCATCGACCCCATCACCCGGCTCGAAGGTCACGGCCGCATCGACATGTACCTCGACGACGCCGGCAGCGTGCAGCAGGCGTACCTGATCATCCCCGAGCTGCGCGGCTTCGAGAAGTTCCTCGAAGGACGCCCGGTCGAAGAGCTGCCCCTCATCACCCAGCGCATCTGCGGCGTGTGCCCCGAGGCGCACCACGCCGCCGCCGCCAAGGCCGCTGACGCGGTGTACGGGCTCGAGATCCCCTACGCGGCGGAGCTGGTTCGCCGCCTGCAGTACAACGCCTTCATGGCCGGCGACCACGCCACGCACTTCTTCGCGCTGGGCGGTCCCGACTTCCTCGTGGGCCCCGACGCACCCGCCGCCGAGCGCAACGTCATCGGCGTGCTGCGCAAGGTGGGACCGGAGCTCGCTGGTCAGGTCATCCGCATGCGTCGCGAGGCGCACGAGGTGGCCGAGCTCATCGGCGGGCGTCGCATCCACCCGGTGTCGATGGTGCCGGGCGGGATCTCTCAGGCCGTGTCGCACGAGACCGCGGTGAGGCTTCGTGAGATCGCGGACTTCATGGTCGAGTTCGCACGCGCGGCCCAAGACGTCTTTGGCCGCGCGCTGGGCGAGAGCGCCGAGTTCCGCAAGATGATCGTGTCCGAGGAGTACACCTCGCGCACCAACTACCTCGCGCTGGTCAACGAGCACAACCAGCCCGACGCCTACGACGGGCGCATCCGCATCGTGGGACCGGACGGCGCCGATGTCCTCACCTACGAGCCCAGCACCTACCTCGATCACTTCTCGGAGCGCTCCGAGCCGTGGAGCTACCTGAAGTTCCCGTACCTGAAGTCGCTGGGCTGGCGCGGCACCGACGACGCGGCCGCGCCCGCGCTCATCCGCACCGGACCGCTGGGCAGCCTCAACGCAGCCGACTCGATGCAGACCCCGCTCGCGCAGGCTGAGTTCGAGCGCTTCTTCGCGACGATGAAGGCCAAGCCGGTCCACCAGACCCTGCTCTACCACTGGGCACGCATCATCGAGATGCTCCAGTGCGCGGAGCTCGTGCAGCGCTACGCCTACGACGAGCGCCTCACGGACCCCGACATCCGCACGCTGCCCGGCGTTGCCGTGGGCGAGGGCGTGGGGTGCGTGGAAGCGCCGCGCGGCCTGCTCACCCATCACTACAAGACCGACGCCGATGGCATCGTGACCAGCGTGAACATGATCGTGGGCACCACCTACAACTACCCGGCCATCCAGGCCTCGGTGCAAAAGGCCGCCCAGGCGCTGGTGCGCGGTGACGAGTCGCTCACCGAGACCGTCATGAACCGCATCGAGATGGCGTTTCGTGCCTACGACCCGTGCTTTGGCTGCGCCACGCACTCCATGCCGGGCAGCGGTCCGCTCGAGGTGCGCGCGTACGGTCCCGGCGGCGAGCTCGTCGACGCCGTGCGCCGAGACCACACCGGCCGCGTCCACCACTTCGCCGACGAGGAGGTGGACGAGTGACGAGCGCCAAGCGCGACGCGCGCGAGCCGCAGGCACTCGTCTTCGTGTGCGAGTGCGGCCCCATCATCAAAGACCTCGTCGACCTCGACGCGCTGGGTGAGCGCGCTGCCGCGTTGCCCGATGTCGCCGCCGTCGCGCGCCACGCGACCCTGTGCTCCACCGACGGCCGCGCGTTCGTGACCCAGCAGCTGCGCGAGCACCCCGGCCTGCGCCCGGTGTTCGCCGCCTGCTCGCCGCGCGAGCACGCCGAGACCCTGGGCAGCGCCTGCGAGGACGCCGGCGTGAACCGCTACCTCATGGGCCGAGCCAACGTGCGCGAGCAGTGCGCCTGGGTCACCCCCGACAAAGCCCAAGCCACCGACAAGGCCGCGCATCTGGTCGAGGCCGCGGTGGCGCGCTCGCTCGTGAACGAGGAGCTCACCGCGCCCCAGATCGACTGCGCGACGAGCGTGCTCGTGGTGGGTGCCGGGGTGGCAGGCATGAACGCCGCACTGCTGCTGGCCGATGCCGGGCGCAAGGTCACGCTGGTCGAGCGCGAGCCCGCCATCGGCGGACGCGTGGTGCTGCTGGGCGAGCTGTATCCGGACATGGACTGCGCGCCGTGTTTGCTCGAGCCGCTCATGGACCACGTGCTGCACCACGACAACATCGAGGTCCTGCTCCAAAGCGAGCTCGAGGACCTGCTCGGCTATCTGGGCAACTACACGGCACGCGTGCGCGTGAAGCCGCGCCACGTCGACCTCAACGGCTGCTACGGATGCCGCGCGTGCTCCGAGGTCTGCCCCGTGCAGGTCCCCGACCCCATCAACGCCGGCATGTCGACGCGCAAGGCGGTGCACATCCCGTACGAGGGAGCGCTACCCAACGCGAGCGTTGTCGATGAGACCGCATGCCTGCACTTCAACGGCGGAGACTGCGAACTGTGCGTGAGCGCGTGCGCCTTTGGCGCCATCGACCTGGGCGGAGAGTCACAGGTCGTGGAGCGTGCGGTGGGCGGCGTGTTGATCGCGACCGGCTCGGAGATCCGCGTGGCCGGCTCCGTGTGGGACGCGCCCGGCGTGCTCGCGACCTACGAGTTCGAGCGCATCTTGAACCCCGACGGCCCCACCGGCGGCGAGGTCAGGCTGCCCGAGGGCGCCGCGCCCGCCACCATCGCGCTGATCCACTGCGCCACCGAGGACGGGTGCGCGCCCACCGCCGAGTGCTCGCACACGTGCTGCCTCTCGCTTGCCAAGGCCGCGCTCGAGATCGGCCACAAGTCGCCCGAGACCCGCGTCGTCACCTTCGCGTGGGACCGCGTGCTGGGCGGCCCGCACTACCTCGCGGCCTCAGCGGACCCCCACAGGCCCGCGACCCACGAGCTCGTCGCGCTCTCGGCCGGCGACTCACTGCGCGTCGAGGCCACCCAGACCGGCGGCGCACGCATCGTCTTCACGCGCGGCGGCGTGACCGAGACCTTCGAGGCCGACATCGCCGTGCTGGCCGCACCGCAGTTTGGGCGCGCGTCGCTCGAGCCGTCCGCGCATGCCGCCGGCGTCGAGCTCGATGCGCGCGGCTTCGTCACCACCTCCAACCACCGCATCCGCTCGTTCGCGAGCCGCATCGAGGGCGTGTACGTGGCCGGCTCGGCCCAACGCCCCAAAGACGTCACCGAGGCCAGCTCACACGGAGCGGCGGCGGCCGGTGCGATCCTGTCGGCACTCGTGGAGGGCAAGCGCCTCGTGCGCGAAGCCGCCACGGCGGTTGTGACGACTGACCTGTGCGGCGGATGCAGCCTGTGTATACTCGCCTGCCCCTACAAGGCGATCACCTTTGATACGGAATCACGCATCGCGGTGGTCAATGAGTTGCTATGCCACGGATGTGGCACGTGCGTTGCGGCTTGTCCTTCCTCGGCGATCCACGCCAAGGGGTTCTCGGACGAGCAGCTTCACGCCGAGTCACGTGCGCTGTCTCATGCAGCACACGTTTCGGAATAGATATCGGAATCATCGAGCCAGGATCAGAAAGGGACCACCACATGTCAGTCAAGACCATCGACGCAACCGGCCTGCGCTGCCCGCAGCCCATCCTCAAGATCACCATCGCCATGCCGGAGATGCAGCCGGGGGACATCCTCGAGTGCTCTGCGGACTGCTCCACCTTCGAAGACGACGTGCGCAAGTGGTGTGAGCGCATGGGCAAGACCCTTCTCGCTATCACGCGCGAAGGCGAGAAGGTCACCGCGCAGATCCAGTTCTAGTCAGGAGCAACGATGACCGATTCACTCAACCTCACCCTCGCCGACTATCAGGCGATGCTCGAGGCGCTGCAGAGCATCGCCGACGGCAACTACCGCGAGCGCCTCGAGCTCAATCTCGAGACCGACGCGGGCAAGGCCCTGCAGGCCAACTTCAACGGCGCCCTGCAGGCGATCGACGATCACCTGGGCGAGGACCGCGACGCCACCATGGGCCTGGCCCTCGGTATGTCCGAGTGCTTCGGCGTGCTCGCCGCGGTGCGCATGGGCGACCTGACGGCGCGCGTGAGCGACGAGATGCTGACCAGCGACAACGAGCTCATGGTGCAGTTTGGCCGCTCGCTCAACGAGACGATCGCCGACATCGAGAAGCAGATCGACACGATTCGTCACCAGCAGGAGACCCAGGCCGCCATGGAGCACCTGGTCCGCCAGCTGCAGACCCCCATCCTCGAGCTGTGGGACGACGTGCTGTGCCTGCCGGTCATCGGCATGGTGGACAGCCGCCGCAGCGCCGACATGATGGAGACGCTGCTCAACGAGATCGTCGTGCGTCGCAGCAAGTACGTCATCCTCGACATCACCGGCGTCGAGATCGTGGACACCCGCACCGCCGATCACTTCGTGAAGGTCATGAAGTCCGCCGAGCTGCTGGGTACCCGCTGCATCATGACCGGCATCCGTCCGGCCGTGGCCCAGACCCTCGTCGAGCTGGGCGTCGACCTGAGCTCGATCCGCACCCTGCGCAACCTGCAGGAGGGCCTGCGCTACTGCCTGCGCGAGGCCGAGGTCAATCGTGCCGCGCGTCTGACGAGCCAGGGGTAGCGACGTGGTCTCCATCTCGCGACATATCCCGATCATCAAGCTCTATGACACCCTGATCGTCTCGATCCAGGTGGAGCTCTCTGACGCCCTGGTCACCCAGCTCAAGGACGATGTCGCCAACGAGATCGAGCGCGTGGGACCCACGGGCCTGATCATCGACGTCTCCGGCGTCGACATCATGGACTCCTACATCTCGCGCACGATCCGCGACATCGGCCAGATCTCGAAGCTGATGGGCGTGTCCACCGTCATCTGTGGCCTCGATCCCAACGTCGCCATGACGCTTGTGGAGATGGGCATGGACCTCGAGGGTGTCGAGCCGCATCTGCACATGGAGGCTGCCTTCGAGGCGCTCCAGCAGCAGGCCCGCGAGCGGCACGCCGAAGGCGAGGCGTCGCTGTGGTTCTCGTAGAGCATCTGCACGAGAAGGTGATCGCCGCGATCGCCCCGCACACCGGGGCCATCGTGGCGCGCTCCGTGGTGCAGGTGGCGAGCAACCAGTGCGGCGTGGACCTCGATCACGCCAGCGCCAACCAGCTGCGCTGCCTGACCTCGGGCATCGAGAACGGCATCCGAACCTTCCTTGCCGACAAGGCCAAGGCGGACGAGGCGGTCAAGGCGCTCCAGGACACGGTGCGCGACCTCACCCCTGCGACACCCGGGTTCTCGGCCACGCCTGACGACATGCCGCTCAAGACCTCGTTCTCGGGCGCGCCCGCTGCCGGCGCCGTCGCCGCCAGCGGCGGCATGGGGATGGGCGAGGTGCGCCATATCCCGATCGACCAGGAGTACGACATCGTGGTCGCCCGCGGCGAGTGCAAGGAGCTGTGCGCCTCGCTTGGCTTCACCGTTCTCGACCAGGTGAAGATCTCGACCGTGGTCTCGGAGCTCGCGCGAAACATCGTGCAGTACGCCGGTACCGGCTACATCGACCTGGTGGCCATCACGATGCCGGTCAAGGGTATCGAGATCCGCGCCGTGGACAAGGGCACCGGCATCACCGATGTCGATCACGTGCTGTCCGGTTCGTACAACTCCAAGACCGGCATGGGCGTGGGCCTCGTGGGCACCAAGCGGCTCATGAACGAGTTCACCATCGAGACCGGTCCCACCGGCACCCGCATCACCGCACGGAAGTACCTGCAATGAGGTGGGAGGTCGCATCGGTGTCGCGCCCGTGCACGGGCGAGCACGTCTCGGGCGACGGAGTCTGTGTCATCGAGCACGAAGGCTCCCTGCTCGCGACGGTCACCGACGGCCTGGGCCACGGCCCCAGCGCTGCCGAGGCATCGGTGGCGTTCATCGAGTACGTGACCGCGAACCCGAGCCTGCCGCTGGGCGACATGATGCTGGGCGGCAGCAAGCACATCGGCTCGACACGCGGTGCGGCCGCCTCCCTCATGCGGTTCAACCCCGAGTCCGGCGCGTTCAGTTACTGCGGCGTGGGCAACTGCCACCTGCACACGCACGTGCCGGACGCCCCGATCCACCCCGTCTCGGCGCCGGGCATCGTGGGCAACCGGATCCGCAAGGTCCTGCCCTTCGAGTTCTCGCTGCCTGCCACCGGGCTGTTCGTTCTGTGCTCCGACGGCATCTCGAGCCGCCTGCACGTGGAGCGCTACGCCCACCTCGACTCACAGGGCGTGGTCGACGCGATCCTCGACGAGCACGGCAAGCACCACGACGACGCCACGATCCTCGTCGTACGGCTGCATGAGGAATAGCCCCATGTTCAAGCCGAGCCATCACTACACCGGCCTGACGAAGCACTACCGCGTCCACTCGACCGCCGATGCGCTCGCGCTTCCCCTTGCGGTCTCGCGTGTGGCCCGCGACCTGGGCTTCTCGGAACGGCGTGTGCTCGAGCTCGAGCTCATCGCGAGCGAGCTCGCCACCAATGTCGTGCATCACGGCGGTGGCGGCTCGATCACGCTCACCGGTGTGGACGCACCGGCCCCGGGGATCCGCCTGACGGCCGAGGACTCGGGTCCCGGCTTCGAGTGCATCGACAGCGCACTTCGCGACGGCTTCTCGCAGGGGCAGCTGCTCGTGCACCACATCCCCGCCGGTAGCCGCGGCGGCCTGGGCACCGGCCTGGGCGCGATCGAGCGCCTGGCCGACACGCTGGACATCGCCAACAGGCCCGAAGGCGGCGCGCACGTCTCGGTGTTCAAGGCCCGCGACCGGCGTCACCTGTGAGCGGCGGACCCGCCCGTCGTGTCCTGATCCTGGGCCTGGGCAACGCGATCCTCACCGACGACGCCGTGGGCATCCACGCGATTCGCCTGCTCGAAGACGACCCCCGTGCCGAGAAGTTCGATCTGTCCGAGGCTGAGGTCGCGGGGTTCGCGCTGCTCGATCTGCTCGCGGACTACGACGCCGCTGTGGTGATCGACGCCGTTCGCGTCGAGGGGCTCGAGCCCGGCGAGGTGACCGTCCTCGACGCCGCTGACATGGTCCCGTCGCTGCACTTGGTGGCCGCCCACCAGATCGACCTGCCCGGCGCGCTCGCTCTGGGAGCGGAGATGGGGGTCCACATGCCGAGCACGGTACGCGTGGTGGGCGTGCAGGTCATCGACGACCGCACCTTTGGTGAGCGCTGCACCCCGGCGGTCGAGGCCGCCGTGCCGCGCGCGGCACAGACGGCACTCGAACTCGCCGAGTCGCTGCTCTAGTCGAG
>CAYOHY010000045.1:0-13248 GCA_964403885.1 uncultured Eubacteriales bacterium
CGGGTTCCCGCACGACATCAAGGGTGAGGGCATCTACGCCTACGTCATCCTGAAGCAGGGCGAGGAGCCCAGCGACGATCTGCGCAAGATACTCGTCGGTCACGTGCGCGGCGAGATCGGCCCGATCGCAAGCCCCGATCACGTGCACTTCGTGCCGGAGCTTCCCAAGACCCGCTCAGGCAAGATCATGCGCCGCATCCTGCGCAAGGTCGCTGCGGGTGAGCGCGATATGGACGCCTTCGGCGACATCTCGACGCTTGCCGATCCGTCGATCGTGAAGGTCATCGTCGACACGGCCCCCGACCACTAGGTCCCGGCCCGTTCACAGGACCGCGAGAGGCCCCGTGTGCCACCCGGCAGACGGGGCCTCTTTTCGTGCTCACGCCACGGGGCGATGCGCGCCAGTCGCTTACGCAAATGATTCTTCAGGCGTGGTAGAATCGACAGTCGGCGCGCCGAGGTGCGCCCGCAGATGAACGTACTCCGAAAGGACACCACGGAATGGCCTTCAACGACCTGTTCTTGCGCGCTGCGCGCCTCGAGCCCACTGAGAGCACTCCGGTCTGGATGATGCGTCAGGCGGGCCGCTACATGCCTGAGTACCGTGCGATTCGCGAGAAGCACGGCTTCCTTGAGATGTGCTACAACCCCGAGCTTGCCGTGGAGGTCACGCTGCAGCCGGTCGACCTCGTCGGCGTGGACGCCGCCATCCTGTTCTCCGACATCCTTGTCGTGTTCCCGGGCATGGGTCTGGACCTTGAGTTCAAGAGCGGCGTCGGCCCCATCATCAACAACCCTGTGCGCACGGCGGCTGACGTGGCCAAGCTCGGCCTGTCGGATCCGATCGATGACACCGGCTACGTCATGGACGCCATCAAGATCCTGCGTCGCGAGCTCGAGAACAAGGTTCCGCTCATCGGTTTCGCCGGTGCGCCGTTCACCCTCGCGAGCTACGCCATCGAGGGTCGCGGGACTCGTGACTACGAGAACTGCAAGGCACTCATGTGGGGCGATCCTGCCGCGTGGGATGCGCTCATGAACAAGTTCACCGACACGGTGATCGCCTACCTGTGCGCGCAGATCGACGCAGGCGCCCAGACCGTTCAGATGTTCGACAGCTGGGTGGGCTACGTTGCTCCGCGCGACTACGAGCGCTTCGTGCTCCCGTACAGCCAGCGCGTGCTCGCCGAGGTCAAGGCGCACGGTGACAAGGTCGTCCCCGATGGCGGCGTTCCGGTGATCCACTTCGCGAACGGTGCGACCTCGATGATCGACCTCGTCCAGAAGGCCGGCGGCGACATCGTGGGCGTCGATTGGCGTCTCGACATGAAGAAGGCCGTCGAGCAGATCGACTCGCGTTTCGGTATCCAGGGCAACATCGACCCCGTCGCGCTCTTCGCGCCCGATGACGAGCTCGAGCGCCAGGTCGTCGAGATCCTCGAGGCGGTGGGCACGCGTCCGGGCCATATCTTCAACCTGGGTCACGGCATCCACAAGACGAGCGACCCCGAGAAGGCACGCCAGATGATCCGTTTCGTGCACGAGCACTCGGCGCGCATTCGGGCGGGGGCGTAACCCCTCATGGCAACCGGTGTCTTGCTGACCGGCTTCGGCGGACCTGACTCGCTCGAAGCGGTCGGACCGTTCATGTGCAACCTGATGGGGCGCGAGCCCTCGGCCGAGCTGGTCGACAGGGTCTGCAAGCGCTATCTGGCGATCGGCGGCAAGTCACCGCTCGCTGAGATCGCGGCAGAGATCGCCAAGCGGCTTGAGGTTGGCCTCGCCGACATCGGTTCTCCGATGCCGGTCGCTGTGGGTATGCGCTACTGGGATCCCTACATCGAAGACGCGCTCGCCCAGCTCAAGGGTGCCGGCTGCGACAAGGTGGTCGTGGTATCGCTCTCACCCTTCGAGAGCAAGGTCGCGCACGGAGCGTACCGAGAGGCGATCACCGCAGGCGCCGAGGCCATCGGTGGCATCGAGATCATCGAGGCGCCGCTCGTGTCGAGCCTGCCTGAGTTCCCGGACTTCTTCGCGTCCGTGATCGCTGCGGCGCTCACCGACATGCAGCCCAACGAGGGCGCGATCATCGCGTTCTCGGCGCATAGTCTCCCGGAGTCTGACCTCGTGGAGGGTGACCCCTACGTGGCCGGGCTCCAGCAGACCGCCGATGCCGTCGCCGACCGTCTGGGCCTGCCCCAGGGCGCCGCAGGGGCCGGCTCGCCGATGTTCGCGGAGTTTCGGACGTACGGTTCATCGGTGGCTCCTCGTGCGTGGTACCTCGTGTACCAGTCCAAGGGCAACCGTCCCGGTGCATGGCTCGAGCCCGACCTCGATGATCTGGTGGATGCGGCCGCGGCCGCGGGCGTCCCCGCCATCATCGTGTGTCCTATTGGATTCATGACAGACCACATGGAGACTCTGTACGACCTTGATATCGTCGCTGCCGGCAAAGCGATGGATGTCGACGTGGAGTTCGTCAGGGTTCCCGTTCCCAATCAGGATGATGCACTGATCGACGCGATCGCGGCGATGGTGGCACGCCTGGCGTAGTGGCTTTGCGCGCCGACCGAGCCGGTACCCGGCGGCGCTCGTCTTTCGCAACGCTCGAACGACAGATAGGAGCACGTGTGAAGCGAGTTATCGTCATCGGTGGCGGCGTTGCCGGCCTAGGCGCCGCCTACAAAGTCCGTCGCGCAGCTTCTGAGGGGCATGACGTCGACGTCATGCTCATCGAGAAGGACGCTCGTGTCGGCGGCAAGATCGGTTCGGAGATCGTCGAGCACGACGGCGAGCGCTTCGTCGTCGACGGCGGTCCCGACTGCTTCCTGACCAGCAAGCCCGCGGTTCATCGGATCGCGAAGCTCCTCGGCATGTTCGACGATGAGCTTCCCACCGACGATTCGCGCAAGAAGACGCTCATCCTGTCGCGCGGTCGTCTCTATGAGATGCCGGACGGCGTGTTCATGTTCGCGCCCACGAAGTTCGTGCCGTTCGCAACGACCGGCCTGTTCTCGTGGCCCGGCAAGATCCGCATGGGCATGGACCTGTTCATCCCCAAGAAGGTCGTGGCCGAGGGCGAGCTCAACGATGAGACGCTCGAGCACTTCATCACTCGTCGTATGGGTCGTGAGTGCCTCGACCGCCTTGCTGAGCCGCTGGTGGGCGGTGTTCACGCGTCCGACCCGGCTGTGATGTCGCTCGCCGCGACGTTCCCCAACCTGCTCGAGATGGAGCAGAAGTACGGGAGCATGATGCGTGGCTTCCTCGCACAGCGAAAGATGGTCGAGGAGATGAAGAAGAAGTATCCGCCCAAGCCCGGCGCCAAGCCGCGCACCTTCTTCACCTCGTTCACCGGCGGTATGCAGTCGCTCACCGACACGATGGCCGACGCCATCGGGCGCGAGCGCATCCGCACTGGCGCCGGTGTTACCAAGGTTGAGCGCACCGACGATGGCGGGTGGGTCGTGACGCTGTCCGATGGCAGTGTCGAGAAGGGTGACGCGGTCATCGTGGCCACGGAGTCGTGGGCTGCCGAGCCGATCGCCCGCATGATCGATGAGGACATCGCGAACGCGCTGTCGGCCATTCCGACGAGCTCGTCGGCCACGGTCTCCATCGCGTTCAAGGAGAGCGAGATCGGCATCGACATGAACGCCTTCGGTGTGTTGTGTCCGCTCGTCGAGGATCGCAAGCTCATGGCGGCCACGTACTCGTCCACCAAGTGGCCGGGCCGGGCTCCCGAGGGCAAGGTCCTCATGCGCGGGTTCGTGGGCGGCCCGCACAACCAGGCGATCATGAACGCCTCGGATGAGGAGCTCGTCAGCACCGTTCTCACCGAGATGCGCGAGATCCTGGGCGTGAGCGCCACCGCTGAGCCGCTGTTCTCGCGGGTGTTCCGCTGGACCAACGGCATGCCGCAGTACACGCTGGGTCATCTTGATCGTGTCGCGCTGATCGAAGAGCGGACCGCTGAGATCGCGGGCCTCGCGTTCGCGGGAGGCAGCTACCGTGGCGTGGGTATCCCCAACTGCATCGAGTCGGGCGAGAGGGGCGTGACCAAGGTCCTTGGCGACTTTGGCATGGAGCTCGAGGAGGACAAGGTCGAGGAGAAGCGCTACTACTAGGCGCTCCGCTACTGTCTGACGTATCAAGAAGGGCGCCCCGCGGGGCGCCCTTCTTCGTTGCATCGTGTGGGTCAGGTGGCGCCGCAGACCAACCTAGCCGCCGGCCGCGCGAATGACCTCAAGCATCTGCGCGTGCAGCGCCGGATTCGCCACGCATATGCCGGAGCTTGCCGAGGACCATTCTGTGCCGTCGAGGTCGGTCGCACGCGCGCCTGCTTCTCGGCAGATCACCACGCCGGCGGCCATGTCCCACGGCTGGAGGGTGTACTCCCAGAACCCGTCCGCCCTGCCTATGGCCACGTGACAGCAGTCGATGGCCGCAGAGCCGTCACGCCGGATACCGTGGACCGGAGCGCGCAGGAATGCGGTCAACACCGACAGCTGTGTGTCGAGCGGCGCGCCGCGGTCGTACGGAAACCCCGTCACGAGCAGTGCCTCTTGCACGGAGGCCGCCGAGGAGCACGAGATGGGCGTTCCGTCGAGAAACGCTCCATGCCCTGCCTGCGCAGAGGCGAGTTGTCCAAGAGCCGCGTTGTAGACGGCGCCGGCAACCGGCTGTCCGTCGTGTAGCAGGGCTACCGCTACCGAGTAGCACGGAAAGCCGTGGACGAACGACGTCGTGCCGTCCAGCGGGTCGACGACCCAGACCTCGCCTTCGTCGAGCGCGGCCGGCTCGATGCCAAGCTGCTCGTGCACCTCTCGTTCCTCCACCAGCAAACGGGCGTTGGGAGACGCCTCAAGGATGGCGCGGGCCACAGCCATTCCTGAAGCCACGTCGGCCTCGGTGACGAGGTCGGTGGCCCAGGCTTTGGTGCGTACCTTTCCCATGTCGCTTCGGCGCGCATCGAGCACGGCTCCACCGGCAAGGGCGGCACTTCGGGCGATATCGAGAGCGGTGCTCATGGGGGCGTCTCCTCGGGGATAATCGAATGAGTCTCACGTATCAGTGTACTCGTGCCCGCGCGCGTCTCGGGTCTGACCAACAGGAGTGCCCATGTTCAATGCCGGATTCTCCGCACCGCTCAGCAGCGACGAACTCAGTGAGCTGACGGCACGCGCCCATCACTCGCGGGGCGTCGTGCTCACCGCCACCTCGGTCGCGGCCTCCGGTCACCCGGGCGGGTCGTTCTCCTCGATGGAGATGTACACGCTCATCTATGGCACCGCGCGAATCAGGCCTGATGAGCCGCACTGGGAGGATCGCGACCGCGTGGTGATCTCGCACGGCCACACATCACCCGGGGTCTACGCCGCACTCGCCGGGGTCGGCTTCTTTCCGGCCGAGGATGTCGAGGCGCACTTCCGGCAGGCGGGCAGTGTGTTCGAGGGGCACGTCGAGCGGTCCGTCCCCGGCATCGAGTGGTCCACGGGCAACCTCGGCCAAGGGCTCTCGGCGGGGGTGGGACTGGCGCTGGGGGCCCGGATGACGGGCAAGTCGTGGCACACCATGGTCGCGATGTCCGACGGCGAGCAGCACAAGGGACAGGTGTCCGAGGCGCGCCGGCTGGCGGTGAAAGAACGCCTCGGGTCGCTGACGGCGATCATCGACTGGAACCACGTTCAGATCTCAGGTCACACCGATGAGGTGATGCCCGTGCACATCGCCGATGATTGGCGGGCGGACGGCTGGGCGGTCTACGAGTGCGACGGGCACGATCTCGCAGCGCTGCATGCCGCGATGGTGAAGGCCGTAGACGACGGCGTTCCCAGTGTGGTGCTCGCTCGCACGGTGATCGGCAAGGGCGTCTCCTTTATGGAGGACATCCCCGAGTTCCACGGCAGGGGACTTACGGCCGAGGAGTACGAGCGTGCGATGGAGGAGTTGGGGCTACCGTCGGCCCTCGAGTCTGCCCGGGCGCGGCGATCTTCGCCGTGTGAGGTGAAGCCGCTCGACCACTCGACGCCGGTCAGCCGCCTGGCCACCGGTGCGCCCAGGTTGTATCGGGCGGGAGCCACCGTCGACAACCGTTCCGCATGGGGGGCGGCTCTGACCGACATCGGGACGGCCAACCCCTCGGCTGCGATCGCGGTGTTCGACTGCGACCTGGCCGTGTCGGTCAAGACCGACGGGTTTGCCGGGGCGCGACCCGATGGCTTCATCCAGTGCGGCGTGGGAGAGCACAACGTCGCCACCGCGGCAGGTGCCTTGTCGACCGTCCCGAACGCGGTCGCCTTTTGGGCCGACTTCGGCGCGTTCGGTATCGACGAGGTCTACAACCAGCAGCGCCTGAACGACATCAACGGCGCTGCGCTCAAGCTCGCGGTCACGCACTGCGGGCTCGATGTGGGCGAGGACGGCAAGACGCATCAGTGCCTCGACTACGTGGGCGCCCTGCGCGATTTCTTCGGCTGGAAGGTGATCGTGCCCGCGGATGCGAATCAGACCGACAGGGCCACGCGTGCTTTGCCGGCTATCCAGGGCAACGTCGCGCTCGCGATGGGTCGCAGCAAGCTGCCGGTCCTGACCGATCAGGCGGGCGTCGAGCTGTTCGGCGAAGGCTACGAGTTCACGTACGGCGAGATCGTGTGGGCGAGACGGGGCACCGACGCCTGCCTGCTGTCCATGGGCACGGTCGCAAACGCAGCGGTGGCCGCCGCCGATCGCCTGACTGAGCTGGGACTATCGGTGGGGGTGGGAATCGTCGCGTGCCCGCTCGACCTCGATGACGCGGCCATGCGCGATGCATCCGCTGCGCCGCTGCTCGTGACGGTGGAGGACCACGGTGTGAGGACCGGCCTCGGGGCCTCTGTCGCTGAGTGGCTGGCGGCCAACGGCGTCGCTACGACCTTCAGGCGCATGGGGGTCGACAGCTACCAGTCATCCGGCAGCGCGCGCGACGTGCTTGCGCGGTGCGGACTCGACACGGACGGCATCGTTGAAGCGGTGACGCGCTGGAGGGCCGGCTAGTCCTTGGTGCCGTCAGCGGGCCGATACGCATCGGGCGAGATGGGGCGGTAGGAGCGCACGGACTCGATGATGCTCGCGTCCATGCTCACATCCGTCCGTGGGGTGGGCTCGATGCCTAGCGCCTTGAGCTCCTCCAGTACCGCGGCCACGGCTGTGGGGAGCGCCGCCTCGACAGCAGGGGAGAGCTCGAGCACCCACTCCTCGATGCGTTCTATCTGGATGCCGATGGCGATCGTCTTGGGTGAGCGACCGATGAGTGATGCCGACTTCAGCACCTCGGGAAGACGCACGTCGTGCATGGAGTGCATCACCTGATTGGGAGCGAACTCACTGGGCTCTAGGCGGACCACGTCGCCGGGCGACAGGTCGGGGTCCTTCAGTGCATCCACGATGATGAGGTGGTCGGCGTTTCGGATGACGTCAAGGATCATGTAGCCCATCGTGCCGCAGTCGACGACCTCGACGTTGGGCGGGAAGTCGTAGCTGGCCATGAGGATCTCGACGGTTCGGGGCCCGGCACCTTCATCACGCATCATCGGGTTACCGACGCCCATCACCAAGATCTGCTCGTCATGACTCACGTGGGGACTCCCTGTGTCTCGAGTTCGTGCATCGGTCCACAAGTCTACAGGAGGCGCGCCGCCCACGCGTGTCCGCGCAAAGGAAAGGGCCCCGGTCTCCCGGGGCCCTTCTTCACGACTGGGGTATCGCTCGCGCACTAGGCGTGATCGGTACCGGTCTCCTTCCAGGCGAACATGATCTTGTCGGCGTCGAAGCCGTAGATGTTCGCGAGGTACACGTGGATGAAGGTGAAGGCGAGGATCGCCCACATCGTCCAGTAGTGGAGGATGCGCATCGGCATCGGGTCGGCGCCGCCGCCGGCGTTGAACAGGTCGGCGACCCAGGTCGTGCCCGCCAGGAAGAACGCCCAGTCGCTCGTGGGGCCCCACAGCGCGAAGCCGGTGTAGGCAGCGAGCAGCGTGAGCGGCACGGTGAGGACATAGGCCATCTTCTGGAGCGGGTTGTACTTACCGCTGATCGGGTGATCCTTCTTGATGAAGAGGTAGTACTTCAGCGTCGGGATCAGCTGGTAGCGGTTCTCGGGCTGCGGGATGAAGTTCTTGATGTCGGTGTCGACCTCGCGGCTACCGGGGACGTTCGCCGTCTTGACGGTGAACGCCAGCACCAGGCGCACGACGAGGTTGATGATCAGCACGAACATCCAGAAGAAGTGCGTACCGCGAGCCACGCCCATGGCGCCCGGGAAGATCGGGAAGTGGATGTAGAAGCCCGAAAGCGTCAGGAACACCATGGACAACAGGTTGAGCCAGTGGGTCATGACGAAGACGAGCGGATGCATCTCACGCGTGTAGGCGTGCGACATCTACTTCACCCCCCAAGCGCGGGTATTGATGAAGCCGGTCTTGCCAGTTTTGCGTTCAATCACGTGAACGCCGCAACCGATTCAAGGATCGAAGCTGCGGGCGACGCGAGCAGCTTCCATCGGACGCTCGGGATCGACGAGCGGAGTGCCCACAAGGGCCTCTTCCATCGGGCCACGGACGCCGTCCTTGTCGCGCGGGCTGATGTCCCACGTGGACGGGGTGACGATCTGGTAGTTCGAGATGAGGCCGCCATCGACGTTCATCCAGTGGCCGAGGGCGCCGCGAGGGGCCTCCCACATGCCAGCGCCCTTACCAGCGTCAGCCTCGATCGGCTTGTAGAACTCGACGCCGCCCTCCTTGATCGCGCCGATGAGCTCGTTGACCCACTCGATCGACCAGTCGGCGACGACGGCGGTCTCGAGGTTACGAGCGGCGACACGGCCGAGAAGCGACACGAGCACCTCAGGCTTGCCCGCTGCGCCGAGCTTGGCGAGCGTGGAGTCGATGATGCCCTTGACCGGGGTCACGCCGCGCAGGTAGCCGACGATCATACGGGCCAGAGGACCGACTTCCATGGACTTGCCGTCGTAGCGAGGAGCCTTGGCCCAGGTGTACTTGTCGTCGACGTTGTAGCCGGCGAACTTGTCCGGGGCGATGGTCTCGCCGTCGGCCGGGTTGAGGCCGGTCTGGCCGGCGAGCCATGAGTGCTCGACGTACTCGAGCACCTTGGCGGGATCGGCATCCTCGACGGTGAGGCCCTTGTCCTTGAACACGGCACCGTTGGGGAGGTAGCGCTTGGTCATCTCCATCGACTCGTCGTTGAAGACACCCCACGCCAGGAAGTTGCCGGTACCGCCACCGTAGCTCAGCGCGTCCTTGTAGAACGGCGCGATGGCCAGCGTGTCCGGGATCATGGTGTTCATGACCCAGTCGCGGACGCGCAGCAGGCGGAACAGGATGTCGTCAAGCTTCTCCTCGGTGGGCATCCATGCGGTGCCACCGGGGATCGACGTCATGTAGTGCGGGAACTTGCCACCCATGACGGCGATGACACGCGATGCCTCGGCCTGGATCTCGAGAGCCTCGAGGTAGTGGGCCACGGCGATCAGGTGCAGCTCAGCCGGCATGTCCTTGGCGTAGGCGGGGTGACCGAACCAGCCGTTGGTGAAGATCGAAAGGTCTCCACCGTCGACGAGGGTCTTGAGCTTCTGCTGCACCGCAGCGAAGTTCGCGGTCGAGGTGCCGGCGGCCTGCGCGAGCGCGTAGGTGTCGGCGATGTTGGCCTCGAGTGCCTTGGCCGGGTCGACGTAGTCGAGAGCGGCAAGCGTGTAGAACCACAGCACGTGGCTGTGGAGGTACTGGGCCGCCTCGATGATGTTGCGGACGAGACGCGCACCGTTGGGGATGGTGACCCCAAGGGCGGACTCGGCCGACATGGTGGAGGCGTGACCGTGGGAGATCGGGCACACGCCACAGATGCGCTGTGCGATGTAGTAGGCGTCAGACGGCTGGCGGCCCTTCATGACCACTTCCATGCCGCGGAAGAGACCACCGGAGACCCACGCATCGGTGATGACGCCGTCGTTGACCTCACACTCCACGCGGAGGTGACCCTCGATTCGGGTCAAGGGGTCGATTACGGTACGTGCCACTACTTATCGCCCCCCTTCTTGCGATCATGCTCCTTCATTTCCTCTTCGCCGGGCATGTTGCCGAGACGGCCGGTCGCAGCCATGCCGATGGCATGGACGCCCAGCGCCGCAACAACGACACCGCCGGCGGCAGCGCCGACGACACCCGGGGCGAAGCCGCCCTCCTGCGGGCCGGCACCGATGCCGACCTTGCGCATGCGGCCGAGGAACGGAGCGTTCTGGTCGACCCAGTTGAAGTCGCCGCAGCCGATGCACGGGGCACCGGACTCGACGCACCAGCTGGTCTGGTTGTTCCAGCGGACGATCGGGCAGTTGGTGAAGGTCTGCGGACCCTTGCAGCCCATGGGGTAGAGGCAGTAACCCTTGACCTCTTCCTCGGAGCCGAACTGGTACACGAACTCACCGTTCTCGAAGTGGCCGCGACGGGGGCAGTTGTCGTGAATGGTCTGACCGAAGATGAGCTTCGGGCGACCCTGCGCGTCGAGCTTGTCGAGGATTGCGCCGCTCTCGAGCTGACCGAGGAGCAGCACGTCGATCACCATCGCCACGATCCACTCGGGGTTAACCGGGCAGGTGGGAAGGTTGATGACCGGGGTCTTGATGCCCTTCTCGGCCAGATACATCGACACGCCGGTCGCATCGGCGGGGTTGGGGTTGGACTTGACCCAGCCACCATCCACCGCGCACGAGCCGACCGCGATGATAGCGGCCACGTCGGGAGCGAGCTTGTCGAGGACCTCGAGGCTCGGCTTGCCGGCAACGCGAAGAGCGTTACCGTCCCAGCCCTTCATCACCGAGCCCTCGTAGATCATGATCGCTTTGCCCTTGTTGTTGGCCACCGTGTCGAAGAGCGCCTTATCGGCGTCCTCGCCCGTGGCCATCATCACGGTCTCCATGTAGTTCATCGACAGGATGTCGAGAACCACCTGGGCGACATCCGGGTTGGTGGCCTGAGCCATCGACTCCGTGCAACCAGTGCACGCGCCGCCGTTGACCCAGACAGCCGGATAGAGTTTCGAGCCTGCGGCGTTCTCGACCGCGGCAGCGATGGTCGGGACCATCGCCTCCGACAGGCCGAGCATGGCCGCGACCGACCCGCAGAACTTGATGAAGTTGCGACGGGTTACGCCGCGCGCTGCGAGCTGGTCGTTGAACGCTCGATCCTCATGCGCCATGCCATACACCTCCTTGTTGGGTTCCGTCTTACTTCTTGCAGGTAGTTCGTGCGATGCATCCGGACGCCTTCGGGCGAGCCGGTGCTGACGCGAAACCTAGGTTCCGGCAAACCTCCTCTCGAGCAGACTCAGGCATGTGGCTTCTTGCACACGGAAACCGGACCACAGCGGCTTCAGCCGTGCGGAACCGGTCCAGGCAACAGGGGAGAGAAGGAGAGGGGACGCCGGGGAAGTGGACGACAAAGCACATCGGCGACACGCGCCGATCACGCTGCCATCTCAGCGGTGGTGGCCGCTCATGCGGGAATGTGCCCCCTCGTACGTCTGTCCAAGTACCGACAAAGCCCGTGCCGAGGCAGGAGTCCTCCCGCCGGCACGGTTCACCCTCCACGAGAAGTCTACACCTGAACACAGGTGAAGCGCCACGCGAAACACCGTACCCGCGGGGTCGAAAGCGGGAAGACTCTCCCTATGAACGCGTGCGGAGAGGAGCTTTCGATGTCGAGCGACGAGGATGGCGGCAGGACTCCCGTGGGACCGAAGGTCCCCGTGCCTGACGATGACGAGTCCGGCGTGGTCGAGGCGTGTGCGGATGACCGCGACTTGTTGACACCCAAGGAGACCGCTACCTGCGCGGGCGTCTCGCTTGTGGAACAGTACGAGAACGAAGAGGACGGCGGGTCGTAGCAGGGTCGACCGCACGGGTGCCGAATGTCTCACGGGGGAGGTGTGGTGCACTGAGATCTGCAGGGCTGGTCATGGATGTGCGCGGTTTCGAGCCCGCTCACCGGCGCGCGCTGGTGTTCGCCGTGGTGGACAAGCTCATCGAGCTGGGCGTCGACGACCAGCTCGTCTTGGTGTGTGACCACGAGCCTGCCGGACTCGGCTACCAGATCGACCTGAGGCGCGAGACGCGTGGTCGGTTCGAGTTCAGCTATGACCGGCGCTCAGACGGCGCCTGGGTGGCGATTCTACGACCCCAGTCCCGTCGGCGTGTGGGTGAGCAGTTCGATTAGACGCGCCACGTCATCGAGGCCGCCGGACCAGTCCGATGACACTCGTCGTTCAGGGCCCACGTAGAAGGTCTTCATCCCGATGTCTGCGGCTGCAAGGTCCAGCACGGGGTCGTCTCCCACCATCAGGCACTCCGAGGGATCGACCTCGAGCATCTGCGCGACCTGCCGGAAGAAGCCCAGGTCCGGCTTGCATGCCTCCATGGTCTCGTAGGAGGTCACCACTTCGAACCACGAGCGGTCGAGCTCGGCCCAACGCATGCGCTCATGGATCGCAGGCAGAGGGAAGATCGGGTTGGTCGCGACCGCGACCTTCAGCCCGGCCTCCCGAGCGGCAGACACCGCCTCGATGCCGTGGGCGCGCGGCCGGTGGTCGCGCTGCAGTGCGGGGAATCGCTCGGCGTAGAAGGCGTCGATGACGCGCGACGGGCCCTCGGCGGTCAGATCCACTCCGGTCATGCGCTCGAAGTGCGCGTTGAAGATGTCGCGGTTGGTGGTACCTGAGTGAGAGGTGCACATCTGGTCCGTACACCGCATGACGGCGTCGAGGGCGGCGGCGACACCAAGGCCATCCGCAAGCGTGGCCAAGACCGGACCCAACGCGGTGAAGTACTCGCGGAGGAAACCGTCGAGATCGATGTCGAGGAGGGTTCCGTCAAGATCGAACAGAACAGCCTTCAGCACGGCGCAGCCTTTCTCGCAGATGGGTCCTACGCATCGTAGCACCCTGTCGTGACGGCATCGGCGGACGACCGTTGAGCGATTGGATTATGAACGGGGATTGACACACAGGATACCGGCTAGGGTATTGTTGAACCACAACAGGATACCCATAGGGGCATTCATACCGGAATTCGGGCATCACAGAGAGGAATCACCTGATGTCAGCCGTGTCTCAGAGTCTTGAGCTCAGTCTCAAGGAGATCTGCGGAGAGGACCGCGTCCGCACCGATCGCGTCGAGCGCAAGATGTACTCGTTCGACATCGG
>CAYOHY010000045.1:13348-14982 GCA_964403885.1 uncultured Eubacteriales bacterium
TACCCGTCGAGCTATCCCAGCTCCTCGGTGGGCGGGTGGCTGGCGCAGGGCGGCAGCGGGTTCGGTAGCTTCGAGTACGGTCAGTTCAAGGACAACGTGGTCAGCGCGCGCGTCGTGCTTCCTACCGGCGAGGTCCGTGACTTCACCGGCAGCGACCTGCTCGACTACGTCGCCGACGCCGAGGGCACGACCGGCTTCATCACCGAGGTCGAGTTCCGCGTTCGCCCGCTCGAGGACGAGGTCCATCGGCTGCTGTCCTTCCCTGATGCGGGTTCGCTTGGCTCGGCGCTGAGTGCGATCTCGAAGCAGGGTCTGCCCGTCTGGTCGATCACCTTCCTCAATCCTGAGTCCACCCGGCTGAAGAAGAGGCTGCCCCACCGTCACGGCCATCCCTATGAGGAGGCCCACACCCACTTCGAGCCCGAGATCCCCGAGTCGTTCCTCGCCGTGGTCGCCTATCCGGTGTCGCGCCGCGGCGCGATTGACGCGGAGCTGTCGGCGATCGTCGGCTCCGCCGCAGGCACAGAGCTCGATGCCGAAGCCGCTGAGCACGAGTGGGAGCAGCGTTTCGCGCCCATGCGTCTCAAGCGCATAGGACCGTCGATCATCCCCACGGAGGTCATCGTTCCTCTCGCTGAGCTGTCATCGGTGCTGTCTGAGATCGACGCGAAGCTCTCGCAGCCGTTCATCCTCGAGGGAATGGTGGGCAAGGGCGACAAGGTCGTCTTGCTCGGCTTCATCCCGCACGATGAGCGTTCGTTCGCGTTCAACATCGCCTTCGCGCTGTCGCTCTCGGTGATCAAGATCGCCAAGGCTCACGGGGGCGCCGCCTACTCGACAGGCCTGTACTTCCGGCGTGAGGCCGCGAGCGTGCTGGGTGCCGACCGACTTGCGCGTCTCGGCGCGTTCAAGGCCAAGGTCGACCCCACGCAGATCCTGAACCCCGGCAAGGTCCAGGGTTCCGGCGGCATGCTCGATCTGCTGATGGGCACGGCAGCCGCGTTCGAGGGCATCGTTCGTCCCATCGCGAATGCGGCCAAGCCGCCCGCGGGCCCCGGTGACCTCAGCAAGGACGTCCGGGGCATCCCGGGCGACGTCGCGTTCATGGCGTACGCATGCTCGCGCTGCGGCTACTGCGTCCCCACCTGCGAGCAGTACACGGGTCGCGGGTGGGAGAGCCACTCGCCGCGCGGCAAGTACGCCTACCTGCGCGAGGTCGTTGAGGGGCGCGAGACGTGGAACCGCAAGGCCGTCGACACGATGCTCGTGTGCACCACGTGCGAGGTCTGCAACACCCGTTGCCAGCTCCAGCTCCCTATCGAGCACAACTGGATGGAGATGCGCGGCAAGCTCATCAACGAGGACAAGCGTGGGACGTTCCCGCCGTTCGAGATGATGGCCGCGTCACTGCGCGGAGAGAACGACATCTGGGCCGGCAAGCGCGAGAACCGCGATGCATGGGTCCCCGCTGACGTCGCCGAGAAGATCCCCGAGAAGTCAGACATCCTGTACTTCGCCGGCTGCACCGCGTCCTACGTCGAGACGGACATCGCGGAGGCGTCGATCCGTCTGCTGCAGGATTCGGGCTACTCGGTGGGCTACATGGGCAAGGACGAGGCCTGCTGCGGCATCCC
>CAYOHY010000046.1:0-8664 GCA_964403885.1 uncultured Eubacteriales bacterium
GCCGACACACGGCCCCATACCAGTCTGGACGCCGCACCTTGCCTGAATCTTGCCGCACGCACAACACGCCGTCGCAACACGCGTGAAAGGTTTCACGCCCTCGACCACGCGCCGACACAGACCGGAAACATGGCGCCCATAACCTCCTCACAACGCATCGGCAGCACGGCGTCGCCGACGGGGGTCGGGATGGACCCTCGAAGCCACACAGGCACAGACGCCGCCGTGGTGCCCGGTGTGTGCGCCTCAAGCATCCGTGGTCGGGGCGGACGGTACTGACGGGACGCAAGACAAGGGAGACTGGAATGGATGCAGCAACCGCTCAGGCTCTGACGAGCCAGATGGTCAAGGTCGGTGACCAGTTCATCAACCTCGGCGACACGACCTTCATGATCATCTGCGCCGCACTCGTGCTCTTCATGACGCCGGGTCTGGCGCTCTTCTACGCGGGCATGGTCCGCAAGAAGAACGTTCTATCAACCACCATGCATTCGTTCTTCGCGATGGGCCTCGTGTCCGTCATCTGGGCGGTCGTGGGCTACTCGCTCGCCTTCGGCTCCACCGAAGGTCCGCTCGGCAAGTTCATCGGCGGGTTCAACAAGATCGGCCTGTCGGGCGTCATCAACAGCGCCTTTGGCATCGAGGGCCACTTCATGCCCGAGTCGGTGTTCGCGATGTACCAGGGCATGTTCGCGATCATCACCGTGGGCCTCATCACCGGCGCCATCGCCGAGCGCATGAAGTTCAAGGCGTACGTGGTCTTCGCCACCGTGTGGGCGATCCTCGTCTACTCCCCGCTCGCCCACTGGGTCTGGGGTGGCGGCTGGCTGGGCGCTGCCGGCCTGGGCGCGCTCGACTTCGCCGGCGGTACCGTGGTCCACATCGCCTCGGCGGCCGCGGCACTGGCCTGCGCACTGATGCTCGGCAAGCGCAAGAGCTACGGCAAGGCGGAGCTTCAGCCGCACAACCTGCCCATGACGCTTCTGGGCGCGGGCATCCTGTGGTTCGGCTGGTTCGGCTTCAACGCGGGCTCTGAGCTCGCCGCCGACGGCGTGGCCGGCTCGGCGTTCATGGTCACCCACCTCGCCGCCGCTGCGGGCATGATCGGCTGGCTCATCATCGAGACCATCCAGCACGGCAAGCCCACCACGCTTGGCGCCGCCTCCGGTGCGGTCGCGGGCCTCGTGGCCATCACCCCGGCCGCCGGCTTCGTCGACGCCATGCCGGGCCTGCTCATCGGCCTCGTGGCCGGCTTCGCCTGCTACTTCGGCGTGCAGATCAAGAACAAGTTCGGCTTCGACGACGCACTCGACGTCGTGGGCGTCCACGGTGTGGGCGGTACCCTCGGCGCGCTGATGACCGGCCTGTTCGCCTCCACCGCCGCCTCCGGCGCGGTCGAGTTCCTGGGTGGCACCGACGGCCTGTTCTACGGCGGCGGCTTCACCCAGCTGGGCAAGCAGGCGATCGGCGTCGTGGCCGCCTGGGCCTTCTCCTTCGTGCTCAGCCTCGTGATCTTGAAGGTCATCGACCTGACCATGGGCCTGCGTGTCGACGCTGAGGCCGAGGAGACCGGTCTCGACCTGGCCGACCACGCTGAGGCCGGCTACGTCCTCTAAGCCACCACTCGAACCAGACGGGAGACACCTACCGTGAAGAAGATCGAAGCGATCATCAAGCCGCACAAGCTCGACGAGGTCAAAGAGGCGCTGAGCGCCCTCGGAGTCCAGGGCATGACCGCGAGCGACGTGCGTGGCTACGGCCGCCAGAAGGGCCACACCGAGGTCTACCGAGGCGCCGAGTACACCGTGGACTTCGTGCCCAAGGTCAAGATCGAGATCGTGGTCGACGACGACATCGCCGAGGCCGCCGAGAACGCGATCATGATGGCCGCCCGCTCCGAGAAGATCGGCGACGGCAAGATCTTCACCATCGACGTGGCGAGCGCGGTGCGCATCCGCACCGGCGAGCGCGGGCCGGAAGCCCTGTAGGGCAACCGATCCTCGTGACGGTGACCGCGACATTCTCGGCCACCGCGCACCAGTCGCCTTTCACACCCCCGGGGAGTCCGCTTCCCGGGGGTGTCGGCGTGCCATATGCACGACACATCGCCGAAACATACTTGAAACCTCGCGTCCCTATGCTTCCCGCACGCGACAGCCGTGTCTCGGCTTCGCACCGGCGACGCATCAGGAGGCCCGCAGTGGGATCGGTCAACGTTGGCGATACCGCATTCGTGCTCGTATCGGCCGCACTCGTCTTGTTCATGACGCCCGGGTTGGCGCTGTTCTACGGCGGCATGGTCCGCTCGAAGAACGTGCTGTCCACCATCATGCAAAGCGTGTTTGCGATCGGCGTGGTCACGGTGGTGTGGGCGCTCGTGGGCTACACGCTCGCCTTCGGCTCGGCCGACGGACCGCTCGGCGCGTTCATCGGCGGGTTCGAGCACCTGGGCTTCGCCAACGTGCTGGGCTCGGTCACCGGCACCATCCCCACCGGCGCCTTCGCCATCTACCAGTGCATGTTCGCCGTCATCACGCCCGCGCTCATCACCGGCGCGTTCGCCGAGCGCATGAAGTTCAAGGCGTGGGTCATCTTGTGCGTGGTGTGGGTGCTCGTGGTCTACTCCCCCGTCGCGCACTGGATCTGGGGCGGCGGCTGGATGGCCGCGCTGGGCGTGAAGGACTTCGCCGGCGGCATCGTCGTGCACATCTCGAGCGGCGCGGCCGCGCTCGCCGCAGCGATCATGCTGGGCAAGCGCATCGGCCACGGCTCGCCTGACCTCGCCCCGCACAACCTGACCATGACCCTGCTGGGCACCGGCATCCTGTGGTTTGGCTGGTTCGGCTTCAACGCGGGCTCCGCGCTCGCCGCCAACGACCAGGCGGTCGCCGCCTTCATCGCCACCCACTTCGCCGCCGCCGCGGGCATGCTCGCCTGGCTCGTCGCCGAGCGCTGGCACTCCGGCCGAGCCACCACGCTCGGCGCCGCCACCGGCGCGGTCGCGGGACTGGCCACCGTCACGCCCGCGACCGGCTTCGTCACGCCGGTCTCGGCGTTGCTCGTCGGCACGCTGGCCGGCTTCGTGTGCTACGGCGCGGTCCTGCTCAAGGAGCGCTTGGGCTACGACGACTCGCTCGACGTGGTGGGCGTCCACGGCGTGGGCGGCGTGCTGGGCTCGCTCATGATCGCGGTGCTCGCCGTCAAGAGCGTGGGCGGCGTCTCCGGGCTCATCGAGGGCTCGACGGCGCTCGTCATCCCCCAGCTCGTGGGCGTGAGCGTCGTGGCGCTGTACTCGTTCGGCGTCACCTGGGGAATCCTCAAGCTCATCGACGTGACGGTGGGCCTGCGCGTCGACGAGGACCACGAGATCAGCGGTCTCGACCTTGCCGAGCACGCCGAGGTCGGGTACTCCCTGTAGTAGCGATTCCACCACGTTGACGAAGAGGATCCGATGAAGAAGATCGAAGCCATCATCAAGCCGCACAAGCTCGACGAGGTCAAAGCCGCGCTCAACGCACTGGGCGTGGCCGGCATGACCGTCTCGGACGTGCGTGGGTACGGCCGCCAGAAGGGCCACACGGAGATCTACCGAGGCGCCGAGTACACCGTGGACTTCGTGCCCAAGGTCAAGGTCGAGATCGTGGTCGACGACGACATCGCCGAGGCCTGCGAGCACGCCATCATGATGGCCGCGCGCACGGAAAAGATCGGCGACGGCAAGATCTTCACCATCGACGTCGCGAGCGCCGTGCGTATCCGCACCGGCGAGCGCGGACCCGACGCACTCTAGGAGGCTGGCGAGGTGCGGAGCTTCCTCGAAGAACGCACCCGCTTGATCGCCGAGGCGACCCCCGGGCTCGCCTCGGCACGACAGCTCTCGGCTCTGACCGACGCGGCCGTGCGCGAGCTCGCACAGGCCGCGTCGTCGCGCCATGAGGGGCGCTGGGCGATCGCGGCGCTGGGCGGATGGGGCGCCGGCGCGCTGCTGCCCAAGAGCGATCTGGACATCCTCGTGCTCTCCGACGCACCCGCGCCAAAGCTCAAGCCCTTCGTCGAGGCGGTGCTCTACCCGCTGTGGGACGCGGGGTTGAAGGTGGGCCACCAGGTGCGCTCGCCCAAGCAGCAGCTCAAGGCGATGCGCGAGGACATGAAGACGCGCACCGCAGCACTCACCGGCCGCGCACTCGCCGGCGACCTCGCGTGGGTCGACGCCACGCTCGCGCAGTGCGCCGCCGACACCCGCAAGCGTCGCAAGGCGGCCCTCGCCGACCTGCTCGAGCGCGACCGGCCGGGCTCGCCCTACTCGCTCTCCCCCGACCTCAAAGACGACGCCGGCGGACGCCGCGACTTCGACGAGCTCACCTGGACCGCAGCGATACTGACCGGCAGCGTGCAACGCGACCCCTCGGCGCTCGTGGGGCTGGGGCTGCTCGAGCACAGCGAGCTCGAGATGCTGCTGGCCGCCGCCGAGGCGATCGCCGCAGGCCGCTGGGAGTGCCAGCGCGACGGCTACGGCGACCGCATGAGCGTCGAGGCCGCCGAGGGACTCACCGCGATCGACAACGAGGCGGTCCAGGCGGCGCTGGGCGACAGCGCGCTCGTGCTCTCGCGCGTGCGCGCCCGGCTGGCCGGACGCACGCCCATGGGATCGGCGCCGTTCTCGGCCGATGAGGTCTTTGCGGCGCTCGCGCGCGGCGAGGGTGCGCTCGACGAGCTCGAGCTTGCGGCGCAGGCGGGCCGGCTTGACGCGCTCGTGCCGGGCTACCGGGCGCTGATGGCGACGCGCCGGCCCGGCTTGGGCCACGAGCTCACCGTGGGCGCACACTGCCTGAAGGCCGCGGTGGTGGCGGGGTCGCTCACCCATGACGGCGCCTTGTCGCGCTCGCTCGAGTCACTGTCGGACGTGCGGCCGCTGCAGGTGGCGGCGCTCGCGCACGACGTCGCCAAGTCGCAGGGCGGTGCGGGTCACGCCGAGCGCGGCGCGCAGCCGGCGCACGACGCCGCGCTCGCCTTCGGGCTGAGCGAGGACGCCGCGCGCGATGTGAGCGAGCTCGTGCGGCTCCACCTGACGTTGATCGAGACCGCGCTCCGAGACGACCTCGACGACGAGGACGCGATCTTGCGCTGCGCCTCACGCGTGGGCTCGCGTGACCTGCTTGCGCCGCTGCACCTGCTCACCGCCGCCGACTCGCTTGCCACCGGACCCGCCACCTGGACGCCGTGGACCGCGCAGCTCGTGGCGACTCTGGTCGCCCGGCTCGACGCGGCGCTGTCGAGTGACGTGGATGGCGCCGGGCTCGCATCGCGCGGCGAAGAGGTGCGCGCGGCCACGCTCTCGGCGATGGGTGACGCGACCCGCGACGAGGAGCGCCGCTTCGTGATGCGCGCGCCGCTGCGCTACCTCGCCTCGCGCGAGCCCTCTGAGGTCGCCCGCGACGCCCGGCTCGTGGCCGATCTCGTCGCACACGGCACCGCCGAGACCTCACGCGTCGCGGTCTCGAGCGGCCCCGTCCCCGACACCCACGCGATCACGGTGGTCTCCCACGACCGCCCGCTGCTGCTCGCCCGCCTCTCGGGCGCGATGGCGCTCGCGGGCCTCGACATCCTCGCGCTCGACGCCTACGGCTCCTCCGGCGGCGTGGCGCTCGACTCGTTCGTGGTCACCTCGGCCACGCGGCGGCCCATCACGCCGCAGACCTTCACCCAGCTCGAGCGCTTCCTCGACGCGGCGTTGCGCGACCGGCTCGAGCTCGCGGTGCGCCTCGAGGAGCGCCGCCGCCACTACCCCGCCCGCAGCGACGCGCCGGTGCGCGTCAACACCGAGCGCTTCGGCTGGGACACCGCCGTGCGCGTGACCGCGCCGGACCGCCCGGGCCTGCTGCACGACATCGCGCGCGCGGTCTCGGCCACCGGCGTCGACATCCGCTGGGCCAAGGTGCAGACCATCGACGGCGTGGCGCGCGACACCTTCCACGTGGTGGGCCCCGACGGCGGCCCGGTCGACGACCCCGGCATCCTGGGCCACCTCGCGATGCGCATCCGCGAAGCGGTCTAGCGGCGGCTTCGGGAATACTCCCCAGCGACGACCCTTCGACGCTGGGAGCTCCCATGACCATCTACACCCGCCGAGGCGACCACGGGCAGACCTCGCTCGCCGATGGAGGCCGCGTGAGCAAGGCGTCGATCCGGGTGGATGCGTACGGCACCGTCGACGAGGCCAACAGCGCCGTGGGCTTCGCGCGCGCGGCCGTCGACGACCAGGTGCTCGACGACGTGCTGCACTTCCTCCAGCAGCGGCTCTTCAACTGCTCGAGCTCGCTTGCCACCCCCGAGGGCCACGCCACCAACGCCACGCCAAGCATCGCGCTCGCCGACATCACCTTGCTCGAGCACGCGATCGACCGCTTCGAGCAGGAGTCAGGCCCGCTCACGCACTTCATCGTCGAGTCGGGCTGCGAGGCGGCCGCGCGCCTGCACGTGGCGCGCGCCCTCATGCGCCGAGCCGAGCGCCGCATCGTCGCGCTCACCGCCGAGGAGCCCGTCGACGAGCAGGTGCTCGCGTTCGTGAACCGCTCCTCCGACGTGCTGTTCGCCGCCGCCCGCTACGCCAACAAGCGAGCCGGCATCGCCGAGGAGGCGTGGGACTCCCACGCCGAGCGGCCGGTGCTGTAGGCCGCGTGCGCCTCGCCGGCAACCTCTTGCCCGCGGCACCCGGCAGAGTCGCTACCCCGCCGAGCGGCCCGGCATCTTGAGCGTGCGCGCGTTGATCGCGACGACCACCGTCGACGCCGCCATGAGCGCGGCGCCCATCGCCGGTGTGAGCAGCAGCCCTTGTGCTGCCAGCACGCCGGCGGCAAGCGGGATCGCGACCACGTTGTAGCCGGTCGCCCACACCAGGTTCTGCACCATCTTGGCGTAGGTGCGCCGCGACAGCTCGATCACCGACACCACGTCGCGCGGATCGCTGCGCACCAAGATCACGTCGGCAGTCTCGATGGCGACGTCGGTGCCCGCGCCCACCGCGATGCCCAGGTCGGCCGCTGCCAGCGCCGGCGCGTCGTTGACGCCGTCGCCGGTCATCGCCACCAGACGGCCCTGGGCGCGCATGCGCGTGACCTCGGCGGCCTTGTCGCCCGGCAGGACCTGCGCGTGGACCTCCTCGATGCCGATCTCATCGGCGACCGAGCGCGCCACGCCCTCGGCATCCCCGGTCATCATCACCGACGTGATGCCCAGCCGGCGCAGCTTGCGGACCGCCTCGGACGACTCGGGGCGCGGGCGGTCGGACAGCGAGATGGCGCCGGCGACCATGCCGTCGGCGATCACCACCGCCGACGTGGCGCCGGTCTTGGCGATGTCGGCGACCTGAGGCGGGAGCTCGTGCCCGTCGAGGCGTGCGCGCAACATGCTCACCACCGAGACGTGCACCCCCTTCACGATGCCGCTCACGCCGGCGCCGGGGATCGCCTCGAACTTCTCGGCACGAGGGGCCTCGGGGACCTCGGCGACGATGGCTGCGGCGATGGGGTGCTCGGAGAGCGCCTCCACCGATGCGGCGAGCCGCAGGACGTCTTCGTTGGAGTAGCCGTGCACCGCAACCACGCGCGACACGCCAAAGTGCCCGCCGGTGAGGGTGCCGGTCTTGTCGAAGACCACCGCGCCCACGCGCCGGGCGTTCTCAAAGGCGGTCCGGTTGCGGATGAGCAGGCCGTGGGTCGCGGCGAGCGAGGTCGACTCGGCCACCACGAGCGGGATGGCGAGGCCCAGCGCGTGCGGGCACGCGATGACGATGACCGCGACGGTGCGCTCGAGCACGAAGAACAGCGGCTCGGTGGTGAAGAACTGCCAGTAGACGAAGGTGAGGGCGCCGCTGCCCAGCGCGATGAGCGTGAGCGCGAACGCCGCCTTGTCGGCGAAGCGCTGCGTCTGCGACTTCGACGCCTGCGCCTCGTGAACGAGCGCGACCACCTGCGCAAGGAAGCTCTCCTCGCCGGTATGGCGCACCTCGACGGTGAGCGAGCCGCGCGCATTGACCGAGCCACCCACCACCTCGGCGCCCACGCGCTTGGCGACCGGCGTGGACTCGCCGGTGATCATCGACTCATCGACCGCCGATGAGCCCGCGACCACCACGCCGTCGGCGGGCAGGCGCTCACCCGGCTTCACGAGCACACGATCGCCTGCGACGAGCGTTGCGGTGGGCACGTCGGCCACCGAGCCGTCCTCGGCGAGGCGGTGCGCCTCGGCGGGCACGAGCCGCGCGAGCGCCTCGAGCGCCTTGCCGGCGGCCATGGTGGAGCTCATCTCGATCCAGTGGCCCAGAAGCATGACGTCGACGAGTGTCGCGAGCTCCCAGTACACCGGCTCGCCCTCGAGCCCCAGCGCGACCGCTGCCGAGTACGCGTAGGCGGTGGTGATGCCCACGGTGACGAGCGTCATCATGCCCGGGCGCTTCGATGCGAGCTCGCGCAGCGCGCCGGTGAAGAACGGCCATCCGCCGTAGAGGAAGATCGTCGTGGCAAGACCCAGCAGCACCCACGTGTCGTAGACGAACGACACGTGCGGCAGGCCGAAGAACTCGAGCGGCATAGGTGAGATCGCGATGATGGGCACCGTGAGTGCGAGGCAGACCCAGAAGCGCACCTTGAAGTCAGCGCCGTGCCC
>CAYOHY010000046.1:8764-14356 GCA_964403885.1 uncultured Eubacteriales bacterium
GTGTCGCACCCCTACCCTACCAGCACCCTGTGACAGTGCGCGGGGTCGTGAGGATTGTTCCCGATGGCTATACTTCTCGCTGTCACCACGCGGAGGGGATCGGGGATGTCTCAGGAGAAGTACGACGCGCTGCTGGCGCGTCTGAGCGAGATGGACAGCATGCTGGTCGCCTACTCGGGAGGCGTGGATTCTACACTCCTCGCGTTTTGCGCGCACGCGGTTCTGGGCGATCGCTGCAAAGCCGTGCTCGCGACCTCGGACACGTACCCCACAAGCGAGGTCGTGGCCGCACGCGAGCTCGCCGCCACCCTCGGCTTCAACCTCATCGAGGTCGAGACCTACGAGCTCGCCGACCCCCGCTTCGCCGCCAACTCCACCGAGCGCTGCTACTACTGCAAAGGCGAGCTGTTCGGTCTGCTCGCACGCGTGGCCGAGGTCCAGGGCATGTCGGTGGTCGCCGATGGCAGCAACGCCGACGACCGCGCCGACTTCCGCCCCGGCTCCAAGGCAAAGGCCGAGCACGGCGTCATCAGCCCGCTCGACGAGGTCGACCTCACCAAAGACGAGATCCGCGCACTCGCACGCGAGCTGGGCCTGCCCAACTGGGACAAGCCCTCGATGGCCTGCCTCGCCTCGCGCTTCCCGTACGGTGAGGCCATCACCGAGGACGGTCTCACCCGCGTAGGCACCGCCGAGACCGCCTTGCGCGAGCTGGGCCTGCAGCAGTTCCGCGTCCGCGCCCACGGCCAGGTCGCGCGCGTCGAGATCGAGCCCGCCGAGATGGACCGGGCATGGGCCATGCGGGACCGAATCGCAGAGGCTGTCCGCGGGGCGGGCTTCACCTGGGTCGCCGCCGACCTCGACGGCTACCGCACCGGCTCCCTCAACGAGGCGCTGCGCGCCGGATCGAACACCGAGGTCGCCGTTCCGGCCGCCGAGTAGCCGAGTAGCCGATCAGCCCAGTGCGTTTCGGGCCCAGCAGGTTCGGGCTGAGCCGCAGGCACGTCTGACCCCTCAGCCGAGCGACCTTCTCACGCGCTGACAAGCGAGCCCCCTCTTGAGCCCAGCTGGGCATGACTCCCTGACACCCGGAGGGGTCTTCCGGCTCCGTCACACAACTAGGTACGATCGTTCCGGATTTAGGAACAGTCGTACCTAGTTGTGTGACGAGTTTCCAAGACCCCGGGAGCCGCCCCGAGAACCGCCCACGACGGAGTATCTGCGGCCCGCGGCGAGCGCGACACAGCTGTCCCCCGCCTGGCACTTCCGCGCCCGTCAGCTCGCGAGCGACCCACGGGCTCTCAGCCCGCACCCCCGCGCGCCCCTCAGCCCGCGAGTTCCCTCATCGCCGCACGCAGCGCCGCCGGCATCCGCTCGGCAAGCCGTGCGGGCCGCATCATCTCGCGCGCGATGAGCCCTGTCGCGTAGGGCTTGGCGGCCTCGGTGATGTCGATCTGGGGGTAGAGAGCCCGGGCGACCCCCTCCACCGTCACGAGCGCCTTCACGAGCAGCCCGTAGCCTGGCGGCACCGTGACCCGCTCGTCATCGAGGATGCGCAAGAAGCCCATCGCGAACCCGCGCACGTCGCGCGGTGGCTCGGCGAGCGTGCTCGCCATCAGTGCGGCGACCCGCTCGCGCACCACCGCCTCACGCTCGGCGGGCACGACAAGCCCCAGCTCCGCCGAGTACTTCAGTGCCCTGTCGGCATCGCCATAGACCGTGGCCGCCAGCACCTGTGCGATCGCGATGCGCTGCTCCGGGCTCGTGGTCCCCGTGATGCCGAAGTCCAGGTACGCGATGCGACTGTCAGGCGTCACGAACAGGTTCGCCGGGTGCAGGTCCGCGTGGTAGCGCCCGATCTCGAGCACCTGGCGCAAGAACACCTGGGCACCGTGCTCGGCGAGCATGCGGCCGTCCACGCCTCGCGCGGCAGCCTCGCCCAGCTCCGAGAGCCGCCACCCCTCCACGAACTCGGTGGTGAGCACTCGGCGGGCGGTGCGCGACCATACCACCCTGGGCACCACGAGCAGCTCGTCGTCACGGAAGTCGAAGCCGAAGCGGTCGGCCACACGGGCCTCGCGCCGCAGGTCACACTCACCGCACAACGTCTCCGAGAACTCGTCGAGCAGCTCCACGGCGTGATAGCGCGCGAAGCGTGCGCGTCGGCTCACCCACTCGACCAACGGCCGCGCGGCGGCGATGTCGGCAAGGATCGCGCGCTCGGCTCCCGGCCGCACCACCTTGACCGCGAGCGTGGTGCCGGCCGGCAGCACGTCGCCCACCACGGGCCGGTACGGCTCGGCGAGCGTGGCTCGGTGCACCTGCGCGATCGAGGCGCTCGCGAGCGGCTCGTCGTCGAAGTCGGCGAAGAGCTGCTCGGGGGTCATGCCGAAGTCCGCCTCGATCACCGCGCGGATCGCCTCGGCGGGAAGCGGGGCGACGGAGTCTTGCAGCCGCTCCATCTCAAAGGACAGCTCCGGCCCAAAGACGTCCGGGCGGACCGACACCATCTGCCCCAGCTTCACGAACGCCGGACCCAGCTCCTCGAACGCCCGTCGCAGACCCCGTGCGCGCCCGGCTCGGCGTGCGGCCCTCGACAGGTGCAGCGACCCGGCCACCACGTGGCGCGCGAGCGTCCACACGATGCGCCGACGCCGCGCGCCGGCGTGCTCCCCACCCGTCTCCGACACCGTCATCGTGCGCACGGCCGCGCTACTCGCCTGAGTCGCGGCGCGCGTACGCGTCGAGCGACGCCTGCATCGACTCGATGCGCCCGCGAAGCTCCGCGACCTCGAAGCGCAGCTCTTCCAGATGCGTCACCACGTCGGCAGCTGAGCCCGGCCGCTCCACGGACCCGCTCGCAAGCTCGCCTTTGAGCCGCTCCTTCTCGGCAGCGATCATCGCTGAGAGGCCGTCCACGAACGCCTCGGGCCCCGAACCCATCTCGCCCGGCTCGGCACCCTGACCGCGCTCGACGGCGGCCTTCCAGCCCTCGTCGGCGGTCTCGTGCACGAGCGCCCATGCGGCCATGAAGCGCAGGAAGTCGTCGTTGCTGGGCATGCGAGGTCCCTTTCGGCTAGCGGGCGCGGCGCAACAGCCGCATCCCATTGAGTATCACCAGAAGTGACACGCCCGTGTCGGCGAAGACCGCCATCCACAGCGTGGCCTTGCCTGCGAGCGCGAGCGCGAGAAACACCGCCTTGATCCCGATCGAGAAGCCCACGTTGACCCGGATCGTCCGCGCCACGCGCCTGCCCAGCGCGAAGAACCCCGGCAGCGCCGAGAGGTCGTCGCGCATGAGCGCCACGTCGGCGGTTTCGAGCGCCGTGTCGCTGCCCGCAGCACCCATCGCGATGCCGATGTCGGCCGCGGCGAGCGCCGGAGCGTCGTTGACGCCGTCGCCCACCATCGCCACGGCGCGGTAGCGCTGCTTGAGCACGTGGATCGCCTCGGTCTTGGCGGCGGGCAGCAGGCGCGCGAGAAAGCCGGTGAGGCCCGCCTCGGCGGCGATGCCCTCGGCCACGCGCTCGTTGTCGCCGGTGAGCATCACCAGGTGCTCGATGCCGTCACCGCGCAAGGCCGCCACGGTGGCCGGCGCCTCAGGCCGCATCCGGTCCGCCACGCCGATGACGCCCGCGCCCACGCCCTCGCGCAGCAGCACGAGCGCCGTGTGCCCGCGCGACTCCTCGCTCTCCACCGCGCCCGCGAGCCGCTCGTCGAGCGCTCCTTGCGCCTGCGCGCACGCCGGACTGCACAGCTCCCAGCGCACCCCGCCGATGACGCCCGCGACACCCACGCCCGGGCGCTCCTCGTAGCCCTCGACCTGCGCGGGCGTGGCCCGGGGCGCCTCACGCCCGTTGGCTCCCGCGGCGCGCGCCACCGCGCGGGCGATGGGGTGGTTCGAGTGGCCCTCGAGCACGCCGGCCACGCTCAGCACCTCGGCCTCGTCCACCGCGAGCCCCACCACGGCCGCCACCTCGGGCCTGCCGATGGTGAGCGTACCGGTCTTGTCGAACGCCACAGCGTCCACCGTGGCGGCGGCCTCGAGGAATGCGCCGCCCTTCACCAGCACGCCGTCTCGGCTCGCACGGGTGATGCCCGACACGATCGAGACCGGCGTCGAGATCACGAGCGCACAGGGGCACGAGATCACGAGCATGACCAACGCACGCTGCACCCACTCGGAGGTCGCTCCCCAGTCCACGCCGAGCAACGCCGCGAGCAGCGGCGGCACCACCGCGATGACCGCGGCCAACACGATCACCACCGGGGTGTAGATGCGGCTGAACCGGTCAACGAACGTCTGCGACGGCGCGCGCGAAGCCTGCGCCTCCTCGACGAGGTAGACGATGCGCGCGAGCGTCGAGTCGGCCGCCAGCGCGCCCACCTCGACCTCGAGCAGCCCGGTGGTGTTGAGGGTGCCGGCGAAGACGCGGTCACCCGCGGACTTCTCGGCAGGGACCGACTCGCCGGTGATGGGAGACTCGTCGATCGCCGAGGACCCGCTCAGCACCGCGCCGTCGAGCGGCACGCGCTCGCCGGGGCGCACCACGAGCGTCTCGCCCAGCCGCACCGCGGCCACCGGCACCTCCTCGAGCACACCGCCGCGCGAGACGCGCGCGAGCTGCGGCGCGAGGTCCATCAGGTCTCGGATCGAGCTGCGCGTGCGTGCGAGCGAGCGGGACTCGAGCAGGCCGCCCAGCGCGAACAGGAAGAACACCGTGGCGGCCTCTCCCCACTCGCCCAGCACCACAGCGCCCGCCACCGCCACCGACATCAGCACGTTCATGTCGAGCATCCGCGCCTGCAGCGACACGAGCGCCCGGCGCCACACGAGCAGCCCGCCAAAGACGATCGCCACGCCGTACGCCGCGAGCGAAACGACCTCCGGCGCGCCGAGCCACCCCAGCACCGCTCCCAGCAGCGTGAACGTCCCCGAGCCCACCGTGGCGACCTCGGCCATGTTGCGCTCGATCCACGGTCGCTCAGGCGCGTGCTGCACCTCGCCCGACTCGTCGAGCGCCGCGATGCCGTGCCCGGTGCCGCGCACCGTGCGCTCCACGAGCTCACGCGGGTCGAGCGCCGGGTCGTACTCGACGAGCAGTGTCGCCGAGGCGAAGTTCAGGTCGGCGCTCAGCACGCCGTCGAGACGCTGGACCGCCGCACACACGGTGCGGGCGCAGTCCGGTCAATCGAGCCCCTCGATGCGCCACGCGGCGTGCACGGCGTGCTCGGGAGCGCTCATCGGATGCCACCCTCGTCGGCGTGGCTCAGGCCGGTCGCGATGAGCGTGCGCACGTGGTCGTCGGCGAGCCGGTACACCGCACGCTGCCCCTCGCGGTCGAAGGCGACCAACCCGCGGTCGCGCAACACGCGCAGCTGGTGGCTCACCCCCGACTGGCTGATGCCGGCCACCTCGGCCAGGTCACACACGCACAGCCGCTCGTGCGAGAGCGCCTCGAGGATCTTGAACCGAGTAGGATCGGACAGCGCCGAGAAGATCGCGGTCGTGGCGGTCACGCGGCGATCCCCCGACGCCGCCTCGCGCACCCGCTGCACCGCGCCCGCGTCGACGATGGTCGCGTCGCACGC
>CAYOHY010000047.1:0-12538 GCA_964403885.1 uncultured Eubacteriales bacterium
ACTCGGTGTGGCCTGAGCTCCCCGAGGATCGCGCGAAGAACAACTTCTACGTCGCATGGAGCGTCATGAAGATGGCGCTGGGGGGCGAGGACGCGGCATCGGGTCCCAGTCCGTATGTGGAGAACAAGGGTGGCCGCTGTCGGATCGTTCGGGACGCAGTACGCTCCGACGTGGACGAGTTCGAGGAGTACCTGGCGGCCGCCCGTGACGCCGAGGTAGCCGGGAACCTCGACGCTGCGATCGACGCCTACGAGCGGCTGTCGGTCGTCTACCGTGCGGAGCTGCTTCCCGGCGACCTCTACGACGAGTGGTTCGCGCCGTATCGAGAGCGCTACCGTTTCGAGTTCATCGCCGCGATGCTCAGGATGGTCGACCTGCAGTTGGGGCGCGATGAACCGTGTGAGGCGCTCGTCTACGCCCGCCGCGCGCTCGCGATCGACCCCTTCCGAGAGGACCTCTACCAGTCGCTGCTGCGCTGTCAGATCGCCGCGGGGCAGCGAAGCGCGGCGATCGAGACGTTTCTTCAGTGTCGGGCGCAGCTCGCAGACGAGCTTGGGCTCGATCCGTCCTCCGAGACGGTCGCGCTCTATCAGCAGGTCCTCGTCATGGAGGAGCGCCCACGCTATGACACGTTCGGTCTGGGATAGGCCGTATCCAGCGAGCTAGCTCTTGGCAAGGTTCTGGTAAGGCTCGGCAGGTACGGTGATCTCGAGCCGGATGACCTCCGGCTTGCGCGGGACTCGCAGGCTCCTCAGTCAAGGGGCAGTGCGGGCGGGGCGCGGCTCATGAAGGTGTGGAGCGGGAGTCTCCAGAGGGGCATCGATAGAGCCGGCAGTTCTCCGTCCGAGTCTGCACAAGGTACCGCGCGGCTTCCCCCGCGACGGGCCGGCGATCTTTGAGACGCCGGCCCGTTGATGCGCTTGGTAACGGGGTCTCATCGGTGCTTGGGGTGGGCGGGGGATGGGGACACCCTGTGCTAGAATCGGGGCGTTTTCGCCTCCACACATCCCCGCCTCAAGAAGGTGTAGATACGCATGGCAAACTTCCTTCAAAAGATCCTCACGCTGGGTGAGGGCAAGCAGCTTCGCGCGTACGAGGAGATCGCTCGCCGCATCGGCGAGCTCGAGCCTGAAGTCGAGACGCTCACCGATGAGCTGCTCGCTGCGCGCACGGTCGAGTTTCGCGAGCGGCTCGAGCGCGGCGAGGACCTCAAAGACATCCTCCCCGAGGCGTTCGCCACGACGCGTGAGGCCTCCCGTCGCGTCCTCGGCATGCGCCACTTCGACGTTCAGCTCATCGGCGCGATGGTGCTCAACGACGGTATGATCGCCGAGATGAAGACCGGTGAAGGTAAGACGCTCGTCTCCACGCTCGCCGGCTACCTGAACGCCCTGCCCGGCGGTGGCGTTCACGTGGTCACCGTCAACGACTACCTGGCCAAGCGCGACAGTGAGTGGATGGGCCAGATCTATCGCTTCATGGGCATGGATGTGGGTCTCATCCAGTCGCAGATGGATCCGTCGCGCCGCAAGCCGGCGTATGCCTCGGACATCACCTACGGTACCAACGCCGAGTTCGGCTTCGACTACCTGCGCGACAACATGGCGTCACGCGCGGAGGATCGCGTGCAGCGCGGTCACCACTTCGCCATCGTGGACGAGGTCGACTCGATCCTGATCGACGAGGCACGTACGCCGCTCATCATCTCCGGCGCCGGCACCAAGTCGAGCGAAGTCTACAAGCAGTTCGCGAAGGTCATTCCTCGGCTCAAGCCCGAGGTCGACTTCGAGCTCGACGAGGCGAAGCGCACCATCGCTCCCACCGAGGTCGGAATCCGCAAGGTCGAGCAGATGCTCGACATCGAGGACATCTACGCCGATCCGTCGGGGCAGATGGTCAACCACCTCCAGCAGGCACTCAAGGCCGAGTTCATGTTCAAGCGCGACGTCGACTACGTGGTCAAAGACGGCGAGGTCATGATCGTCGACGAGTTCACCGGTCGCTTGATGTACGGGCGTCGCTACTCGGAAGGCCTCCATCAGGCGATCGAGGCCAAAGAGCGCGTGCACGTGCGCGAGGAGAACCAGACGCTCGCCACCATCACGCTGCAGAACTACTTCCGCATGTACTCGAAGCTCTCGGGCATGACCGGTACCGCGGTCACCGAGGACAAGGAGTTCCGCGAGATATACAACCTGCCGGTCATGGTGATCCCCACCAACCGCCCCATGGTTCGTGACGACCGCAACGACCTCGTCTATCGCAGCGTGCCTGCGAAGTTCAACGCGGTGGTCGAGGACCTCGTCGAGCGCAACGCCAAGGGCCAGCCGTGCCTCGTGGGCACGATCTCGATCGAGAACTCGGAGCGTTTGAGCCGACTGCTCACCAAGCGCGGCGTCAAGCACAAGGTCCTCAACGCCAAGTTCCACGAGCAGGAAGCCCACATCGTCGCGCAGGCCGGGCGCCTGGGCGCCGTGACCATCGCCACCAACATGGCAGGTCGTGGTACCGACATCATCTTGGGCGGCAACGCGGAGTTCATGTGGGAGGACCTGCTGCGCGAGCGCGGTATCGACCCTCTTGAGGCGACCGAGGAGCAGCAGGCCGAGGCACTCGCCGAGGCCAAGCGCATCTGTGCGACCGAGCACGTCGCGGTCGTTGAGGCCGGCGGCCTCGCCGTCATCGGCACCGAGCGCCACGAGTCGCGCCGCATCGACAATCAGCTGCGTGGTCGTGCCGGCCGCCAGGGCGACGCCGGTCTGTCCCAGTTCTACCTGTCGCTCGAAGACGACCTCATGCGACTGTTCGGCGGCGACCGGATGGACCGCATCTCGTCGTTCATGGAGCGGACGCAGATCCCGGACGACATGCCCATCCAGGCCGGGCTTGTGAGCAAGGCCGTAGAGAGCGCCCAGCACCAGATCGAGGCGATGAACTTCGCAGCACGTAAGCACGTGCTCGAGTACGACGACGTCATGAACAAGCAGCGCGAGGTCATCTACGCAGAGCGGCAGCGCGTGCTTGACGGCAAGGATGTGCACGACCGCGTGGAGTCCATGATGGCCGACGTCATCGCGGCCAACGTGCTCGTGTTCTGCTCGGAGCGTTCCTACGCCGAGGAGTGGGACTGGGACGGGCTCGCGGCGTGGTACCGGGAGCTCACCGGCATCGAGGGCGCGGTCGACGAGCTGCGCTCCAGTGTCGAGAACCCACACGTGCTGGCCGAGGAGCTCGCCGAGAAGGCGCTCGAGGTCTACGGCACCAAGGAAGAGGAGCTTGGCCCCGAGAACCTGCGCAGCCTCGAGCGCGCCGTCATGCTGCGCGTCATCGACTCGCGCTGGATGGATCACCTCCAGGAGATGGATTACCTCAAGGAGGGCATCGGTCTTCGCGCCATGGGTCAGCGTGACCCGATCGTCGAGTACAAGAACGAGGCCTACGACATGTTCGCGGGGCTCGTGCAGGCGATCAACGAGGACTTCTTGCGCACGCTGATGCACATCCAGGTGGTCATCGAGCCCGAGCCGGAAGCGGCTCCGGTGCTGCGGAATGTCAACTACTCGGCGCCGAGCGAGTCGACCATCTTCGCGGGCGCCGTCGAGGCAGCGAACGCAGTCGGAGTGGGCGGACCGTCGCCCGAGGCGATCGCTGCGGCCTCGGCGGTCGCAGGCGGCAGCGCCAAGGCCGCGACCGTGGTCAAGGACAAAGAGGACCCGTGGGCCACTGTGGGCCGCAACGACCCGTGTCCGTGCGGCAGCGGCAAGAAGTACAAGAAGTGCCACGGGGCAGAGGCCTAGTGGGACCTTGCCGATGATCGAGAATCGCACCGCTGACATAGCCGCCCTGAGGGACCGCGTGGCCACCATGGCCGAGTACCTGCACATCGAGGCGAAGCGAGCCGAGCTCGCCGCCCTTGATGGGCGCTCCGCCGAGCCCGGCTTCTGGGACGACCAGGCGAGTGCTCAGGCCGTCATGGCGCAGGCCTCAGGTCTTCGCGATGAGATCGAGACCTACGAGTCCGTGTGCGGGCTGCTCGACGACGCGGAGGTCGCCAACGAGCTCGCACTCGCCGAAGAGGACGAGGACCTGGGCGCCGAGGTGGCCGACACGCTGGCGAGCGTCGTGAGCCGCATCGACTCGCTCGAGGTCTCGAGCTGGTTCACGGGTGAGTTCGACGCAGGCGACGCCATCGTCACCGTGACCCCGGGCCAAGGCGGCCTTGAGGCGCAGGACTGGGCCGAGATGCTGCTGCGGATGTACACCAAGTACGCCGAGCGCAAGAAGTGGAAGCTCGACTTGAACGACGCGCCGGCAGGCGTCGAGTTGGGCATCGACCGGGCGACGTTCACCGTGCACGGCCGCAACGCCTACGGCATGCTGCTGTCCGAGATGGGCGTGCATCGCCTGGTGCGCATCAGCCCCACCGACGAGAAGAAGCGCCGCCAGACGACCTTCGCGGGTGTCGAGGTGCTGCCGGTGCTTCCGGAAGACGTCGACGTCGATCTGCGCGAAGAGGACCTGCGGATCGACGTGTACCGTTCGAGCGGCCCCGGTGGCCAGAGCGTGAACACCACCGACTCCGCGGTGCGCATCACGCACATCCCCACGGGCATCGTGGTCACCTGCCAAAACGAGAAGTCCCAGCACAAGAACAAGGACGCGGCGATGCAGATCCTGCGCTCGCGCCTCTACGAGCTCGAGAAGGAGAAGCGCGAGGCCGAGCTCGACGAGCTGCGCGGGCCTAAGCGCGAGATCACCTTCGGCAGCCAGATCAGGAACTACGTGCTCTACCCGTATCAGCTGGTCAAAGACGTGCGGACCGGGATCGAGACCGGCAACGTCGATGCGGTGCTCGACGGGGATATCGATGCGTTCGTGGTGGGCTATCACCGCTGGCGCGTGGCCGAGGAGGGCGCCGCTGTGCGCGCCTCGGCAGAGGAGGACTAGGCGTGCGACTGCTCGCCGACCTTCACACCCATACCGTCGCATCCGGCCACGCCTACTCGACCGTCACCGAGCTCGCCCTTGCCGCGCGCGCCAAGGGCATCGAGCTCATCGCCGTCACCGACCACGGTCCCACCGTGCCTCAGGGGGCGCACCCCTGGTACTTCTGGAACTCCAAGGTCATCCCGAGCGTGCTCGACGGTGTCCGCATCCTCAAGGGATGCGAGGCGAACCCCTCGCTCGATACCGAGAATGGGATCGACCTTCCCGATCAGTTGCTGAGCCTGCTCGACTTCGTCTCGGTGGGATTCCATCCGCTGACCGGGTTCGACGATCGCGACGTCGCCAAGAACACCGAGGTGCTGCTGCGCGTCATCGAGAACCCGTATGTCGACCAGATCACCCACCCCGGCAACGATGACGAGTTCCCCTTGGACTTGGACCGGATCGTCGAGGCGGCGGCACGGCACCGCGTGATCCTCGAGCTCAACGACCATTCGTTCTCGCCCTCGAGCGCGCGCGGACGCGCGTGCCATCGTGAGCGGGAGTTCGCCGAGGCCTCGCTGGCCGCAGGCGTGCCCATCGCCATCGGCTCCGACGCCCACTTCGCGCTCCACGTGGGCCGCTTCGACGCCGCCTGCGCCGCAGCCGCCGAGATCGGCATCACCGAGAACGACCTTGTGAACCGAGACGCCGAGTCGGTGCTCTCGTTCCTGACCGCCAAGCGGGCGCGTCCCCGCCTCGATATGGGCGGCGAATGGATGTGGCCGCGTCACGATGCCGGCCGCCTGCCGATGGGGGAGGTCTAGATGGTGCGTCAGACGCTTCGGGCGATGGATCCTCGGCGTGCGCTGAGGCACCGACCGTTCCGTGAGGCCGCCTGGATGACGCTGGGCATCCTGCTCACAGCCTACGGCCTGGTCGCATTCCTCATCCCCAACAAGATCGCCGCCGGCGGCGTGTCCGGTCTGGCGACGATCATCTACTACGTCGCACAGAAGAGCTTCGGCGTCACGCTGCCCGTCGGTACCCAGATGCTCGTGATGAACGGTGTGTTGCTGGTTATCGCGTGGCGTGTCCGCGGCGCCAAGTACCTCGCCAAGACCATCTACGGTGCCGTGGGGCTGTCGGTCGCGATCGACGCCATGACGCCGTACGTACCGGGCATGGCCACCAACGACCTGCTGCTGGCGGCGCTGTTTGGTGGCGCCGCGTGCGGCATCGGCCTTGGCATGGTGTTCAAGGCCGGCGGTAACACCGGCGGTACCGACATCGTCGCGCAACTGCTTGCCCGAAAGGTGCCGCTCGGCCAAGGGCAGCTCATGCTGCTCGCCGATGCGGTGGTCACGGTGATGGCTGCGATCGCCTTCGGGCCCGCCTACGCGCTCTACGCCGTCGTCGCGATCGTGGTGAGCGGCGCGGCCATCGACCTCGTGCTCGAGGGTATATCGGTGAACAAGGCCGCGACGATCATCACCAACTCAGCCGATGAGATCGGCGAGGCCATCAATGAAGAGCTCGGCCGCGGCGCGACCCGCATCTCGGCGACGGGCGTGTACACTGGCGAGTCGCGAGGGATGTTGTGGGTCGTGCTTTCGCGAAACGAACTGGACGACCTCAAACAGATCGTGCACGCGGTGGATCCCGCCGCGTTCATGGTAGTGACAGATGTGCATGAGGCAATCGGTGAAGGCTTCAAGGAGATGAGGGCTTAGATGACCCAGACGACCTTCCAGGCAGAGCGGGTCCGCGAAGCGGCCACGCGTATGCGCCGCGACATCGTCGAGATGATCGCCGCAGCCGGATCGGGCCACCCGGGCGGATCGCTCTCGGCGGCCGACATCGTGGCTACGCTGTACTTTGGCGGCGTGCTGCGCCATGACCCGGCCGACCCCTCGTGGCCTGACCGCGACCGCTTCGTGCTCTCAAAGGGGCATGCCGCACCGGTGCTCTACGCCGCGCTCGCCGAGGCGGGCTACTTTGGCCGCGACCACCTCTCCACGCTGCGCAAGCTGGGCTCGATGCTGCAGGGTCATCCCGACAGCAAGAAGACCCCGGGTGTCGAGGTCTCGACCGGTTCGCTGGGCCAGGGACTCTCGATCGCGAGCGGCATCGCCGCCGGGATCCGCTCGAACCCCGATGATGACCGCACGGTCTTCTGTCTGATGGGAGACGGCGAGCTCCAGGAGGGCCAGGTGTGGGAGGGCGCGATGTTCGCCGCGCACCACGGCCTCGAGAACCTCGTCGCCATCGTCGACGACAACGGCCTTCAGATCGACGGCGCGTGCACCGAGGTCATGTGCCTCGGCGAGATCGCCGCGAAGTTCACGGCCTTTGGCTGGCGTGCGTTCGAGTGTGACGGGCACGATCCCGCTGCGCTCTCTGAGGCCCTCACCGCCGCGCGCGCACACCGGGGCGGGCCCGCGGTCGTCGTCGCCCATACCGTCAAGGGCAAGGGCGTCTCGTTCATGGAGAACAACGCGGGCTGGCACGGCAAGGCGCCATCCGCCGATGAGACCGCGCAGGCCCTGGCCGAGTTGTCCGCATCCACCGAAGGGAGCGCCTCGTGAGCAAGGCCACCCGTGAAGCGTTCGGCGCCACGCTCGTCGAGCTCGCCCGAGAGGGAGTAGATGTCGTCGCCGTCGAGGCGGACCTCTCCAAGTCGACCACCACCGCCACCTTCGCCGACGCCTACCCCGAGCGCTTCTTCAACGTGGGTATCGCCGAGCAGAACATGATCGACGTGGCCGCAGGCCTCGCCGTCTCCGGCAAGGTCGCGTTCACCGGCTCCTTCGCAGTCTTTGCCACCGGTCGCGCCTATGACCAGGTGCGAAACACCGTGTGCTACTCGGGGCTCGACGTGAAGCTCGCCCCCACGCACTCCGGTATCACCGTGGGCCCCGACGGCGGCAGCCACCAGATGCTCGAGGACATCGCGCTCATGCGCGTGCTTCCGGGTATGCGCGTGCTCGTGCCGGCCGACTTCGCCGCAGCCACGTCCGCGTTGCGCGCCGCCGCCACCACGCCGGGTCCGTTCTACATCCGCCTGGGCCGCTCCAGCTTCGCCGACGTCTACCCCGAAGGCTTCCAGTTCGAGGTGGGCAAGGCCAACGTGCTGCGCGAGGGCACCGACGTGACGCTCGCCGCCTGCGGCATCATGGTCGCTGAGGCGCTTGCCGCCGCCGACGCGCTCGCCGAGGAGGGCATCTCGGCTGAGGTCATCGATGTGGCGACCGTCAAGCCGCTCGACACCGATACGCTCGTTGCGAGCGTGTCCAAGACGGGCCGCATCGTGACGTGCGAGGAGCACAGCGTGCTGGGTGGCATGGGCTCGGCCGTGTCCGAGGTTCTCTCGGAGGCGTGCCCTGTGCCCACGCGTCGCATCGGCGTTGCCGACACCTTTGGCACGAGCGGTGACCCGCGTGAGCTGATGGAGCACTTCGGCCTCACCGCGGCACACATCGTGGAGGCGGCTCGCGAGTTGCTCGGATAGTGTCGTTATGCCGCGCGCAGGCGCGGAACACACCTGAAGCCTTTATGGAGAAGCGGTGTCATGCGCCGGGGTTGGCGCATGCATTTGCTAAACTACCCCGCGGGAATCGTCGCACGCAGATCGGAGCATCCCTTTGAGCGATATGACCGACGCGCCGGCAGCGGCAGCGCCTGAGCGCATCGCAGCCCCCACGCGCACCGGCCCTCTCATGATCAGCATGAGGGGCGTGAACAAGTTCTACGTCCCCGAGAAGCCGGCACTCGCCGACTGCAACGTCGAGATCGGCGCCGGCGAGTTCGTCTTCATCGTCGGCCACTCGGGTTCGGGCAAGTCGACCTTCATCCGACTGTTGCTCCGTGAGCTCTTGCCCACGCGCGGTCAGATCATCGTCGCCGGCCAGGATCTGGTGAAGCTGAAGAACTGGAAGGTCCCGTACCTGCGGCGCAACATCGGCTGCGTGTTCCAGGACTTCAAGCTGCTCCCCAACAAGACGGCGTTCGAGAACATCGCATTCGCGCTCGAGGTCATCGGCAAGAGCAAGCACGTCATCCGCACTCAGGTGCCCGAGGTGCTTCGTCTGGTCGGCCTCGAGGAGAAGATCCACAGCTACCCGGACGAGCTCTCCGGCGGCGAGCAGCAGCGCGTGTCGATCGCGCGTGCCTTCGTGAACCGTCCTCCGCTGCTGCTATGCGACGAGCCCACGGGTAACCTCGACCCGCAGACGTCGCTCGGCATCATGAAGCTGCTCGAGCGCATCAACAAGACCGGTACCACCGTCTTGGTCGCGACGCACGACCGCGACATGGTGGACAACATGCGTCGCCGCGTCATCGCCCTCGAGGGCGGCCGCGTCATTCGCGACCAGGATCGAGGGGTGTACGGCTATGTCGATTAACGTCGGATACTTCGTCCGCGAGTCGGTACAGAACTTCCGCCGCAACTGGGTCATGTCGCTGGGTGCGGTCATCACCATCTACCTGTCGCTGCTGCTGGTGGGCATCTTCATCGCCACCGGCTTCGTGGTGAACAGCGTCGTCGAGAACGTCGAGAACAAGGTCACCATCCAGGTGTTTCTGAAGGACGGCGCCGCCACCGCAGACGTGAACGCGCTGCAGCAGCAGCTGCTCTCCGATGCGCTTGTCGACGGTGTGGACTACACCACCAAGGACGAGGCGCTGCAGAAGTTCAAGCAGGACATGAAGCAGTCGCCTGAGATCATCGATCAGCTCGAGGGCAACCCGCTTCCTGCCTCGCTCGACGTGACGCTGAAGGACCCGCGCACCGTCGAGGACATGGTGGCCAAGATCAAGAAGAACGCGCTGTTCCTCAAGGTCGCGGATCGTCCCGACAACCCCGAGGAGTCGCTCAAGTACGGCCAGCAGATCGTGAACAAGCTGTTCGCGTTCACGCGGGTCGTGCGCATCATCGAGGTCGTCTTCGTCGTGATGCTAGGCGTGGTGAGCCTGATCTTCATCAACAACACCATCCGGCTCGCCATCTACGCGCGCCGCAAGGAGATCGGGATCATGCGCCTCGTGGGCGCGAGCAACTGGTTCATCCGTACGCCGTTCCTGCTCGAGGGCGTGCTTCAGGCCCTCATTGGCGCGACTCTTGCCATCTTGTCGGTGGCGGGTCTGCAGGCGCTCATCTTGCCCAGGCTCCGTGAGGCACTTCCGTTCCTCGCGGTGAGCCTGTCAGGCGGAGCGACCGCCCAGATCTCGCTCACGCTCATCGTGGCGGGCGTCGTCATCGGTCTGGCGGGTTCGTGGATGGCGATGTCGCGCTACCTCAAGGTCTAGCACCACTCTCATACCGACCGGTGTCACGAGAGGACTCGGATACACCATGAATCGTTGGGTCAAGGTAGTACTTTCGCTGGCGATCGCGGTCATCGTCGCCGCCCTGGGTTTCTTGGGCGGGTTTGCCACCGCACGGCTCGCTCCCAACTCATCGCCGATCGCCGCGGCTCCGTTGGCCCCGGCGCAAAGTGACCTCTCGAAGCACGTCGACGAGGTCAACGAGATGCTGCGCAAGGAGGCCCTCAAGCCTCCCTCGGAGACGTCTGCCACGGCGGGCGCGGTGCAGGGTCTGATCGGCGCGACCGGCGACAAGTACGCGATGTACTTCGACAAGCGTCACTTCAAGTACTTCAGCGAGGACATGGCCGGCGAGTTCGGCGGCATCGGCGTTCTCCTGGGCGAGAAGGACGGCACCACCTATGTGGTGAAGGTCTACGAGGGCACCCCTGCCGAGAAGGCCGGCATGAAGACCGGCGACCTGTTCTCGGTGATCGGTGGTGTTCGTCGGGACAAGTGGACGAACAACGAGGTCGTCAAGCGCGTGCGCGGCAAAGAGGGCACCAAGGTCACGCTCACGATGATCCGGCCCGGCAAGAAGGGAACGCCGGGCAAGGAGTACACCGTCGACGTGACGCGCGCGATGATCCAGCTTCCCAATGTCGAGTCGAGCATGAAGCCCGGCAAGGTGGGCTACATCCGCTTGGGCCAGTTCAACGAGCAGGCCACCTCGGACATCACCGCCGAGATCGAGAAGCTCACCAAGCAGGGCGCGAAGTCGTTCGTGCTGGACCTGCGCGACAATCCGGGCGGTTCGCTCAACCAGGCGATCAGCGTTTCGTCGCTGTTCGTCGAGAGCGGCGTGATCGTCCGTGTCGACGAGCGCGGCAAGCCGGAGATCGAGTACCGCACGGTGGGCAAGAAGCTCACCGACGCGCCGCTCGTGGTGCTCATCAACGGCAACTCCGCCTCGGCGAGCGAGATCGTGGGCGGCGCCCTGCAGGACTACAAGCGCGCCGTCCTCGTGGGCGAGAAGAGCTTTGGCAAGGGCAGCGTGCAGACCGTCAAGCAGCTTTCGTGGGGCGGCGCGGTGAAGTTCACCATCGCCCACTACCTGACGCCCCTCAAGCGCGTCATCGACGGCAAGGGCCTCACGCCCGACGTTGTGGTCAAGATGGACCCGCAGAAGCAGGCCAACGCCAAGACCGACGTACAGCTGCAGCGTGCGCTCGAAGAGGCGCGCAAGCAGTAGGGCTCCACTCAAAGGCACCAATGAGAACGCCCCCGGATCATCGCGATCCGGGGGCGTTCATGTTTCGGGTGGGGGTGAGGACTAGTCCTCGTCGTCCTCGTCGTCGAGCAGGATGAGGCTGCTGAAGTCGGGCGCCTCTTCCTCGGAGAGCAGGTGGGGCCGGTTGCGCTCGGCCTCGTCGGCCTCGGGCTGGGACGTGAGCTCGAGGATCGCGCCGTCACCGTGGAGCCGGAAGAGCCACCGGTCGTCGTTGGCCGGCTCGAAGTCGAGGTAGGAGAAGGATGCCACGTTGAGGAACAGGCATCCGTTCACGATCATCGTGGAGGACTGCTGGTCGGCCATGAGCTTCACCAGCGCGGCCGAGCCGGTCTCCATCTCGTCTCCGTGCACGACGAAGCGATACTCCACGTTCTCGAGGGTCTCGAGTGCGCGAAGCATGTCACGGAAGTCGGATACGGTGCCCCTGCCGATGAGGCACGGGGCGAGCGGACGCGTGTGGTCCATGAGGCGGCTCCGGTGGGCCGAGGCTGTTCGTGACCGAGATTCTATCACCGTCGTGTGACAGCGAGGATGGTGCGTCGCTGTGCGGTAGACTCGTTGTGACGGACGGTGGACGGGAGGCGCACATGGGCAAGCCCAAGAAGGTGGCGAAGGCTCGGCGCGGAGGGTTCATCGTCGGCAAGATATCGATGACTCGCCGAGGGTACGGGTTCGTGGATGCCCAAGACGGCGACTTCTACGTCTCGTCCCGCGACACCAACGGCGCCATGCACGGCGACATCGTGGCGCTGCGCCCGGACACCAAGCGAGGCAAGCAGGGCCGCTCAGGTGTCGTGGTGAGGGTCATCGAACGCGCGACCACGCAGGTGGTGGGGCGCTTCGAGCGACACGGCGCGATAGGGATCGTGATCCCGTCGGATCGCCGCATCCGGCATGACGTGTTCATCCCGCGCAACGCGATAGGGGAGGCCACGACGGGCGACATCGTCGTAGCGACATTCACCGCCTACCCCAGCCGCAACCAGTCGGCGCAAGGCGTGGTCACTGAGATCG
>CAYOHY010000048.1:0-12263 GCA_964403885.1 uncultured Eubacteriales bacterium
CACGCTATGAAGTGAAGGCTACTCAGCCTTCTCCTCCTCGGCCTCAGCGGCCTCGTCGGCGACGATGACGGTCTCGACGACCTCATCGGCCACGCCGTCACCGTCGGTGTCGACAGCGGCAACGACCTCGACCGCGTCAACGACACCATCGGCGTCCACGTCGAGCGCCGTGACGACCATGTCGGGCTCGCCGTCACCGTCGACGTCGACCGCAGTGGTCGCCGCGATGGCGTCGATCTCGCCGTCACCGTCGGTGTCGACAGCCACGACGATCGTGTCGGCGTCGCCGTCACCATCGGTGTCGACGGCGGCAACGATCGCCTCGCCCTCCTCGGACTCCTCGTCGTCGCCCTCCTTGCCGGCGATCTCGATCTCAAAGCCGAGGGTCTCGGCGGCAGAGCGCATCGACAGGGAGATGCGACGGCGCTCGGTGTCGATGTCCATGACCTTGACGTGGACCTTGTCGCCGACCTTGGCGACCTGATCCGGGGTCTCCACGTGGCCCTTGGCCATCTCGGAGATGTGGACGAGGCCCTCGACGCCGTCACCCAGCTCGACGAACGCGCCGAACGGGACGAGCTTGGTCACGGTGCCCTCGATGATGGAACCGATCGGGAAGTTCTTGACGAGCTGCTTCCACGGATCCTCGGTGGTCTGCTTCAGGCCGAGCGAGATACGCTCGCGGCTGAGGTCGACGTCGAGAACCTGGACGTTGACGGGATCGCCAACCTTCACGACCTCGCTGGGGTGGTTCACGTGGCTCCAAGACAGCTCGGAGATGTGGACCAGACCGTCGATGCCGCCGAGGTCGACGAACGCACCGAAGTCGACGATCGAGGAGACGGTACCCGGCAGGATCATGCCCTTCTGCAGCTTGCCGAGGATCTCGGCGCGCTCGTGCTTGCGGCCTTCCTCGAGCACCACGCGGCGCGAGAGGACGACGTTGTTGCGGTTGCGGTCCATCTCGATGACACGCGCCTCGAGGCGGGTGCCGAGGTAGGTCGCGAGGTCCTTGACGCGGCGGAGGTCGACGAGCGAAGCGGGCAGGAAGCCGCGCAGGCCGATGTCGAGGATGAGACCGCCCTTGACGACCTCGATGACCTCGCCTTCGACGTTCTCGCCGGACTCGAACTTCTCCTCGATCTTGCTCCAGGCACGCTCGTACTCGGCACGCTTCTTGGAGAGGATGAGGCGACCGTCCTTGTCCTCCTTCTGGAGAACGAGAGCCTCGACCTGATCGCCGACCTTGACGACCTCAGACGGGTCGACATCCTTGCGGATGGACAGCTCACGGGCCGGGATGACACCTTCGGACTTGTAACCGATGTCGAGAAGGACCTCGTCACGCTCGACGCGGACGATGGTACCGCTGACCAGGTCGCCGTCGTCGAAGTCAGTCATCGTACCGTCGATGAGGGCATGCATCTCCTCAGCGGTGTACTCAGTCTGCTCGATGACAGTTCCCTGCTGCTCCTGCTCGCTCACTTCGTGGACCCCTTCCACACTCGGGGCCCCTTGGTCATGTCTAGTCGCCTACAGGTCCGTCGAAGGGTCAATACGATCCGTCGCCTACAGGTGCCTACATGTACTCGGGGCGCCAACATTGTCATGGCCACCAAGGGTACGACGAAGCCGCAGCCTCTGGTGAGCCAGTGGGTAGTGTATACCACGCCGCCGGGTGGCGCCACCCGAGTACGCTCAGCGAAGCGTCATGATCTCCTTGAAGACCCACATCATCGCCATGAGCACGGTCGCGGTCGCCATACAGGCCAACACGAACGCGCGGCTCGCGGACTCCTGATACGGTATCGCGCCCTTGGGCGTGAGGGTTCGCGTGGAGTGGCGCATCCCCATCCCCACAAGCAGCCGGGGCGCCGCCCAGACGAACAGCGCCGTGGCGATGACCAGAAACGATATCTGGCTTCCCGAAAGACCCGCAAGCGCCTCGAACATGGCGCACCCCCTCAGGGTTGTGTGATACACGTCACACTATTCCCCATGAGGACGCTTACTTCGCGCTTGCCCAGTCCTTTCCGCTCGCCACGCCCACCTCGAGCGGCACCGCGAGCTCAGCCACGCCCGCCATGGCCTCGGCCACCAGCGTACTGAGCGCGTCGATCTCGGCGACCGGCGTCTCGAAGACCAGTTCGTCATGCACCTGGAGCACCATCTTGGAGGCGAGGCCCTCGGCCCGCATGCGACGGTCGACCTCGATCATCGCGAGCTTCATGATGTCGGCCGCACTGCCCTGCATGGGATGGTTCATCGCGGTGCGCTCACCAAAGGAGCGCAGGTTGAAGTTGGAGCTCTTGAGCTCCGGGATGCGCCGCTTGCGCCCGAACATCGTGACCGCGAAGCCGTCCCGGTGCGCGGCGGCAACCGTCTCGTCGAGGTAGGCACGCACGCGCGGGTACGCCGCGTAGTAGCGGTCGATCATCGCTTGGGCCTCGCCGTAGCCGATCTTGAGCGAGTCACCCAGCCCGTGCGCCGTCTGCCCGTACACGATGCCGAAGTTGACCGCCTTGGCCTTGGAGCGCATCCCCGGCTCGACCTCGTCGAGCGCCACACCAAAGACGCGCGCGGCGGTCGCGGCATGGAAGTCCGCGCCGCTCGTGAACGCCTCGATGAGCCCCTCGTCGCCCGACAGGTGCGCGAGAATCCGCAGCTCGATCTGGCTGTAGTCGGCCGAGAGCATCACGTCGCCCGGGGTGCCGGGCACGAACGCGGCGCGGATGCGGCGCCCGAACTCGGTACGGACCGGGATGTTTTGCAGGTTGGGGTTGCTGCTCGACAGACGACCCGTCGCCGCCACGGTCTGGTTGAAGCTCGTGTGGAGCCGGCCGTCCTCGCCGAGCATCCTCGGCAGGGCCTCGATGTAGGTGCTCGTGAGCTTGGTGAGCTCTCGGTAGCTCACGATCTTGGCTGCGATGGGGTGGATGGGCGCCAACCCGGCGAGCACGCTCGCGTCGGTCGAGTAGCCCGTCTTGGTGCGCTTGCCCGGCGGCAGCTGGAGCTTGTCGAACAGCACCTCGGAGAGCTGCTTGGGCGAGTCGATGGTGAACTCACAGCCCGCGAGCTCGTAGATCTCCGCGCGCAGGGCGTCGATGCCCGCACGCGTCTCACGGGCGAGCGAGGCGAGCACATCGGTGTCCACGCCCACACCGGTGCGCTCCACGCGCGCGAGCACCGGCACGAGCGGCATCTCGATGTCGCGCAGCACGCCCAGCGAGCCGTCGGCCTCGAGGCGCCGCTCCAGCTCGCCAGCAAGCTCGGCGGTCGCGCGCGCCGCCACGGCGACGTCGGGATGGTCGTCGTTGACCGCCGGCAGCGGGGTACCCAGGTAGTCCGCGTGCAACGAGCTCAGATCGTAGGACGAGCGGTTCGACTCGAGCAGGTACGCGGCGATCCCCACGTCGAAGAGCCGAGCGGGGTCCGCCTCCACCGCACGCGCGTCACACTCGAGCGCCTCATCGGGCGGGCAGATCTCGCCGATGAGCGCCTTCACGTCGGCGGCAGCCACCCGTCCTGCCGAGAACAGCTCGCCCAGGTGCCCGGCGGCGTCCGCACTCACGAGCGCCGTGCGGTCCGGTCCCGCGACAGCGAGCTCGCGCGCGTCGTCGAACAGCGTGTCCGACGCTCCGCCGAACGCCACGCCCAGCCAGGCGTCACCCGCCGCGACCCAGTCGCGCACGAGCGCCACCGCCGCGTCATCGCGGGCGCACGGCTCGGCGGCGCAGGTCGCAGGCACAGCCGCCTCCACGGCCGCTGTGGCGTCACCGGCGCCCGGGAGCGCGAAGACGCGCTCGAGCAGCGAGGTGAAGCGCAGCTCCCCGAAGGCCTCGGCGACCTTCGCGGCGTCGAACGGCCCAAACGTGACGCTCGCCAGGTCGATCTCGACCGGCACGTCGCACACGATGGTGGCCACGACCCGGCTCGCGAGCGCAGCACCTTCGTGCTCGGCAAGGTTCTGGCCCACCTTGCCCTTCACGCCGCCGGCCTTGGCCGCCTCGATGACCGCTTCGAGCGTGCCGTACTCCTGCAGCAGCTTCGCCGCGGTCTTCTCCCCCACCCCGGGCACGCCGGGGATGTTGTCGCTCGTGTCGCCCTTGAGGCCCAGGTAGTCCGGGACCTGCTCGGCGCTGATGCCGTAGCGCTCGATCACGTCGGCCGGGCCCATGATCGCGATGTCGGTGATGCCCTTGCGGGTGGTGACCACCTGCACCGTGTCTGTGACCAGCTGGAACGCGTCGCGGTCGCCGGTCACGAGCAGCACGCGCATGCCGGCCTCGGTGCCTCGTCGCGCCAGCGTGCCGAGGATGTCGTCACCCTCCCAGCCATCGAGCTCCACGATGGGCACGTCGAGCGCCTCGAGGACGTGCTTGACCATGGGGAACTGCGCGCGCAGCGACTCGGCCGTGGGTGGCCGGTGGATCTTGTACTGGGCGAGCGCCTCCATGCGAAACGCCGGCTTGCCACGGTCGAACGCGACCACAACGCCGTCCGGGCGCAGGTCGGCGGCGAGCTTGACCAGCATGGAGATGAAGCCGAAGGCGGCGTTGGTGGGCCTGCCGTCGGGCGCGGTCATCGTCTCAGGAAGCGCGTGGAACGCGCGGTGCATCAGGCTGTTGCCGTCGATGACGGCGATCGTGCGCTGGCCCATCACGGGGTACCTTTCGTCGGTCGCGAGCGGGCGCGCGATGCACCCCTCGCAGCCGAGTGTACCCGAGCACTGCGACACCGGCGTCGCGTCACCGCGTGTGTCGCCGACGCATCGGCAGCGTCAGCCGATCAGCCGTTCCACAGGTAGCCCACGTTGCGCACCGTCTCGAGCCTGCGGGACAGCTCGTGTCCCACCTTGGAGCGGATACGCCTGATGTGGACGTCGACGGTGCGTGAGCCCCCGTAGTAGTCGCTGCCCCACACGCGGCGCAGCAGCACCTCGCGCGAGTACGTGCGGCCGGGATGCGTGACGAGGAACGCGAACAGCGCGTACTCGAGGTAGGTGAAGTCGATGGGCGTGCCGCTTCGATACGCCTGATAGGTGGCGAGGTTGAGCGTGAGATCGTCGATGCGCAGCAGCTCCTGGCGCGTGACCTCCTCGCCGGGCCACAGCAACGAGCGCACACGCGCCTGCAGCTCCTCGGAGGACGCGCCCCGTACGACGAAGTCGCTGGGCACGCGGACAGGCAGCCTGAGCGACGGAAGCCCTTCCGGCTCGATGAGCACGAGCATCTTCACGTCGACGCCCGAGGCGGCCGCATGCTCCACGACCTGCGCGAGCACCTCGGGACTGCGCCCACCGTCGAGCACGGCGAGGCTGATCTCGCCTTCGAGCAGGCGCTTCTGCATCTCGCCCACGGCACACTCGCCCGTCTGAGCGTCGAGGCCGTTGAGCGCCTGAGACACCCAGGCGCGTGTGTGTGCGTCGTCTGACACGATGAGGACACGTTTCATGTGCATAGTCTACTCCGAGTCCCGACGCCCGTAGTGCAACTTCTCTCAGTCTGTACTCATGGTATGACCGCGATGTTGCAGGCGGGTTTCAGACCGCGCGTAGCTCTAGATGCGCCCCAGATACAGCCCCAGCGTGGCCGCCGCCATGCCTGCGACCGCGCTTCCGAACATGTACGCCATGCCCTGAACGGGGTAGCCCTCCTGGACGAGCATGACGCTCTCGTATGACAAGGTGGAGAACGTGGTGAACCCGCCCAAGACGCCCACGCCCAGCAACAACGTGAGCTGCTGCGGGGCATAGCCCTTCTCGACGCCGAACGACATGAGGATGCCCAACAGGAACGCGCCGCTCACGTTGATGGCGAAGGTGTGCCACGGCAGCGCCGCTCCCCACCGCTCGGCGATCACGCCGCCCAGCACGTAGCGCAGCGCGCCACCCACGCCGGCACCCACCGCGACATACACGACATCGATCAGCTTCATGCAAGGACCTCTTCTTGGCTCGGCGGATACCCGCCACGCTCCCATCGTGCCACGACCGCAGCGCCGAGCAAAGCAAAGCGCCGGACGAGGTCTCCCCCGTCCGGCGCCGTTGCGTTCACGCAGGTGTGACTCGGTGCTAGATGATGCTCAGGTAGCGGTCGAGCTCCCACTGCGAGACGTACTTGATGTAGTCGGCCCACTCGGCCTTCTTGTTCTCGCTGTAGAAGGCGTGAATGTGATCGCCGAGGATCTCCTTCATCGTCTCCGACTTCTCGAACGCGTCGATGGCCTCGCCGAGGTTCTTCGGCAGCGTCTTGATGCCGGCCTCGTCGAGCTCGGCGGGGGTCATCTCGAAGATGTCGTTGGTGGCCTCAGGCATGAGCTCGAGCTTCTCCTCGATACCCTTGAGACCGGCGCCGAGCATGACGGCGAAGGCGAGGTACGGGTTGCACGAGGGGTCCGGCGAACGGAGCTCGATGCGGGTCGCGGCCTCCTTGCCGGGCTTGTACAGCGGCACGCGGACCATGGCCGAACGGTTGGCCTGCGCCCACGACACGTAGACCGGGGCCTCGTAGCCGGGGATGAGGCGCTTGTAGGAGTTCACGAGCGGGTTGGTGACGGCGCAGAACTCAGGCGCGTACTTGAGCAGACCCGCGATGTAGTGGCGGCAGATGTCGCTCAGGTAGCCGGGCTTGTCGGCGTCGTAGAAGGCGTTGCCGTCCTTGGTGAACAGCGACTGGTGCACGTGCATGCCCGAGCCGTTGATGCCGGCGATCGGCTTCGGCATGAACGTGGCGTACACGCCGTTGGCCATGGCGACTTCCTTGACGATGAGGCGGTAGGTCATGACCGCGTCGGCCATCGTCAGGGCCTCCTGGTAGCGGAGGTCGATCTCGTGCTGCGACGGGGCGACCTCGTGGTGCGAGTACTCGACCGGGATGCCCATCTTCTCAAGGGTGAGAACGGTCTCGCGGCGAAGGTCGCTGGCGAGATCGAGCGGGGTCAGGTCGAAGTAGCCGCCGTTGTCGAGGATCTCGGTGTCCTGGTCGTCGGCGAAGTAGAAGAACTCGAGCTCCGGACCGACGTACATGGTGTAGCCCATGTCGGCGGCCTTCTGAAGCATGCGCTTCAGGGCGTAGCGGGGATCACCCTCGAACGGCTCGCCGTTGGGCTTCTGGATGTCGGCGAACAGGCGGCCGACGCCCTGCTCCTCGGGGCGCCACGGGAGAAGCTGGAAGGTCGAGGCGTCCGGGAACGCGACCATGTCCGACTCCTGGATGCGGGTGAAGCCATCGATCGAGGAGCCGTCGAAGCCCATGCCCTCGTCGAACGCGCCTTCGAGCTCGCTGTCGGTGACGGCGAACGACTTCAGAACACCGAGCACGTCGGTGAACCAGAAGCGGACGAACTTGACGTCGCGCTCCTCGACTGTCTTGAGGACGTAGTCCTTATCGAACGCAGGTGCCATTCGCAACCTCCTTCTCAGTGGATACGGACCACGCCGTATCCGCCTGACGTCTACTTACGCCATGTACCCAAGGGTAATCAGCGAATGTTTCATCATTGTTTCGCTTTCAGACCGACGGACGAGACGCGCACCTGAAACGACAGAGGCCCGCGCTCAGCGGGCCCCTGGTGGCTCTGAACGACGTCTTACGGTCCGACGACGGTGAAGATGCTCGTCTTGGGCGTCTCGGCGGTTCCGTAGCCGTTGACGCCGAAGTATTCCAATGTGTGCACCCCAAGGCTCGTGACCGGGAACTCGGCCCAGTAGTAGCCGCCCGTGTCCGTCTCCTGGAACTGAGCCGGCACCTCCACCCACTCACCGCTGTCGAGCGAGTAGCTGATCGTCACGACACCCGACTCGAGGTCGGTGCTCTGCAGCTCACCCCAGTAGATCAGGCCGCCGGCACCGTCGTCGCCCGCCGTGGGCTGCTGCCCGGAGTACTCGTCCCACATGATCGTCTCGGGCGGGGTCTCATCCGGCGTCGTGGGCCCCTGGACGTCGACGTATCGGGTGAGCGTGCTCTCCTGCAGCGAGTTGTCGCGGGCGACGACCGTCACCTCGTAGGTGCGCGTGCCCCACGTGGGCACCGGCAACACGGCCTGCCAGTACCCAAGCGACTCGGAGAGCACCGTTCCCTGAGACTCGCCGTTCCACAGCGCGTCCGCCTGCCAGTCGAGCAGGCCGGAGCCCGCATCGTTGGCGCGGGCGGTCACGAGCACCGTCCCGTCGGCTTGTGTGACCGCATCGATGGTGATCGCGGGAGCGTTCACGTCGACCCTGAACGAACGCGACCCCCAAGCGCTCGCGTTGCCGGCCTTGTCGGTGGCGTACCACTGGATCCACCGGTTGCCGTCGGAGAGCGGCAGATCCACGCGCTGCGTGCTCGTGGGGCTTCCACTGACCGGGATGTCGATCGCGTAGAACCCGCCCGCTCCGAATCGGTAGTAGAGCTTGTCGAGGCCGCTGGGCGTGTTGGGGCTCTCGGTCACGAGGAAGTAGGGTGACTCGTTTCCGACCTGCGCGAATGTGACCGTGGGAGGCGCCGGATCGGCGACCGAGTAGGTGAGCGTCTTGATCGCCTCGGTGTTGCCGACCTTGTCCACCGAGTAGTACCGCAGCGTGTGCGGACCGTAGGAGGCATCGGGGTTGGTGACCAGGTAGTCCCAGTACACGCTCGACGCCAGGGCGAACGGCGCGCCGTCGAAGCTGTAGTAGCGAGCGGCCACGCCGCTGCCGCCGTTGGGGTCTTGCGGCCTGACGTGCACGGTGCCGGGCGCGGCATACAGATACGCCGTGGTGACGGGTGCCTCCTTGTCCACCGCGAAGTCGAAGTACTTCGACGCCTCGCGGTTGCCCAGACGGTCCACGGCGTAGTACTCGACGGTGCCTGACCCCGCGACGGCCGTCGTCGCCACGCTGCCCAGCGTCTCGACCCAGGCGCCGCCGTTGACCCGGAAGTAGACGGCGGCCACACCGGAACCGCCGTCGGTGGCGCTCAGCGTGAGCTGGGGATCGGACGTGTACCAGCTGCGCTGCCCCACGACGGTGGGCACGACCGACGCGGTGACGGTGGTCGCCGGAGGCGTCAGGTCACCACGCGCCGTGACCGCTCGCGGGTGGCACGACGCCGAGCAGTAGCTCTGGTCGAGGTTGTCGTTGTGGCAGCCGCCCCAGCGCGACCAGCAGTTCTTGGTCACGTGCGACGCTTGGGCGTTGGCGACGTCATGCGTGGTCGAGACGTGGCAGGCCCCCTGCTGGCAGCCCTTCTCCCACACCGGAAACGTCGAGCGTGCGCCGCCCTTGGCGTGGCACATGCCGCAACTGTCCCAGGTCGCGCCGTGCAGGCGCAGCAGGTTCGTGTTGGTATGACACGTCGAGCACGCCACCCACTTGCTGATGACCACCGAGGGGATCCAACCGGCGGCCTCACGGTGGTTGCTCCAGACGCCCACGGGAGCGCCGGCCGTGGTCGACGCCGAGTGGATCGCGTTCAGGTCGCCATGGGGGGCGACAGCGTCGTGACACGCGGTGCAGCTGCGATCGTGGCCGGCGACCGCGGCAAGCACGGCGGCCTTGTCGCTGCCGTGGCAGCTGTCGCACGGCACCGAGGCGTGCACGGGAACCAGTCCGCCCGAATGGCATGCCGCACCCGCGCAGGTCTCGATGACCGGCGCCACGTGCTTGTCGGCATGAAGGCCCTCGATGGAGTGGCAGGAGCCGCAGCGGGTGTCACCGGCGGCAACTGCGGCACTGACCGCAGCGCTCTTCGACGCATGGCAGTCCGCACACGTCATGCGCGCGCCTCCGGCTCCGGTCCGGTTCACGTGCTCGCGGTGGAGCTGCCGGTCATGACACGCGTTGCACCCCGAGAAGCCACGCGACGCGCTCATGTGAGCCGGCGTCTTGTCGGCCCCATGCGTGCTCGCGACCTTCTCGGCATGGCAGCTCGTGCAGGGACGCTGGGCGAGGTATGCCCGCGAGTGAGGGAGATGGCACTGCAAGCAGGAGTTGGGGTCCCACTCGTGGAGCGTGCCCGCCTTCTGGTGGCACTCGAAACAGCCCACCGTCTCGAAGGGGTGACCCGTGGTGGGAAAGCCCTGGTGGCAGATCGTGCAGTCGGTCGTCGACATCTTGGGAAGCGCGTGGGTCTCGATCGTCCACGTCTGCGATGCGACGTTGCCGCGTCCATCGCGCGCGGTGACCGCGACGGTGTGCGTCGAGTCGTTGGCAAACGGCGCCGAGGGCGTCCACGACAGCGTCTTTGCGCTCGCGTTCCACGAAGCCGCGACCGCCGTGCCGTCCACGGTCATCTGAGGCGTGCCCGCGATGCCCGCCGGGTCCAAGACCACGGCCGTGATCTGCGGGGTGAGCGAGTCATACGCGCTCGCGATGCCCGTGATCGCGGGCGGGATCTCGACCGTGAAGCTCCAGACGGTGTTGAGCATCGCACCGGAGTCGTTCTGGAAGTACACCTTGGCCGTGTGTGTCCCCTCTTTGAGCCCGATGAAGCGCCGAGCCACCGAGACGGTCTTACGGTCGGCGGACTGGACCGTGGATGCAGAGTACGCTCCGCCGTCCAGCATCAGGCGACTGTAGTTCCTGAAGGTGGTCACATCGCTGATCGAGGCGCTGACCGTCACATCGGTCGACGCGACAGGGGTGCCCGCAGTGGGCCCCAGTGTCCACACGGGCGCCGCATGCGCGCTCGCAGGCACGAACAGCGCGAGCAGGGCCACGAGCGCCATCGCTGCGGACCACGCGATGCGTGCTCCGCCGCGCCGGGCGCAGACGATCGAACCGGTCCGCGAAGACCGCGTGGAACATCCCGTCAACGTGCATTCCCCCTGCATCGTAGAGCGACATCCCTCGAGCGCCGCTCGGCTCCCCTGGCCCCGCACAACCATCACTTCCGACGATGCGCGTCCTGACGCAGTATGAATGTGATGGCCGTCACTGAACAGACGCATTATCGACGAGATTCATGCAGTCACGCACGAGGGCCCCACCGGCGTATACACCGGCGGGGCCCTCGGTCTGGATGCGAAGGAAGGCGGGAGGGCCTACAGGTAGGTGTAGAGCTTCCCGTACGGGCGGTGGGAGATCGGGACGAGCTTGGTGAACGGCTCGGCCATGACCTCGTCGACGTTGTAGCCGAACTTGTCACAGAACTCCGCGATCACGGGCTTGAGCGCCGCCATCTCAGCCTCGGTGGCCGTGAAGATGCCGCACTCCTTGCCCACCTGCCACGGCTCGACCTCGCCGCGCAGGTAGATCTCGCCGCCGTGCATGCCGGTGCCCAGGTAGCCGCCCACGAGCGGTCCTTCGAGGCGCGACTCCAGGCCCAGCAAGACCAGCAGTCCGCCGGCCATGTACTCGCCAAAGAAGTCCCGGGCCTTGCCGCCGCACACCATGATGGGGCGCAGGTCCTCGTAAGCCTTCATGTGGATGCCCACGCGGTAGCCCACGTCGCCCTTGATGAAGACGCGGCCGCCGCGCATGCCGTAGCCCAGCACGTCACCGGCCGAGCCGTGCACGTACACCGTGCCGGCGTTCATGGTGTTGCCCACGCCGTCTTGCGCGTTGCCGAACACCTCGACGGTGGGGCCGTCCATGAACATGGCCATGTCCTGGCCGGGGGTGCCGTGGACCTCGATGGTGAGGTCCTTGCCCTTGATGCCGGTGCCGATGTAGCGCTGGCCGTTCACGTTGACGAGCTTGACGGTCTTGCAGCCGTCGGCGAAGGCCGCGCGCACGGCCTCGTTGACGAACTTGTAGTAGACGCTCTGGCAGTCGATCGTGGCCACGTCGCCCTCGACGGTGACCACCGGCTCGACCTGCAGGTACCCCTCGATGGGGTTGGAAACGGTCTGGGTCGTCATCTGCACTCCCCCCTTACAGTCCGGCCGGCTTGACGCCGAGGATCTCGCAGGTCTGGGCGTCGAGGCCCACCGCACGCAAGCGCTCGCGGCTGCCGCGAAGCGACTCGACCGCGTTCACACCCAGCGCGCCCAAGATCTCCTGGAGCTCGTGGCTCCACGCGTGCACCAGGTTGGTGAGACGCTCGGCTCCCCACTCGGGGTCCACGCGGCGGGTGAGCTCGGGCTTTTGGGTCGTGAGTCCCCACGAGCAGCAGCCCGTGTGGCAGCCCTGGCACAGGTGGCAACCCAGCGCCATGAGCGCCGCCGAGCCGATGGCCACGACGTCTGCACCCAGCGCGATCGCCTTGGCCATGTCGGCCGAGGAGCGGATCGAGCCGGCGGCCACGATCGACGCCTGGTTGCGGATGCCCTCGTCGCGCAGGCGCTGGTCGACCACCGCG
>CAYOHY010000049.1:0-10534 GCA_964403885.1 uncultured Eubacteriales bacterium
GGATTGGTCCCGGCGCCTTGGACGGACATGAACACCACGTGCTCGACTCCCGAGTCACGCATCGCATCCACGAAGGGACGCATGTCCTTGGCGTCGGACATCTGCGGGGGGCGCATCAAGAAGACCCGATCCACCCCATCAAGCGCCGAGGCGAACGTCTCCGGGCGGTCGAAGTCGAACTCGACGCACTCCGCGGCCCCGGGAAGCGGCTCGCCCGTAAGCCGTCGCACAGCGGCTCGGGCCGTGGCGCCGCGCCGAGCGAGGTGGACGAGTACCTCGGGGCCCACGTTGCCGGTCGCACCGGTCACGAGAACCGCCGTCATCGGATGCCCCCTTCCGCGGCGCCGCGTGCGTCGCGCTCGCACAGTCGCGACAGTAGCCGCTCGAGCTCTTGCGCCTCCTCGGCGGTGAAGCAGGCCATCGCCTCGGCCGAGACGGCGCTTGCCTGCTCGAACACGGTGGGAAGGACTTGGGTTGCCTTGTCGGTGAGGGTGATCAGGCGCGATCGACCGTCGTCGGGGTTGGGCGTGACCGCGACCCAGTGGTCGCGTTGGAGACGGTCGAGCATGCTCGAGACGGTGGGGGCATCGATGTCGATCGCGTCGGCGAGCTGGCTGGGTGTGAGTCGGCCTTCACTGCTGCGACCGATCGCCATGAGCGCCGCGGCCTGCTGGGGACGCAGCCCGATGTCGGCGAGACTGGCCGCGAAGCCAAGCCGGAACCGCCGCGTGGCCTTGTTGAGCAGGTAGCCGATGTCTGAGGGTGGCACGGTCACTCCTTCGTATACGAAGCATATGTGATTAGTATACGAAGTATCGAGCGACGCGCAAGGGGAATCTGCACTATTGCGAGCGGTCGACGCCGTCCTACAGCTGCTTGAGCTTCACGCCCAGCGACTCGACCGCTTCGCTGACGGTAGCCGCGCCGGCGGTCCGGGCGCAGGCGATAGCGACGCGGGCACACCCCTCGGCGTCACTGGCCGCGTCATGGTGGATCAGGCGGATGCCGTAGTGGTCGCACAGGATGTCGAGCGAGTGCTTGCCCAGGTGTGGCAGCGCCTTGCGCGCCATCGTCACCGTGCACGCGTACTCGTAGCTCAGCGCCGGCAGCTCACGCGTCTCGATGAGCGAGCGCAGCACGCGTACGTCGAACCCGGCGTTATGTGCAATGAGCCTGCCGCTCGCCAGAAGCGGCTGTATCTCCCACCACACCTCGTCGAACTCGGGCGCGAACTCGGTGTCTTTGGCGCACATGCCGTGCACGGAGGTGTTCCAGAAGTCGTACTCGTTGAACGGCGGACGAACCACCCAGCTGAAGGTGTCGACCACCTCGAGGTCCTCGACCACGGCCACGCCCAGCGCGCACGCGCTCGTGGGCTCGCGCGTGGCGGTCTCGAAGTCGATGGCGACCCAACGGTCGACGGTCATGCGCGGATCTCCTCGGCGAAGCGGTGGTCGCAGCGAATTCTACTCCCCTGCCGCGTCGAGTAGCGCGATGACCTCGGTGTCCTCGGTCTGTCCGAACCGGTTGTAGAACTGGCCCACGGCGTGGAACCACTCGGGCGTCTCGAGCGCGATCACCTCATCGGCGTGGGGTGCGAGCGTGTCGACCGCGTCGCGCGAAGCCACCGGCACGGCGACCACCACTCGCGAGGCCCCCGCTCGGCGCAGCCACTCGGCGGCCGTGAGCGCGGTGAGGCCGGTGGCGAGCCCGTCGTCGACGAGGATGACGGTGCAACCGGCGACATGGGGCAGAGCCGCGTCGCCAAAGATGCGCAGCTCGTGCGCGATCTTGGTGCGCGCTTCACCCGCCATCGCGCGCACGTCGCTCAGCCGGTAGCCCGCCGACGGGTTCACGCTCACCTCTCCGTCGACCGCCATCGCGCCGGCGGCGTACTCGGGGTTGCCGGGCGCGCCCACCTTCGCCGCGATCGCGAGCCCCAGCGGCAGCTCCAGTGCCTGCGCGACCTGCGCGGCGACCACCACCCCGCCGCGCGGGATGCCCAGCACGATGGTGTTCGCGGCCCGCCGATGCGCGTCCAGCGCCGCGGCGAGCTCTCGGCCCGCTTCCTGCCTGTCGGAGAACATCGTGAACGCCTGCCTCTTACCGCCGTCCGACCTTGTGTATTCCCGCATGCACCAAGCACAAATGGGGGAAGAATCCATACAATGCACACAGGGGGCCGCCACCGTGGCGGCGCACGCAAAACTGGAGGGGATATGGGAGCCGCTGCGGATGCGCGTCCTTACAAGGATCGCGCTGCCAAGCTGTTCATAGGCTCGGCGGTGGTATGGCTGGTCTTCGCCATCACACTCGGACTGCTGCAAGCCATCGAGTTCATCGCGCCGGACTTCGCCGCGGGCATACCGTGGCTCGTCTTTCCTCGGTTGCGGCAGGTGCACGTCAACGGCCTCGCCTTTGGCTGGCTGTCGATGGCGATGGTGGGGTGCTGGTACTACATCGTGCCTCGCCTGACCCGCACCAAGCTCTTCTCCGAGGGGCTCGCGGTGTTCTCGGCGTGGCTGTGGAACGTGGCGCTCGCCGCAGGCGTCGTGGGGCTTGCGATGGGCTACACGCAGGCCCGCGAGTACGCCGAGCTGGCCTGGCCGATCGACATCGGCATCATGGTGCTGCTCATCCTCACGGGCGTGAACATCTTCATGACCATCGCGCGTCGTGAGGAGAAGGAGCTCTACGTCTCGCTGTGGTACATCATGGGTTCGCTCATCTGGTTCCCCATCGTCTATGCGATCGGCAACGTCATCTGGGCTCCGCCCACCGGCGCGCTCGTGGGACTCAACGACGCCATCTGGGGCTGGTTCTACGGCCACAACATCTTGGGTCTGTGGTTCACCACCGGCGCGATCCCGATCCTGTACTTCATCGTGCCCAAGGAGATCAAGCGCCCGCTGTACGCCTACACGCTCGCGCTCATCGCGTTTTGGTTCCTCGCGTTCTTCTACACCGCCGTGGGCACGCACCACGTGCTTCAGGCGCCGGTGCCCGAGTGGCTCAAGACCATCTCGGTGATCACCTCGCTGGGGCTGCTGATCCCGGTCTCGGCGTTCATCGTGAACATCTTCATGACCATGCGAGGCAGTTGGCGCAAGGCGTACTACTCGCTGCCGCTGCGCTTCGCGCTCACCGGCGCGTTCTGGTACCTCGCGGTGAGCTTCCAGGGCTCGTTCCAGGCGCTGCGCAACTTCAACCAGTACGTGCACTTCACCAACTGGAGCGTCGCGCACGCGCACCTCGCGCTGCTGGGATTCGTGGCCTACACCCTGTGGGCGGGCGCGTACTACATCATCCCGCGCACCACGGGCCACACGCTGTACTCGGAGCGCCTGGGCTGGACGCACTGGTGGCTGACCACCGTGGGCTTCCTCGCGTTCTTCCTGGTGCTCACGGCGGCCGGTCTGGTGCAGGCGGCCGGCTTCGCACGCGGCATCCCGGTCATCCAGATCCTGCCCGGCGTCCGACCGCTATGGGTGGGACGTGCAGCCGCGGGGACGATCATCATCCTCGCCCAGTACCTCTTCGCCTACAACATGTTCAGGACCGCACGGGGTCGCCAGATGCCCAGTGAGGCCACCGAGACGACCGCCGTACCCGCGACCGAGCCCGTCGCGGCCGGAAACTAAGGAGGCAGCGCGATGCACATGACCCCTCGCACGATCGTCATCGGCGGCCTCATCGTGGTGCTCGCCGTGGTCTCGGTGGTGGTGTTCCTGCCGATAGCCGTCTTCAAGCCGGCACCCACGATCACCACGACCCCCTACACGGCACTCGAGCAGCAGGGCCTTGAGCTCTACAAGTCCAACGGCTGCATGTACTGCCACAGCCAGTTCACCCGTCCCAACGATCACTCGACCTCGAAGGCGAGCCGAGCCGGGCAGTACGTGTACGACCAGCCGCATCAGCTGGGAACGCTGCGCACCGGGCCCGACCTGAGCAACATCGGCTACAAGCGCGGCGACAAGTGGGAGATGGACCACCTGCGCTACCCGCGCACCTTCACGCCCAACTCGATCATGCCCAGCTTCTCCTACCTCACGGATGACCAGCTGGTGGCGATCGTCGCCTACCTGAACCGCATGGGTAACAAGCAAAACGCCTCCACCGACCTCATGATCCCGGCCGAGTACGCGAACAGGAAGCAGCCCTACCAGCGCACCGAGAAGAACTGGAGCGCGGGCCGCAAGGTCTACCTGGAGAAGTGCCTCTCGTGCCACGGGTGCGCGGGCAAGGGCGACGGTCCCTACGCCTACATGAACAACGCGCGGCCCGCCGACCTGCGCCAGCCGCGCTTCAAGGGCCTCGACCCCACGTTCGACTTCTGGCGCATCAGCGAAGGCGTGCCCGGCACCGTCATGCCGCAGTGGGAGCAGTCGCTCTCCGAGCGCGACCGCTGGTTGGTCATCACCTTCATCCAGGGCGCCTTCATGGACTCGGTCCCGCACTTCGCCGATGAAGGCGACATGCCCGCCAAGTACGCGAGCGCGAAGAACAAGTTCGCGCGCAACGACGAGAACATCGACACGGGCAAGGCCATCTACGTCATGAACTGCGCGTTCTGCCACGGCTACGGCGGTATGGGCGACGGCCCGGATGCCCGGGGCCTGCAGCCGATGCCCCCCAACTTCCACGAGACCGACACCTACAAGGACTGGACGCCGCAGGACTACTACTGGCGCATCAGCGAGTCGATCCCCATGCGCGCGATGCCGCAGTGGAAGTACGTCTTGAACGAGGACCAGCGCTGGCTGGTGGCCAACTACGTCCGCCAAGTCCTCATCTTCCCGCCTGATGACGCCGAGCCGGTCGACCCCGAGCTGCCCGCGCGCGTGGAGGGCATCACCATGCCCAAGACCGCCGACGTGATGAAGGGTCGCGAGGTCTACCTCAAGCGCTGCTGGATGTGCCACGGCGACGCCGGCCAGGGTGACGGACCCGCCGCCGCGATCCTGAGGCCCACCCCGGCCAACTTCACCGACCCCGACGTCGACACGATCAAAGACGACGAGCTGTTCTGGAAGGTCACCGTGGGCCTGGGCAACGCGTCGATGCCGCAGTGGGGCCTGCTCCTCTCCGAGGAGGACCGCTGGAACGCGCTCGACTACGTGAAGCGCACCTTCGTGAAGCCCAGCGAGCCTGAGGACGTGAGCGACGAGCTGCCGGTCGAGTACCAGGCGCTCGACGCCGCACCCTACGACGACACGCCGGCCATGCGCGAGCAGGGCGCCGAGGTCTACAAGCTGTGCGCCGGATGCCACGGTGCCAAGGGCATGGGCGACGGACCGTACGGGGCGGCGCTGATGCCCACACCGGCCAACCTCACCGAGGACCCGGCCGTGGGTTCGCCCGCCGAGTGGTGGTACTGGCGCGTCGACCAGGGCGTGGTGGGCTTCGACGGTGGCGACGAGAGCAACCTCCACCCCACCGCCATGCCTGCGTGGCGCTTCATCCTCACCGATGAGCAGAAGTGGGCGGTCGTCTACTACGCCCGCGATCTGGTGGGCTCCGTGGACGCGACGGGGGGTGCACAGTAATGGACCTCGCCGTCTACATGATCGTGGGCACCTTCGCGGTGTTCGTGACCATCGCGGCCGTCGCGTTGTTGTGGTCGCTTGCGAGCGGCCAGTGGCGCGACCTCGACTCGGCCGCATTGATCGTGCTCGCCGAAGACGACCCCTACCCGGGCGAGCGCCCGGTCGATCCGATGGGAGCGTGACCCGATGCCGATCGCACAGCAGACCGCCGGCGTGTGGTGGGGTCTCGGCGTGGGCCTCGCCTTCGCGGTGATCATCTACTTCACGGTGCGCTCAGGCTGGTACCGGAAGTCGACCATGGGCCGCATGCCGGAAGTCGACACGCCGCCGGATTCGGTGGGCGACGTGCACGAGTACCCCGAGGGGCTCATGGAGGGCCACGGACGGGTGCCGCTCGTGATCAAGCTGATCATCGCCGGGTTCCTCGTGTTCCTGGTGTACTACGTCGCCACCTTCATCATGCGGATGCAGGGTCCGCTGGGCGCGCTTGACGCGTTCCTGACCAAGTAGCTGACCATGCACGGCGACATGGCGGGGCTGGCGTCCGCCGGTCTGTGGGCCGCGTTCCTGTTGGGGCTCACCGGCGGGTTTGGGCACTGCCTCGCCATGTGCGGGCCGTTCGTGGCCGCCGCCTCTCTTGCCGAGGGGTGCGCGGTCTCGAACGTGCGCCGAGGCCTGGGGTTCCAGGTGGGCTACCACGCCGGCCGGATCAGCACGTACATGGTGATCGGCGCAGCGCTCGGCCTGCTGGGTCAGGCCGGCGCATGGGCCACGCTCGCGTCTCCCCTGCAGTTTGGCGCACCCACTCAGTGGCTCAAGCTCGTCGCCGGCGCACTCACAGTGGCGAGCGGCGTGGTGCTGCTGGTGGGCGCCCTGCGGGGTCGCGGGGTTCGGCTCCCTGAGCCCACGCGCGCGATCGCCGGCAGTGCATGGTTCTCACGCACGAGCGCCAAGCTGCTGTCAGGCGGTTCTCGGTGGGGGTTTGCGCTGGGGGCCCTGATGGGGCTGCTGCCGTGCATGCCCATCCTGCCCGCCGAACTCGCGGCACTGGCCTCGGGGGCCCCGCTCTACGGCGCGCTCACGATGCTCGCCTTTGGGCTGGGGACCACGCCGGCGCTGGCCGGGTTTGGCGCGGCGAGCGGACTGCTGGGCGCGAAGTCGCGCGGGTGGTTCTCGGTGGCGAGCGGGGTCGTGGTGGTGGCGCTGGGTGCGGTGGTCATGTGGCAGGGCCTCGCGCTGGCGGCCGGGGCGTGATGGCTACCCATGTGCGCTGAGGCGAGGGCCGGCTGCGACCTGTGCGGGCTTCCGGTCCTGGGACTGCCCCTCCGACATGCCGATCACACGTTCTGCTGCGAAGGCTGCAAGCGTGTCTGGGTCGCCGCCGACGCCAACGGCCTGGGCGAGCTGCTGTGCGCTCCCGCCGATCGCGCCGGGCGCACGCGTGCCGCCGCGTCGCGCAAGGCAGCGGCCGCAGCGGCAGCCGGAGCCCGCCGAGAGACGCTGCGCGTGGAGGGCATGTGGTGCGCCTCGTGCGCGCTCGTGCTCGAGGACGCGCTGCTGGGCGTGGACGGCGTCCTCGATGCCGAGGTCAGCTACGCCGCAGGGCTCGCGCGCGTGACGTGGGATCCCAACGGCGCTGACCGAGAGGCGCTGATCGCCCGCATCGGCCTTCTGGGCTACCGGGCGGAGTCGGCGCGGCTTGCCGATGGCGGCACCCGCGACGTCGAGGACATGTTCCTGCGCTTCTTCGCGGGAGCCGCGCTCGACATGTGGATCATGTGGCTCACGCTGTTCCAGCTCTACCCCGCCTTCGCGCGCGGCGACTACGCGTCCGTGGTGGTGTTCGAGTGGTTCACCGGAGCGATGGCGCTCGTGGTGCTGCTCTACCCGGGGTGGCCGTTCCTGTCCGGAGCGTTCAGGGCGGCCCGCGTGGGCCGCGTCACGATGGACACGCTCGTGGTGCTGGGTACGTGGACGGCATGGTTCTACAGCCTCTGGGCAACGATCACCTCCGGCGCGCCCACCTACTTCGAGAGCGCCGCGATGATCACGACCATCGTGATCCTGGGCCGCTGGCTCGAGGCGCTGGGCCAGCGCGACGCCACGCGAGCGCTTGGCGCGCTCACCGCAACCCACGCCGCCGAGGAGGCCTGGGTGACCGATTCGCTCGAGGCCGCCGGCGACGCCCGGCGCGTGCCCGCCGCTCAGGTGGCCGTGGGCGACCTCGTGGTGGTGCGTGCCGGCGAGCGCTCCCCCGTTGACGGCGACATCGTGCGCGGCACAAGCGAGCTCGACGTGGCGCAGCTCACCGGCGAGCCGGTCCCGCGCCCGGTGGCGACGGGCGACGAGCTGTGGGCCGGCGCCGTGAACCTGGTCGACACGCTGGTGGTCTCGGTGCGACGCGTGGGGGGCGACACCCTGGCGGGCCGCCTGTCGGCGATCGCTGAAGACGCCGTGTTCGCGAAGTCCTCCGCGCAACGCCTCGCCGATAAGGTCGCGGCCGTCTTCGTCCCCGTGGTGCTGGCGACCGCGGCGGCGACGTTCGCGATCACCACGCTCACGGGCGGACTGGCCGAGGGCGTGAGCCGAGCGGTGGCGGTGCTGGTGGTCGCCTGCCCGTGCGCGCTGGGACTGGCGACCCCGCTCGCGGTCACCAACGCGATAGGGATCGGAGCCCGCCGAGGCATGCTCGTGCGCGGGGGCCCCGCGCTTGAGCGCGCGGGCGCGCTCGCCGGCGTGGCGCTCGACAAGACCGGCACGCTCACGCACGGACGACCGGTGGTCACCCAGGTGCGGGCGGCCGACGGCGTGGATGCCTGCGACCTGCTCGCAGTGGCGGCGGCGCTTGAGGCCAACGATCCGCACCCGGTGGCAGCGGCGCTGAGAGCCGAGGCTCGTCGGAGTGGGTGCGACGAGATGTCAGACGCGTCGGCCACGCGGGTACCGGGCCAGGGCGTGCGCGGAGACGTGCAGGGTGCCCCTGCGCTCGCCGGCAACGAGGCGCTGCTCGAGGCCGCCGGGCTCAGCCCCGCGCAGACGCTGATCGCGTGGGCGGCTGAGGCGCGGGCAGCCGGGCACGTGGTGGTGTGGGTCGCACGGGCGGGCGCGGTGCTCGGCGGCGTCGCGCTGACCGACCCGCTGCGCGATGACGCGGCACAGACGGTGAGCGCTCTGCGGGATCGTGGCGTGGACGTCGCGGTCATCAGCGGCGACGCAGCCGCGACGGTGGATGCGGTGGCGAGCGGGCTGGACATCGCGCGCGCCTGGGGCGACATCGTCCCGCACGACAAAGAGCGCGTGCTGCGCGAGTTCGCCGACGAGATCGCCTCCACCTCTGGTAGAGCAGTGGCGGTCGCCTTCGTGGGCGACGGCGTGAACGACGCTGCCGCGCTTTCGGCGGCCGACCTCGCGGTCACGGTGCCCGGCGCAAGCGACATCGCGCAGCTGGCCGCCGACGTAGTGCTGCTCGACGAGAAGCGTCCCCTGGCCGCCCTGCCGCTGCTCGTGTCACTCGCCCAGGCGACCTCGCGCATCGCTCACCAGAACCTGATCTGGGCGTTCAGCTACAACCTCGTGACCCTGCCGCTCGCTGTGATGGGCGTGCTCTCGCCCATCTGGGCAGCCGTGGCCATGGCAGGCTCGTCACTTGCCGTGGTGGCCAACTCGTGGCGGCTGCGGTTCACAGTCCCCACAGACCGCTAGACCACGAACCGCGCAGCGCTGCCCCGGTCCGTTCGCGACACCTCAAGACGCGCGTCGATCTGCTGCTGGAGCTCCGGCACGTGCGAGATGATGCCCACGAGACGGCCCTCCCCGGCCGCAGCGCCCGCGAGCTCGAGCAGCGTGTTGACCGCGTAGTCGAGCGCCTCCGGATCGAGCGTGCCAAAACCCTCGTCGACGAAGATCGTCTCGAGCCTGACGCCACCCGCGCGCGCCTGGACGGCCTCGGCAAGGCCGAGCGCAAGCGACAACGATGCGAGGAAGCCTTCGCCTCCCGAGAGCGTCCCGGCCGGCCGTGTGCGATCGGTGTGCTCGTCGTAGATGGCGAGCTCGAGACCGGCGGCTCGGCGCAGGTCGCCCGTGCCCTCGGCACGCTGGAGTCGGTACCGGCCACCGGTCATGCGCTGGAGGTGCCGGGTTGCGATGCGCAGGACCTCATCGAGGTAGGCGCCCAGCACGTAGCGCTGGAACGAGAGCTTCAGCGCGTTCTTGCCTTCGGCGACCTCTGCGAGGCGACCCACCAGCGCATGGCGACGGTTGAGCTCCGCGCTCTCAGACTCGATCGCCTCGATAGCCGCGACCGCGGCCTCGAAACGCTCGGCGTCTTTCGACGCGGCAGCGTGAGCGCGGGTGGCGGCATCGAGGGCCGCGGCCGACTCGGCAGCCACCGCCTGCAGAGCCGCTACGTCGGGAGCCGGGCCTGCCTCCTGCGCCGCAGCGTTCGCGCGCTCGAAGCGATCCTTGGCGGCGGCGAGCTCCTGGTCGAAGCGGCTGACCCGTGCCTCGAGCGCATCGACCTCGGCGGGCACGCGGCGCACCGCCGCGAACTCGGCCTCGTCGGCGAACCCTGCCGAATCCAGCATCGAGACGAACGCGGCCTCGGCCCGGACTCGATTCTCGGTCTCGGCGACGGCCGTGGCCTGGGCGGCCTCCAGCGCGGCGTTCACGCCTGCCAGCGCGGCGGCCGCCTTCTCGCGCCTCTCGCGGCACGCCTCGAGGTCGTCGGCCGCCTTCTTCAGAGCCGCGCGCCGCTCCGCCACCTGCGTGGTCAGCGTCGCCGCATGCGCCTCGAGCTTCGCGAGATCGAGGGCAGCCACGTCACCAAGCGCGTCTTCCTCACCCTGCTGTGCCGCGCGCCTCGCCTCGTGTGCCTGCCGTGCGGCTTCAAGCGTCGCCAGCGCGCCGGACAGTCGCGACGCGGCAGCAGCCGCCCGTGCGCGCGCCGCCTCCAGCGCGGCGTCGTCCACCGTCGCCGCCTCCGCCGA
>CAYOHY010000049.1:10634-12097 GCA_964403885.1 uncultured Eubacteriales bacterium
CGTCACCAGCTCGGCCTCGAGCCGTTCGACCTCTCGCTCGTCACGGTCGGCCTTCTCGGCCTCCTCGGCGAGCTCACATGCGTTCTCGTGTGCGGCTTGAGCGACCGGCACTCGGCTCTCTGCGTCGGCCAGCGCAGCCGATGCCGCCTCCGCCCGCCGGCGCGCATCGGCCCGCTGTGCGAACGCCGACTCCACCGCGAGCGCCTTGCGCGCGGACGCGAGCGTGCCTCGATCTTGCTCGATCCCTGCTGCCCGGGCCTCGATCAGCTCGAGCGCGGCCTTCGCGTTGCGCGCCTCGTCCAGCACGGCCACCTTCGCCCTGCCGGCCTCAAGCGCTGCGGCGTCGGCCTCGTCCTTGGCCTTCGCGGCGACCCGCACCTGCTCGGCTTCCGCGGTTCGCTGGGCGGCCTGGGCCACCAGCTCGTCGAGCGCCTCTCGCGACTCCACGCCGGCAGCCTCGAGCACGCCTGCACGCCGATCCCTCGTGGTCGCGATCGCTCGGTCGAGCTCCAGCCTGCGGCCCCTGAGGAACTCGGTGATGCCGGCGAACCGCTCGGTGCGAAACAGCTGGCGCAAGATCTCCTCGCGCTGCTTCACGTCTGCCGAGAGGACCTCGCGGAACCGACCCTGCGGCAGCACCACCACCTGGCGGAACTGATCTGCCGAGAAGCCGAGCAGGTCGACGATCGCGCTGTTCACCTCGCGCACGCCGGTCGCGACCACCGTGCCCTCATCGTCGGGGTCGCATCCGGTCCTGCACCACAGGCCGGCCTTGGGCGTCTCCTTGGTGAAGCCGTCGCCCTTCTGCTTGGGCCGCATCTGCTCGGGGCGACGCCACACGCGATATGCCTGAGCGCCCACGGTGAAGTCGAAGGTGACCTCGGTGGGCACGGCTGCGTCGGCGAACTGCGAGCGCATGTCGGCGCCGGAGCGCTCCTCGCCGCTCGTGTCGCCGTAGAGCGCGTACGTCATCGCGTCGAGGATGCTCGTCTTGCCCGCGCCGGTGGGACCGTGGATCAGGAAGAACCGCTTGTCGCCGAGCATGCTGAAGTCGAGACACTCCGTGCCGGCGTAGGGCCCGAAGGCCGACATCGTCAGGACCGCAGGCCTCATCGCGCCTCACCCCGATTCCGCTCGGAGAGCAGCTCGTGCAGGGTGGCGCGCTCGTCGTCTGCCATCTCGTCCGTGGTCGCGTAGGTGAAGAACTGCTCGAACAGCTCCTCATCGCTCAGGGTCTCGACCTGCGTCGTGGCCGCCTCGGCGACATCGGCGTCCGGGTTGAGCTCGTAGCGCTTGGTGAGGTGCATGAGGTTGGGATAGAACTCCCGCAGGCGCCCCAAAGCGTCCGGCGGCATCACGTGATCGTGGACGATCGCCTCGATGTAGTCGTCGCGCGCCTCATCGCGTGCGGCCGCGGCGAGGATGTCGTCGAACGGCCCCTCGACGCGGCGCACATCGCGCAG
>CAYOHY010000050.1:0-12009 GCA_964403885.1 uncultured Eubacteriales bacterium
CCGGTCAGGTTGTGCACCAGCCAGCAGTCGATGGTGCCGCAGGCGAGCTCGCCGCGCTCGGCGGCCTCGCGCGCGCCCGGCACCTCATCGAGCAGCCACGCGATCTTCGTCGCCGAGAAGTACGGGTCGATGCCCAGGCCGGTGCGCTCACGCACGAAGTCGTCGTGGCCGGCCTCGATGAGCGTCTCGCACGCCGCGGAGGTGCGGCGGTCCTGCCATACGACCGCGTTGTGGATGGGTGCGCCGGTGGCCCGGTTCCAGATGACCACGGTCTCGCGCTGGTTGGTCACGCCGATGGCGCTGAGGTCGGCGGCGGTGATTCCCGCATGAGCGATCGCGTCGCGGGCCGTGGCGAGCTGGTTGTCCCAGATGGTGAGCGCATCATGCTCGACCCAGCCCGGCCGCGGGAAGATCTGTTCGAGCGCGATCTGGGCCTGTGACAGTCGCACGCCGTCACCGTCGAAGACGATGGAGCGCGTGCTCGTGGTTCCCTGGTCGAGTGCGAGAACGTACTTGGGCATCGATGCCTCCTTGAGATGAACGCGCAGCCGGTCGTGGACCGATGATTCGTCTGCGTATCACAGTAACGGAACATGTTCCGTGGTACACAATCACTCGGTGATTCCCGAGGCAGTTGCGTAGTGACGCGCCCCTCGGTGGCGGTGTCGTCGTACAATCTGACGTGAAGAGGGGGGTGGATCGGTGGCAGGACAGACAGAACCCACGATCGGCATCGGACCGGGCTACACAAATCCTGACGCGCGGAGAGTGGGCGACGCCTACGGGCTTGCGCTTGCGGCGCTGCTCGGATCGGTGCTGCTCATGATCGCGGCCGGCTCGCCCATCGTCTCACCGGTGGCCCTCACCGCGAGCGTGCTGCAGCTGGCGGCGCTGGGGCTCACCCTGCGCGTCTCCGGCATCGCGCCCCGGTCGTTCCACCTGGGGATGACCGTCCTGGTCGTCATATCAGCGGCCATGGTCGCGAGCGCGATCATGGGTGGTATGGCGGGTCGCGCGGTCGCGCTGGCCGGCTGGATACTCATCGCGTTCACGACCATGGGCGCGATCGGCAACAGGCTGCGCACCTACCGCGTGGTCAATGGGCAGCTCGTGCTGGGCCTGCTGTGCATCTACCTGCTCCTCGGACTGCTGTTCGGGCTGTCATACTCCCTGCTCGATGCGATCAACGGGCCCGCACTGACCGGCAGCGCCATCGAGATGAACGCCTCAGCGGGCATCTCGAACACCATGTACTACAGCTTCATCACGCTCGCGACGGTGGGGTACGGCGACATAACGCCGCTGCACCCGATCGCTCGCGCGCTCGCCGTGGCCGAGTCGATGTTCGGCCAGCTCTACCTCGTCAGCATCGTCTCGTTCGCGGTGAGCCGCCTTGGGCGCAACCGCCGCGAGGCCCCCGCATCGGAGGAGTAGTCTTGAGCACCGCGACCACCGTCATGACCGGAAACGAGGCAGCGGCCACCGCGGCCAAGCTCGCGCGCGTCCAGGTCATCGCCGCCTACCCCATCACGCCGCAGTCACCCGTGGTCGAGGAGCTCTCCAAGTGGGTCGAGTCCGGCGAGCTTCCCGCCGAGTTCGTCGCCGTCGAGTCCGAGCACTCGGCGCTCACGGTGTGCATCGGCGCCTCCACGGTGGGCGCCCGCGCCTTCACCGCCACGAGCGCGAACGGCCTCGCCTACATGACCGAGCAGGTCTGGTGGGCCGCCGGAGCGCGACTGCCCATCGTCATGTGCATCGCCAACCGGGCAATGGCCGCGCCTTGGAACGTCTTGAACGACCAGCAGGACTCGATGAGCGTCCGCGACGCCGGCTGGGTCCAGCTCTACTGCCGAGACAACCAAGAGATCCTCGACACCACGGTGCAGGCCTACCGCATCGCCGAGACGCTCAACGTGCCGGTGATGGTGTGCTACGACGGCTTCTTGCTCTCGCACACCGTCATGCCGGTGGCAGTGCCCACGGCCCAGCAGGTGGACGCGTTCTTGCCGCCGCGCACCGATCCGCTCCAGATCGTCGACCCGTCTGACCCGCGCAACATCGGCCCCGTGGTGGTGGCCGACGTCCGCGCGGACGCCGATGGCGTGGTGCAGCCGGGCTACATGGAGTTCCGAGCCATGCACCAGCAGGCGCTTCTCGGCGCGATCGAGACCGTACCCGCGGTCGACGCCGAGTGGGCCGAGCAGACCGGTCGCGCGTGGGGTGGCCTCACCTGGGAGTACCAGCTCGAAGACGCCGAGTACGTGCTGGTGGCCGCCGGCAGCATCGGAGTGCAGCTCACGCTGGTCGTCGACGCGTTGCGCGCCGAGGGCGTGAAGGCGGGCGTTTTGGGCGTGCGCTGCTACCGGCCGTTCCCGGTCGACGCCCTGCGCGACAAGCTCGCCGGGCGCTCGCTCGCGGTGGTGTTCGACAAGGCGCTGAGCTACGGCTACGAAGGCCCCATCGCAAGCGATCTCAAGGCGGCGCTGTCCGCCACCGACGAATCTCCCGCCGTCTTTGGCACCATCAGTGGTCTGGGTGGCCGAGACACCACCCCCGACGACCTGCTCGCCGCTGCGAAGCGCGCCATCGCCGACTACTCGGATGGTGTTCGCGACCGCGCACCCGAATGGATCAACCTGCGCCTCGGAGGTGCTCAGTGACCCGCATCATCGACATCCCGGACACCGGACACGTGCTCTCAGGCAACCGCGCGTGCGCGGGCTGCCCGCTGGGTATCGCGCTTCGGCCTATCACCGCAGCACTCGATGGCAAGATGGTGCTCGTCAACCCAGCGAGCTGCCTGACGGTCCTGGGCGGCATGTACCCCACGGCCTCGGTGGCTGTGCCCTGGGTCAACGTCGCGTTCCCCAGCACTGCGGCGGCGGCAAGCGGCATCGCGGCAGGACTGCGCGCGATGGGGCGCCAGGACGAGATGACGGTGCTCGCGATGGCCGGCGACGGCGGCACCGCCGACATCGGCATCCAGGCCCTCTCGGGCGCAGCCGAGCGCAACGAGGACTTCATCTACGTCTGCTACGACAACGAGGCGTACATGAACACCGGCACGCAGCGCTCCGGCTCGACCCCGCACGGCGCGAGGACCACCACCACGTGGGCGGGCAAGCGCGAGAACCCCAAGGACGTGCCCGCGATCATGGAGGCGCACAACCTTCCGTATCTCGCATCCACCTCGGCGGTGTTTCCCGACGACGTGTACGACAAGGTCGCCAAGGCCCGCACCATCCCCGGCCTGCGCTACATCCACATGAACCTGCCGTGTCCCAGCGGGTGGGCGTTCGACCCCAAGGACAGCGTGAATCTGGGCAAGATGGCCGTCGACGCCGGACTCGTGGTGCTCTACGAGATCGAGAACGGCGAGTTCCGACTCACCGGGCGCAGCAAGGCGCTGTCGCGCGCGGGCCTGCAGGCAAGCGTCGCTGAGTTCGTGAAGACCCAGGGCCGCTTCCGCGGTATCGACGAGGCGACCGTGGCCGAGGTGCAGGAGTGGGCCGAGCGCCGCTGGGCGCGCTACGTCGAGCGCGACGCGGCGGGCGCCTAGGGAGTCACTCGGAGTCGTCCTTGCCGTCCAGCCACTCGTCGTCTGCGGGTGCCTCGGCGGGCTTCGCGCGGTTGAACAGGCGGCGCGGCATCTGCGTGATGACGGGCGTGAGGTCGACGGGCTCAGGGGACTCCCAGCCCAGCCACAGCGAGCCGAAGCGCAGCAAGATCGCCACCGCTGCTGCCCCGATGACCGCCACCGGCTTGGTGATGTTGAGCCACGTCACCGCCGTCACGTACAGCACGCTGCCGGTGAACGCCGCGATCGCGTAGAAGCTTCCTCGGCGTACGATCTGCGGCTCGCTGTCGAGCATCAGGTCCCGGATGACGCCGCCGCCCACGGCCGTGATGATGCCCAGCAGGATGGCCGAGGTGACCGGCAGGCCGGCCACGAGCGCCTTGTCCGAGCCGATGAGCGCGAACAGGCCCAGCGAGAACGCATCGACCACCATGAGAGCGGGCCGCAACCGCTGCGCCGCGGACATGAAGAAGAACGCGACGAGCGAGGCGGCAAGCACCGCGACGAGCGGGTGGATCGAGTCGAGTGCGAAGATGCCGTACTTCTGCAAGAGCACGTCGCGGATGATGCCGCCGCCCAGGCCGGTGACGAACGCGAGCGCCACCACGCCGGTGATGTCGAAGCGGCGGTTGACCGCGCTCAGGCCACCCGCGAGTGCGCCCGCGAAGATGGCCGCGATCTCGAAGCCCACCGGCAGGAAGATGGGTGCGGACTCCACTGGCGCCGTGGTCGTCGCCCCGGAGGGGAGCACCGACGCGATGATGCTGGGGATGGCGCTCGCGACCATGGACTCGAGCGTGCCGGTGCCCACGGTCGACGCGCCGCCCGACGTCATGATCGCGCCCAGCGCGCCCGTCGTGGCCGATACGCTTGCGGAAGCCGCTTGAGCGGCCGCGGCGACTGTGTAGAGTCCGGTCATCGGCACTCCGCCCGGCGGGGGACTACTTCTTGACGGCGATGAGCATCAGCACGCCCGCGCCCTTGGGTGCGAGCTTGCCTGCGGGAGGCGTCTGATCGTAGACGTACCCCTCGGTCGCCTCGGTGCTGCGCACGGTGTGCATCACCGGTGCGAAACCGGCATCCGCGAGCTTCTTCTCGGCGGCGAAACGGTCGAGGCCAACGACGTCGGGGACCTTCTTGGTGCCCTTGGCCGGGGCGTCGGCGGAGACGATGATGATGACCTGGTCGCCGGGCACCGTGGTGCCGCCGTCCGGGATCTGTCGGAGCGTCGCGCCGGTGGGGCCCTCGCCGTACGTCTCGACGATGCGGGGGATCAGGCCGTAGGCGGCGAGCTTCTGAGCGAACTCAGGCAGCGACTTGCTGTCCTTGAAGCTGGGCACCTTCACCTGCTTGGTGTCGTTGACGCACACCGTGAGCGTGACCTCCGCGCCCTTGGCGACCGCGGACTTGGCGGCGGGCTCCTGCGCGGCGATCTGGCCGATCTTCACGTCGCCGCTCGTGCCGGGCACCACAGCGACCACCTTGTAGCCGGCGCTCTTCATCTTGCTCACCGCATCGGACTCTTTCATGCCCACCACGTCGGGTACCGAGGGTCCACAGCCTGCGAGCAGCGAGACGGCGACGATGAGGCTCGCGACTGCGAGCAGCAGGGTCAGCGGTCGTGAGTGCGACATGCGCGTCCTTTCGATGCGAGAACGGTTCGCCCCATGGTACCGCGACAGCGGTGGGGCCGTGAGGCATGACTGTCCGCGCACGCGAGAACAACACAAAACGCCCCGGAGGCGATGACCTCCGGGGCGTTGAGTGAGAAGCGTCAGTGCCGTACTAGAGGCGCACGGTCACCGTGATGGCACTCGAAGTGCCGGCCTTGTTGGTTGCGCCGATACCGGGAACGTAGCGCGCGCGGTACTTGTTGATGCCCAGCGGGGGCGTGTAGCGATGCGTCGCCGTGCCGGAGACCAGCGTCTTGGTGGCAACGGCACGCCACACGCGACCGTCGAAGCGCTCGAAGACCACGGTGCCCGGGGTGGTGTTGGGCGCGACCGACGCGGTGAGCGTGATCGCGGTACCGCGACGGACCGAGCTCGAAGAGGACTTCAGGGTCACGCGGGCGGTCACGTAGACCTTCGCGGCGGCGCTTGACGGAAGGTACGTCTCGTCACCGTCGAAGGAGATGCGCAGGTTCATGTTCTGCTTGAGGCTGCGGACCGGGATCTCGAAGTACGTGTCCTCCGGCATGACCGTGCCCACCGCCAGAACGGTCTCGGTGGTACCGCCCATGGGGGTGCCGTAGACGGTGATCTTGTCGCCGCCCTCGGTGCCGAGCAGCGAGCCCCACACGTAGGTGGTGCCGCCGTAGGCGACGGTGGTCGGGTACACCTCGGCCTCGAGCTTGGTGGCGGTCTTCGACGCGCCGCCGGTCAGGTAGTAGCCGGTGCTCAGCGTGGAGGTGATCGAGTCGTACTGCTTGGGCTCGACGATGCCCTCCTCGAGAAGCATCGGATCGATGATGTCCTCGGGAGCGAACTCGACGTGCATCACGTCGTTCTTCTCGACCTTGTTCAGGTCGTCCACAACGTTCTTGACGGTGCGGCGGTCGATCCAGCTCGAGGACATGTCCGAGAAGAAGAACTCGTCCATCCAGGCCATCTCGTCCTCGTCTGAGGGGTCGAAGTAGCCGCCGGGGCCGGAGACCATGAGCTCACCGGTGGTGGGAACGCCGGCCGGGATGTTGAGCTTCACGTCGACGGTCTGGGTGTCGGGCTCACCGTAGTAGAGCATCGACACAGTGACGGTGTTGTCGCCGGACTTCAGGCCGCCCGGCACGTCGAGGCCCACGATCTCGGCGAGACGGCGCTCGCTCGTGAGCTGCGAGTCGACGTCGACCGAAAGGATGTCGGCGTGGGCGATACCGTTGTTGTTCACGCCCTGCAGCGAGCCCACGATGTCGTTGACGTCGTTCACGAGCGCCCACGGCACGTCGTACTCGCTGTCCCACAGGTTGGGGCGAACGATGGTGTAGGTGTCGGTGCCGTCGCTCACGACGACCGTGGTGGTGGTCACCGCGCTTCCCGAGACCATCGAGGCGTCGGTGACGCGCGTGCCGGCGATGTAGGCCGCCATGGGAGCGATGCCCTCGAAGTCCCAGTTGGCCGAGTTGGCCACGTGGCGGGTGAGGGACGTGTTCGACATGCCGATCTGGCCGGTGTCGAGGTTGAGGGCGCGTGCGGTGACGGGCGTCTCGTCGGTCATGTCGCCGTCGATGCCCAAGATGCCGGCCGAGCGGTCACGGATGATCGTTCCGCGCACGGCTGCGGGGCGGGCGAGCTTGTACGGGGTGATCGAGCTGGGCCAGATGCCGTCGACCCACGCGTTGCACATGTACAGGCTGGAGATGCCCTCCCAGAACGCGGGGTGGCCAAACGCGACCACGGTGCCGTTGTTGGCGTAGGTCACGGTGCCCACGCCGCCAACCCACAGGTCACCGCGAGAGGCGAGTGCGGCGATGGCCGAGCCACCCTCGAACTCGGCGTTGTAGGTCGAGACACGAGACGACAGGCCGCTCGCGATGGGGGCGAGCGTCACGCCACGCTTCTCGGCAGCCTTGGCGAAGGCGGCGTAGATGCGCGACTTGGGGTTGAGGCCGCCCACGAAGATCTCCGAGAGGGGCTTGGCGACGAATGCGCCGTCGGCCGACTCGGCGGAGAGCGCCGCGGGGTCATCGGAGACGATGACGCGATCCTTCATGCCGCCGTCGGTCATGACAGGGGCCGCGAGCTCGCGCACGCCGGTCTCGACCACGACGTCGTTCTCGATCGCCGTCATGGCGTCGATGGGGGTCGCAAGACCGGTGCCGCCCAGGGTGAACCAGTCACCGTAGGACAGCGCACCCACGAGCTTGTCGGTGCCGTTGTCGTCGACGAAGATCGGGCTACCGCTCATGCCCGCGGCGATGCCGCCGATCTTGTCGATCACGGGGCCGGTGGCCTCGAACAGGATGAGCGAGGACATGTCGGCCGGGCCGTCCGAGAAGCCGGCGGTCACGGCGCTGACCTCGACGGGGATCTCGACGACCGTGGATCCCTTGACCACCGTCTTGAGGTAGCCGTGAACGACGCCGTCAGGCGACGCGTCGATGAGAGTCTGGAGCTGGTCCACGCTGAGCGTGGGCTCGGCGGGCGCGGCGAAGGCCGGCGCAACCGAGAGAGCAAAGGCCAGGGTCAGCGCGGCAACGAGTGCACGCCGCGACCAGCTGGTCCCGTTCGGACTGAACAAATGAATCCCCCTCCTGAGGTCGTGCGAGCGCGCATTCGCCCGCCGACTGAACACACTACGCGAGCGCGCGCGTGGGGGGAATCAGGAAATGGCTCATTCTTTGGAAATGTCTGCTATTCCCTGCTGGAGGTCGAGTCGACGGCGAAACGGATCGACTCGTCGACCATCTGCTGGGCGTGGGGAAGTGCCTGCACGCCCCCGTCGTTCTCGGCGCGTGCTCGGCAGATGGCGGCGCCAAAGAGCAGCGCGCGGGCGGAGTAGTTGAGCCAGATCAGCAGCACGACGAGCGAGCCCACGGCCCCTGAGATCGATGACGTGCCGGCGTTCGACAGGTAGAGCCCCATGAGGTGCGTGCCCAGCGTCCACGCGGCTGCGAACACCAGAGCGGGGAGCCACACCTCGCGCATGCGCACCGTGGCGTCAGGCAGCAGCGAGTAGACGAGCGTGGTGAACACCCAGGCGGCCAGCGCGATGGTGATGGGCGAGCCCAGCAGGTCGAACGCGTATGAGCCGATGCCCAGCTCGACGCGACGCGCCACCCACGCGAGCACCGACGAGGTCACCGCCACGACGGTCGCGATGCCGAAGGGGGTGAGGACGAGCAGCATCTGCAACGAGCGCGTCTTGGCCACCTGACGGGGCTTGGCGTCGGGCTTGACGCGCAGTCCCCACACGGCGTTCACGGCGCCTTGCAGATGCATGAACCCGATGACCGATGCCCACAGCGCCACCACCACAGCGATAGCGCTGGTCAGGCCGGAGTACCGCGAGCGCACCATGCTGGTCAGCACCGTCGCGATGCTTTGCGACAGCTCGGGGCCAAAGAGCTCCGCAAGAGAGTGTGTGATCGCGCCCGTCTGTACCGAGGGCAGCACGAACTGGAGCACGGCCGCGGCGAGAACGGCCAGGGGGGCGAGAGCGAACAGGCCGTAGTAGGCGAGCGACGCAGACAAGAGTGTGCCGCCCTCGCGCTGCATGCGGTTGTAGACGCGCAGGACCCACACGAAGCGGGCGCGTATGCGGCGGGTTGCTGACACGGGGCATGCTCCTCGGGTTCGGACTCTGGGCGCAAGTCTGTGCGTTCTGGCGACCGCGCGCAACGCGGGCGCCCGCATTGACCGGGCGACCATGTGGCTCTATCGTTTATCGGCGATAGACGATGAAGGGAGTCGCGAGTGGATGCCGATCGCATCGCAGCGGTGGCAAAGGCGCTGGGTCATCCGGCGCGTGTGCAGATCGTCGAGCTGTTGTCTCGGCAGGACGAGTGCCGTGGCGCCGACGTCTTCGCCGAGCTGCCGCTCGCGCAGTCCACGGTCTCGGAGCATCTCAGGGTGCTGCGCGACGCGGGGGTCGTCAGCGTGTCGCCGATGGGGACGGCTAACGCCTACTGTCTGCGCTACCGGACCCTCGACGAGTTCTCTCAAGCCATCGCCGGCCTCGCGGGCAGTGCGTCCGGCTGCGACACCAAGGAGTGCGAATGACACAGTCAGTGGCAAAGAACCTGAGCTTCCTCGACCGCTACCTCACGGTGTGGATCTTCGCGGCGATGGCGTTGGGTGTGGCGCTTGGCGCGTTCGTGCCCGGCGTACCGGCGTTCGTGAACTCGCTGTCCGCCGGCACCACCAACATCCCCATCGCGATCGGCTTGATCCTGATGATGTTTCCGCCTCTCGCGAAGGTGAAGTACGAGGAGCTCCACGACGTCTTCGCGGACCGCAAGGTGCTCGGCCTGTCGCTTGTGCTCAACTGGGTGGTGGGCCCCATCCTCATGTTCGTCCTCGCGATCACGCTGCTGCGTGACCAGCCGGAGTACATGGTGGGCCTCATCCTCATCGGGCTCGCGCGCTGTATCGCGATGGTCATCGTGTGGAACGACCTCGCCAAGGGCGACTGCGAATACGCCGCCGGCCTCGTGGCGCTCAACGCGATCTTCCAGGTGCTCTTCTACGCCCCGATGGCCTACCTGTTCATCACGGTGCTGCCGCCGCTGTTCGGCCTGAAAGGCGTGGCGGTCGCCGTCAGCCCCGCGCAGATCGCGCAGAGTGTGGCCATCTACCTGGGCATCCCGTTCCTCGCCGGCGCGCTCACGCGCTTCTTCCTGCTGCGTGCAAAGGGCCGGGTCTGGTACGAGACGGTCTTCGTGCCCAAGATCTCACCCATCACGCTCGTGGCGTTGCTCTTCACGATCGTGGTCATGTTCTCGCTCAAGGGCCAGCTGATCCTGCAGATCCCGCTCGACGTGGTGCGCATCGCCATCCCTCTGCTCATCTACTTCGGCATCATGTTCTTCGTGAGCTTCTGGGCGGGACGCAAGGCGGGCGCGAACTACGCCAAGGACACCTCGCTCGCCTTCACGGCCACTGGCAACAACTTCGAGCTCGCCATCGCGGTCGCGGTCGCGGTGTTCGGCCTGAACTCCGGCGCGGCGTTCGCGGCGGTCATCGGCCCGCTGGTCGAGGTGCCCGCGCTCATCTTGCTCGTGAACGCCGCGTTTTGGCTGGGCAAGAAGTGGTTCCCCGGCGCGAACCCGCTCGAGGCCGAGCTTCTCGGCGAGGCGGGCGCGGCCTGCGCGATCAAGGAGGGCTAGCTGAATGCGCCGATTCGCGATCTTCAGCGACGTGCACGGCAACATCCGCGCGCTCGAAGCGGTGCTCGCTGACATGGACGAGCGCGGTGTCACCGAGCGCTACTGCCTGGGCGACCTCGTGGGCTACGGCGCGGAGCCGTCCCGCGTGGTGGCTCGGATGCGTGAACTCGCCATCCCCACGGTGCGCGGCAACTACGACGACGGCGTGGGCAACCGCCGAGGGGACTGCGGCTGTTACTACTCGTCGGACACCGCGCGCTCCGACGGCGAGGCCAGCTACGCTTGGACCGACTCGGCGCTCGACGACGCCGACCATGACTGGCTCGCCGGGCTCCCTGATCAGCTGCGCCTCGAGGTCGAGGGCGTGCGTGTGCTCATGGCGCACGGCTCTCCCCGCAAGATCAACGAGTACCTCCTGCCGGATCGCACCGACGAGCAGCTCGTCTCTCTCGCTCAGGCCGCCGAGGCCGACGTCGTGTGCGTGGGCCACGTGCACATCCCGTATCACCGAGCCATGCTCGCTCCCGACGGCGCCCGCATCCACTACGTGAACTCCGGTTCCGTGGGCAAGCCCAAGGACGGTGACCCGCGCGCGTGCTGGGTCGAGGTGGTCATCGGCACCGCCGAGGAGGTCGACGCGCAGATCCCCAACGACCCGAGTGCCGAGTGTGCCGCGGCCCAGCGGTGGGTCGCCGCCGCGGTCCACAGGGTCGACTATGATGTGGAAGGCGCTGCCAGAGCCGTCATCGAGGCCGGTCTGCCTGCGCGGCTGGCGGAGGCTCTGACCTTGGCGTAGCGGCAAGTCACGCGTTGGGGAACGTAGATGCTAGCCGCCTTGATGGGCGGGAGACTGCGGGGAGGATCCTATGGCTACACCGGCACAGCCCATTGAGCCCCACTGGATGCTTGCGAGCGGTTCGCGCGTCATCCTCGTGGTCTCGAGCGGACCGCCGCCCGTTCCGCCCTCGGCGCTTATCGACGTGCCGCGGGTCGTGGGCGCCAAGCAAGGCGACGCGCTGAGCGCGCTGCAGGATGCGGGACTCAGCTCCACCGTCTTCAACGACTACAGCGACTCATACAAGCGCGGCGAGGTGATGGGTCAGCTCCCCGTGGGTGGCACCACCGCCCCTGTTGGCTCTGAGGCCGTGCTGCTCGTGTCGAGCGGTCCCGCCGTCTCGCACACCAAGTCCGAGTTGCTCCCTGAGGTCGTGGGCAAGCAGGAGGCTGACGCGATCACCGCGCTGCAGGCCGCGAGCTTCTCGCCGCAGGTGGTCCGTGAGCCCTCGCAGACCGTGCCCGCCGGCACCGTCATCGCGCAGCTGCCCAGCCGCGCATCGCTCGCCTCGGCGCCGCCCAAGAAGAACAACTGGATCGTGTGGGTGGCGACCGCCGCGATCCTCACGGTACTCGCGGTCGTGGCGTTCTTCGTGTTCCGTCCCGCCGAGGTCGCCGTCCCCAGTGTCGCGGGCATGACGCAGGAGCAGGCCACCGCGGCGCTTGAGAAGTCCGGGCTCACGGTGGGCAGCATCGACGCCACCCAAAGCTCCGGCGTCGCGGAAGGCACCGTGGTCGCACAGGACCCGCCCGCGGGCGAGAAGGCGCGCGAAGG
>CAYOHY010000051.1:0-12006 GCA_964403885.1 uncultured Eubacteriales bacterium
TGAACCTCATCGGCATGCTCGTGGTCTTGGTGTACCTGCACCAGTCCTACTCGGGCGGGCTCGACGTGGCCGCCCAGAAGGCCGTCACGCTGCACGTGACCGCATGGGAAGCGCTCAACAAAGTTGCTGCCGATGAGTTCGGTCCGATGACCGATCCCACCTCGGCCCAGAAGTACGTCGACCAGATGAAGGCCCTCACGGGCTCGGACTTCGGTCTGCTGATCGCCAAGTCCTCGCTCGACGAGGAGAAGTACGCGGCTGCACGCGAAGAGGCCGGGCTCCCCAACAACTGGAGCGAGCGCGAGAACTACGTGCTCATCGCTTCCTCGGATGACGCGCAGGCTGACACGATGCAGCTGAACGCCGAGGCGGACTCACTGCCGGAGATCGGCAAGGTCGTGGGCGTGGAGAACGGTGCCTGCTCCAAGACGTGCCACGGGGCCGTGTCCGGCTCGGGCGACTTCTGGAAGGTGCGCTGGAGCAAGGACTCCAACAGCCGCGCGCACACCGTGTTCCCCGCCCTGGGCGAGGACGGCAAGACCATCGGCGTGGTCTACGGCATCGAGAACGTGTCCGAGCAGGCCAACGCGGCCCGTACCTCTGTGGTGCGCACGGCGCTCGTCATCATCACCGGCCTCATCGCCGCCACGTTCATCATCGGCCTGCTGCTGAACTCGCTCGTCTTCAACCGCCTTGAGCGCATGATCAAGAGCATGGAAGACATCTCGGTGCGAGTGGCCGGCGGCGACTTCGACGCGCACTTCGAGCCCGATGGAACCAACGACGAGATCGGCAAGTTCGAGCAGTTCTTCGCCCGCTTCATGGACCTCGTGTCGGGCACCCTCAAGTCCCTCGTGAAGTAGCTCGCAACCCCATCGCATCATCCGGGGCCGGCGCCACAAGGTGCCGGCCCCGCCATTTTGGGCAAGGTATGCGCTAGAGTGTGGCACCAAGACCCCATCAGCCCGAGGAGGCTCACATGGTTCCCAAGGACGGCGATACCGTTCGCGTGCATTACCGCGGCACGCTCACCGATGGCACGGAGTTCGACAGCAGCGAGGGCCGCGCGCCCCTCGAGTTCGAGGTGGGCTCCGGCTCGGTCATCCCCGGCTTCGATGCCGCGGTTCGTGACCTCGAGCCCGGCGCGAAGACCACGGTGAGCATCCCTTGCGCCGAGGCATACGGCGATCGCATGGACGAAGCGATCCAGGAGTTCCCGCGCGAGGCGTTTGGCGACGAGACCCCTGAGGTCGGCTGGACCGTCGAACTCGCCGGCCCCGGCGGTCAGCGCATGGCCGCCGCGATCGCCGAGGTGGGCGACGAGATGGTGACCCTCGACTTCAACCACCCGCTCGCAGGCCAGGATCTGGTCTTCGAGATCGAGCTGGTCGAGATCGTCGACAACGGCCCCAAGCTGATCATCCCGTAGCACGCGTCTCAGCACGGCATACAACAGGGCCCCGACCTGATGGTCGGGGCCCTGTTCTGTTTCTATGGTGCGGGTGAGAGGAGTTGAACCTCCACGGGGTTGCCCCCACATGGACCTGAACCATGCGCGTCTGCCATTCCGCCACACCCGCGTAGCGAGACCGAATGATAACACTGCATGGAGCACGACGAAAGAGCCGAGATTCCTGGAATCTTGTGGCCCCTTAGGCGACCCGTATCCGGCCCGACAATCTGCGCCCGGACGCTCCCCTGCTCCGCACGCCCGCCGCTCACACACCCACCGGGTGTCGCCCGTGTGGACCGGCGCCTCGTCCGCGCATGTCTCGGAACAGGTCGCGCAGCAACAGTGCCGCGCCGGCGAGCATCGCCATCATCCCCGAGATGTACGCCGCGACGATCACGACGGCGTAGCCAAACGCCCACGAGGGGTTCTGGTGCACCAGATCGCCGCCGCCCAAAAGGCCCAGAACCCACGCAGCCATCGCTGCGACGATCAGCGCCCCGCACGAGGTTCCCAGGCCCCACACGATCATCTTGATGCGGTCTCCCGCGCGGTACGCGGCCACGGCAAGCATCGCGCCGCCTGCAAGAACCACGGGGAAGAGGGTGCCGGGCATCAGCCAGTCTCCCGAACCCACCGAGAGCACCGAGAGCAACACACACACGGTTCCTGCAACCGCCAGAACCCGAGTCAGTGTGTCGGCACGCGACATGGCCAACACCTCCCCACGCTAGAGTCCCTACCCCAAACGCACGCAGGGCCCTCGGTTTTGGCGAGGGCCCTGCGATTCACAACCGTGTGCGCCCGTGCGGACGCTGGAGACTACGCGCCTTCAGGAGCCAGGTCGTCCTCGGCGGTGGGGTGGCCAAAGATGCGCTCCTTGCCGCCTTCGAGCAGGTCGTAGGCGACCGGCACGACGATGAGCGTGAGCAGCGTCGAGGTGGTCAGACCACCGATGACGATGACCGCGAGCGACTGGCTGATGAGCGCGCCTTCGGCGAAGCCCGAGGCGAGCGGCGCGAGCGCCATGATGGTGGCGACGGCGGTCATCAGGATGGGCCGCATACGGGTCGAGCCGGCCTCGAGCAGGGCCTCATGGCGGGCCATGCCCTGACGACGCTTCTGCTGCACGCGATCCACGAGCACGATCGCGTTGGTGACCACGATTCCGATGAGCATGAGCGCACCGATCATCGCGGGGATGTCGAGCGGCACGCCGGCGACCAGCAGGCCGATGAGACCACCCACGACGGCGAGCGGCAGCGACATCATGATCGCGAGCGGGGCCACGGCCTCGCCGAAGGCGATGATCATGACCAGGTACACGGCGCCGATGGCGATGAGCATCGCGATGCCCAGCTGCGAGAACGACTCGTTCATCTGCTCGGCGGCACCGGAGGTCTCGGTCTTGACGCCCTCGGGGAGTTTGAGGGTGGCGAGCTTGGCGTTGACGGCCTTGATGACGGCGCCCGAGTCACGCTCGGTGATGCGGCCGCTGACCGCGGCGTACTGCTCGCCGTCACGGGTGAGCACCGCGACCGGCGAGCCCGTCTCTTCCACCTTCGCGATCTTGGAGAGCGTGATGTTCTTGCCCAGGGGCGTGGTGAGCTCGAGCTTCTTCATCTCCGTGGCGCGATCGAGCGGATCGAGCGCGAGGGCGTAGACCACATCGGTGGGCTTGCCGGCGATCTTGATCGTGCCCGCCTTCTGCTCGGCGACGAAACCGCGCACCGTGCCGGCGACCATGGCCGCGTTCAGGCCGTACGACGCCGCCTTGTCCTGGTCGACGCTGACCACGAGCTGCTTGCGGCTCGTGCCCAGGTTGCTCTCGACGTTCTCGAGGCCCTTGGTGCTCTTGAGCGCCTCCTCGACCGTCTTGGACGCCGAGCGGATGTCGGCCATGCTGTTGCCCGTGATGACGATGTCGAGCGCGCTGTTGGTGCCGGAGCTGTCGACGCGCTGGAACACGATCTGCGCGCCGTTCTTGGTGAGCGGCTCGGTCTCCTTCTGGAGGGCGGCGATGAGCGTGTCGGTCTTGGCGTTGTTGTCGAGCTTGACGAAGGTGTTCGCCGTGTTGGCGCCGCCAAGGCCGCCCGACATGTCGACGCTCGTGTTGCTCGCGCCAACGGTACTCGTGTAGAGCTCGACCGACTTCTGCTTGGCAAGCGCCTTCTCGATACCGCGAACGGCGCGGTCCACCTCGGTGGACTTGGTGCCGTCGGGGTACTTCACCTCGACCTGGATGTACTTCTCCTTGGTCTCGGGCACGAAGCCGGTGCCGATCATCGGGATGAGGGCGAGCGATCCCACGAACAGCGCCACGGCAGCCGCGACCACGATCCAGCGGTGGTCGAGCGCCCAAGTCAGCGCCGTGCGATAGAAGCGCAGCGTCTTGGAGTCCTCGCTGTGCGTCGCGGGCACCTTGGCCTTGAGCAGGAACCACTTGGCCATGAGCGGCACGATCGAGACTGCCACGATGAGCGAAGCGAGCAGTGACAGCGCGACGGTGATCGCGAAGGGCAAGAAGATCTTGCCGATGACGCCGGTCACGAGGCCCAGCGGCAGGAACACCGCGACGGTGGTGAGCGTCGAGGACGTGATGGCCGAGGAGACCTCGGAGGTCGCCTTGCGCACGAGCTCAGCGTTGGGCGTCTCGCCCTTCTGCAGGTGACTGAATATGTTCTCGATGACGACGATCGAGTCGTCGACCACTCGACCGATAGCGACCGTCAGACCGCCCAGGGTCATCACGTTGAGCGTGACACCCGAGAAGCGCAGGAACACCATCGCGATCAGGATGGAGAGCGGGATCGAGATCGCCGCGATGATCGTGGCGCGCCAGTTGCGCAGGAACAGCAGAATCACGATGATCGCGAACAGCGCGCCCAGCATGCCCTCGCGGAACATGCCCTCGACCGACGCGTTGATGCCCACGCTGGCGTCGTAGACCACCTTGACGGTGGAACCGGCGGGCATCTCCTTCTCGAGGCGCTTCATCTCGTCTTGAACGGCGTTCGAGACGTCGACGGTGTTGGCGTCTTGCGACTTCACGATGTCGATGAGCGCGGCGGGGCTGCCGTTGGCGCGAGAACCCACGGCGCCTTCGACCGGCGCGTAGGTGATGTCGGCGACATCCGAGAGCTTGACCATGGTGATCTTGGCCTCGGGCGTCTTGGAGGAACCGCTCTTGGGAGCGGAAAGCGAACCGCCGCCGCTGGGCATCGACATGCCGGTGGAGCCGCCGGTCTGCTGCTTGGACTGCGCCATCAGCTTCTTCTGCGACGCGGTGACCTGCGCCTGCATGCCGTCGATCGCCTGCTGCATCCCGGGGATGGCCTGGGTCTCGATGTAGGTGATCTGACCCTGAAGCTGCTGATACTGCGGGGTGGTGGTGTCGGGCATCGAAGCCGCGGCGGCCTTGAGCTGCGGCAGCGTGTCGTACTTGAGCGCGTACATCTGACCCTGAAGCTGCTGCATACCGTTGATGAGGCCGGCCTGCATGCCGATCTCACCGGTCGCCTGGCCCAGCTGGCCCATGCCGCTGCCCAGAGCCGAGAAGCCCTGGCCCATGCCCTGCGCGAGCGCGCCCATGCCCTTGCCCAGCGCACCCATGCCCTTGCCGATCTGGGCGAACGCATCGCCCATGATCTTGCCTTGGTTGGGATAGACGGCCACGCGGAAGTTCTCGACGTCCTTCACGGAGTCGATGGTGCCGCCCACGCGGATGGGCTCGGTGGACTTGCCAAGATCGACGGCGCCCACGGGGAACGAGAGGTTCGCGGCCTGGAGCTGCTGGACCACGGACTCGGCGGTGAGGCCCTCGTCCTTGAGGCGCTCGGGGTCGAGCTCGATGCGGATGTTCGCGGGAGAGTCGGCGGCCAGACGCGCCTCGCCAACGCCCTCGACGCCCTGCAGGGCGGGCAGCACGCGGTCGCGCACGTCGCTGCGCAGCGCCTCGCCGGTGCCCTCGCCCAGGATCGCGATCTTCATGATCGGCGCTGAGCCAAAGGTGATGCGGCTCACCTTGGGGGCGATCGCGTTGTCCGGCAGCTTGACCGTCTGGATCGCCTTGGTCACGTTCTGCTCGGCCTTCTCCATGTCCTCGGAGAAGCTGAACTCGGTGACGACCATCGACACGGAGTCGTTGGACTGGGCGCTGACGCGCTTGACGCCGGCGACGCCGCGAAGCGCCTGCTCCATGGGCTCGGTGACGTTGTCGTACACGTCACCGGGAGCGGCGCCCGGGTAGGGGGTGACGACTGCCACGACAGGAATGGAGATGTCGGGCATCGTCTCTTTCTTGAGCTGGAGCGCCGACCACAGTCCACCCGCGGTGATGAGCACCGCGATCAGGATGATCGCCGCCGCGTTCTTGAGAGAGAATCGCGTGATCCGGTCCATCGGTTCGTTCTCGCTTTCGTTGAGCGGTCTGTGGCTAGACTCGTCCGTCGCTCATGGCGTCGAGCAGCTTGTGGTGCACGCCGATGAGTGAGCGGACGTCTTCTTCTGAGAGGACGGACAGGTAGCGACGCATAGCGACGCGTCGCGCCTCTTCCGCGGTATGCAACGCCACGCGGCCCTCTTGAGTGATGTGCACGAGGGTCACGCGACGATCGTCGTTATCGGTCTCGCGGGACAGCAGGCCGTCCTTCTCGAGCCCCGCGACCGCCGATGAGGCCGCCGGCGGCTTGACAGCCAGCAGCGACGCGATGTCGCCCATCTTGGTGGGGCCGTTCGCGTTCAAGTGCCTCAGCAGCAAGGCCTGCGGCATGGTGATCGAGTGAGGGCAACAGTCGGGACCCACGGCGCGCGACGCCATGAGGCGACCCAACCGCAACATGGCGTCGTCGAGCTCATCGAGCAGGTCGTCGGGCATCGAGTACCCGGAGCCGCTCGCGGCCTGGACGATCACCGCTTCTTCCTGAAGAGCAGTATCTTTCGATTCGTTCATAATTCGCCTCTCGAATCATTTGACCGTCGAAATATATACGGTGATCGAGAGGCGGTCAAGCGGTGCAAGGAACAGGGGCGCCCGGCGTGCGGGGCGCCCCTGTCCGGTGAATGCTAGGCGCAGTAGACGCGGACGTTATCGCCATCGGAGGAGTCCACGTTGATCTCCATCTCACGCAGCGCCTCGATGAGCTCGTCGATGTCCTCGGGCTTGAAGTTGGTGAAGTCGATCGACATGCCGTGCTCGGCCATCGAGGAGTTGATCTGGTCCATCGCCTCGGGCGGGATGAGCGAGGTGAGCTTCAGGCCCGAGCGCACCAGCGCGAGCGGGATCTTCACGTCGACGTTGTCGCCGTTGGTGCTGACGACCTTCACGAACAGGTACTTGGGCAGGGCGGCGAGCAGAGGGCCCGGGTCGCCCTTGATGACGGGGCCGCTCGCGGCCGGCTGGGGCTGGCGCGAATCGAGCGCGTCGAGGAGGTTCTCGGCCTCGGCGGCGGTGATCTTGCCTTCGGCGAGCATGGTCAGGATGCGAGTGCGGTCTTCGCTCATGGTCGTGTCTCCTATCTAGTAAAGAGTCATGTCGACGTGGTTCTTGTCATCGTTCACGCGGATCACCGTGCCTCTGGTGTCCGCGAACAGTCCAAACAGCCCAAACAGCAGCAGCGTGTAGTGGTGGTAGCTGCGCCCGGCCATCACGAGGATGAGGTCCACGGGAATCGAGATCGCGAACGCGAGCACCGCCACCAGCGCGAGCAACGGCCACAGCAGACACAACGGCAACCACAGGTGGAACGGCTTGCCGTCCTCGGGCACGACCGTCAGATCCATCAGCCACGGCCACAGTCTCATCGCTTGAGCCTCTCCGCCGCCTCGGCCGCGGTGATCTCACCGCGCTCGAGCCGACCAAGCACGTCGTCGTCGGCGGGCGCCGGTGCCGGGGTCTCCTGGACCGTGACCAGCTGCAGCTGCTCGACGATGCGGTTCAGGCGGTTCTTGACCGTGGGGTAGCTGATCCCAAACGCCTTCTCCATGTCCTTGATCGACCCGTGATTACGTACGAACTCGCTCACGAAGACCTGGTCCTCATAGCGCAGCCGTGCCAGCGGCGGCAGCTCGAAGTCGCCGGCGATCTCAACGTCGTTGCCAAGACGCACCTGGGTGACGGTGAAGTCCCTGTCACCGAGTAGGTCTGTGAGCTCGTGCCATTCGTGTCCCATGTCCATCCCTCTCTATGGCTTTCGCAAGCATAATGTGGCTTGCGGCTCAAGATTGTCAATACCCACATTGATTATCTTAATCACAACCTTGAGAAAGTTCATTTCCTTGTACGAACGCCCGACGCCCGACACCACATCGCCCAACGGGTTGCTCGGCGGTACAATCCGGGATGTGGAAACACAACTCATCCTCGACAGGTACCGCCCACTCTCCCAACTGGGTGAGGGCGGGTTCGCCACGGTGGTGCTCGCGTGGGATACGCGCATGCAGCGCCGCGTGGCGATCAAGCGCCTCCCGCTGCCGCTCGACGAGCGCGGCGTTCCTCAGCAACCGCCGGGACTGGCCGAGGCACGCACCGCAGCGATGCTCAACCATCCCAACATCGTCACCGTGTTCGACTTCGACACCGACGCCGACGAGGCGTTCCTGGTCATGGAGCACGTGGACGGGGCGTCGCTCGGTGAGGTGTTGGACAGCGCCGGCGGGTCGCTGACGCTCGATGAAGCGGCCGCGGTCGCCGAGGGCGTGGCGTCGGCGCTCGAGTTCGCTCACGACAACGGCGTGCTGCACCTCGACATCAAGCCCGACAACGTGCTCATCACCCGCGATGGCCGGGTGAAGGTGGCGGACTTCGGCATGGCCGAGCTCTCCTCGCTGTCCGGCCACGGACCCGCCTGGGGCGGCACACCCGGCTACATGCCCATCGAGCAGCTGCAGGGCGCACCGGTCCACGAGAGCACCGACGAGTGGGCGTTCGCCGCGGTGTTGTTCGAAGCGCTCACGGGTCACAACCCCTTCGACGAGGACACCATCGAGGGCGCGATCGTGCAGCTCGAGGAGTACGAACCGCCCCTGCCCTCGAGCATCGCTGCAGACCTGCCGCCTGAGGTCGACGACGTCTTGCTTGCGGCGCTGGGTCTGCGGCCGCAGGACCGCTACCGCTGCGTGGCCGACTTCGCCGATGCGCTCCTCCCCCACCTGGGCGACCCGCGCGCCGGTCGCGCGTCGCTTGCGGAACTCGTGGACGAGTACTTCGAGGAGGCCCCGGAGTCGCACACGCGCCAGGAGCGCGGCATCGGATTGTGGGACCGGCTCCAGGGCCGCCTGGGCGGACTGCTGGTGCGCATCGTCGCGGCGGTCGAGGCGGGATGGCTTGCGTGGTCCGGCCTCGCGCCGTTCGGGCTTGAGCTTCCTGCGATGGTCGCGGCCGTGGGCCTCGTGGCCCTTGCGGGCGCGGTGGCTCCCGCACTGGGCGTGGGCCTGGGGCTCGGATGCCTGATCGCAGGCATCTTCGCCGCCGAGTCGTGGGTCGCGGGCATCGCGCTCCTGCTCCTGGGGCTGCCGTGGTGGTGGTTCATCGCACGGCGCAGCACCGGCGCGGCCGTGCTGCCGCTCGCGGGACCGGTGCTCGGCGTGGCTCGGCTCGCTCCCGCACAACCGCTGCTCGCCGGCTTCGCGCTGCGTCCGCTGCCCGCCGCCGTCACCGCACTGCTGGGCGGTGCGCTGACCGGACTTGCCGCGGCGGTCTCGGCGCGCAGCGTCCCCTACCTCGACATCTGGGCGCCCTACGTGCTCGACGTGTGGCGCGCGGAGCTTGCGGTGGCGAGCGTCAAAGCGCTCGTGACCTCGCCTGCGGCCTACATCGCCCTGGCCGGCTGGCCGCTCGCCGCGGTGATCATGTCGGTGGCGTGCTCGCGCGCGACGCGGTTGGGCGCGGTGGTGGGCGCGATCGGCGGCTCCGCGGCGTTGGCGGGCATGTACCTGCTTGCGCAGAAGGCGTCGGTGGCGCTGGGCGACCCCGCTCCGTGGGCCGGTCCGCGCATGGCCGCAGCCGTGGGCGGCTCACTTATACTGGTACTGCTCGTGGCGGCGCTGGGCGCTCCCATCAGAGCCGAGGACGACGAGGCGCCGCATGCACGCGCGGCGCGCAGGGGCTGATCCTTTTGAGCATTCTTTCCGAGTTCGAAGACCGGGTGGGTCGCGCCGTCGAGGGCATGTTCGCCGGCGTCTTCCGCGCGCCCGTCCAGCCCGCTGAGCTCGCGCGCGCAGCCGCCAAGGAGATGGACCGGCGCCGAAAGCTGGGCGTGGGCAAGGTCTACGCGCCCACCCTCTACTCGATCCTGCTCTCACCCGAGGACGGCGAGCAGCTTGGCGGCTTCGCCGACACGCTCGCCGGCGAGCTGTCCACCTACCTCGTCAGCTACGCCGCCGAGCGCGACTACGAGCTCGCGACCCGTCCCGTGGTCCGCTTCCTCGTCGACGACGGCCTGAAGCTGGGCCGCTTCGAGGTCATCGGCGAGCTGCTCTCGCCTGAGGAAGTGGCCGAGGAGCTCGGCGAGCCCGTGGACGACGACACCTACTACGACCCTGACGCCGAATCCTCCCCCGCCGCCGAGACCGCGCTGCTGCCCGCCACTCCATCGGCCGGTATCGCCACGATCACGGTGCCGGGCATCGCACACGACGTGGTCCTGCGCGGCGAACGGATGGTCATCGGACGCCTGAAGGCCTGCGACATCTGCCTAGGCGACGTGAACGCGTCTCGCGAGCACGCCGCCGTCGAGCGCGAAGGCATGGGCTGGGCGCTCGCGGACATGGGCTCCACCAACGGCACGCTCGTCAACGGCGAGCGCGTCGACCGCGTCCGCCTTCGCGACGGCGACGTGATCACCATCGGCGTCTCCGAGCTCACCTACCACGAGCCGAGGGGCTGAGCCTGTGATCGACGTCGCGCTGCTGGCCGGACGTCTGCTGCTGCTCGCGCTGCTGTACCTGTTCCTCTTCGCGGCGGTGCGCGCGGGGATCGGACTCGTGTCCGGTCAGCGCGCGCGCAAGGGTGCGGGGTCGTTCGTGCTGACGGTGGCACAGGGCCCCTCTGAGCTGCGCGGCGTGACGGTGCCAGTCACCGGCCCCGTGGTGATCGGCAGGTCGCCGGGTGCCGACATCGTGATAGGCGACGACTTCGTCTCCGGCAAGCACGCCCGCGTGTCTCCGCGCGGCGCCGAGGCGGTACTCGAGGACCTGGGTTCGACCAACGGCACGCTGCTCAACGGGCAGCGCGTCACCGCATCGCAGTCGTTGCGCCCGGGCGATGTGATCGACATCGGCGCGGTCCGCCTCAAGGTCGACCACCGATGAGCGCCCGCGTGAAGCAGAACTGGGCCGCGCTCTCCGACATCGGTCGCGTGCGCTCCCACAACGAGGACTCCGTGCTCGCGCAGCCGCCGCTGTTCGTGGTGGCCGACGGCCTGGGCGGCCACGAGGCCGGCGAGGTCGCGAGCTCGCTCGCGGTCGAGACGCTGCGCGACAACGCCCCCCGACGCCCCGACGCCAACGCGCTCGCCCGCGCGGTACGCGCCGCGAACCGCGAGGTGATCAGAGCCGCGCGCGAGGGCATCGGCCGAGCGGGCATGGGCACCACGATGACCGCGGCGATCGTGGAGAGCGGCCGCATCGCGATCGCGCACGTGGGCGACTCGCGCGCCTACCTGCTCCACGACAACATCCTCGAGCGCATCACCGAGGACCACTCGATGGTCGCCGACATGATCCGACGCGGCCAGATCACCGAGGAGGAGTCGCGCGTCCACCCCAACCGCAGCGTGATCACGCGCGCGCTGGGAACCGACGCCAACATGGTCGCCGACACCTACGAACTCGAGGCTCGAGCGGGTGACCGGCTGCTGCTGTGCAGCGACGGCCTCACCGGCATGCTCACCGATGCGCAGATCTCCGACCTGCTGGGCCGCTACCGCGATCCCGGCACGGCGGTCCATGCGCTCATCGAAGCAGCCAACGAGGCGGGCGGCCACGACAACATCACCGCAGTGGTGGTCGACATCGACGCGACGGCCTCGCCGCGCGGCGCGCGCATGCCCGGCGGTGCCGCCGCCGACGGCAAGATGTGGCTCGCGGTCATCGGCTGGGTGCTCGCACTGGCGCTGGTGATCGGCGGAATCGCCTATGGCACCTACAGCTACGCACGCACGCGCGCGTTCCTCATCGCCGAGAACGGCTCGGTCACCATCTACAAGGGTGTGCCCGGCGAGATCGCGGGCTTCTCCTTGCGCTGGAAGGTCGCCGAGACCGACGTGCCCGTCGAATGGCTGCCACCTACGCTCGCCGCGCAGATGGCGCAGGGCATCGAGTTCTCAGGCGTGGGACCCGCGACCGCGAAGGTCGACGAGCTCTCCAACCGCTACCAGCCCCGCAGCACCGAGCCCTCCTCGGCGCCCACGACACCCACGCCGTAGCCGCGATGCGATCCCGACGAACCACAGAGCTGCTTCTCCTGCTGGCCGCGGCGCTGCCCGTGCTGCTGCTCTTCGCACTGGTCGAGGTCCAGGCCGCCCGGGCGTTCGAGTGGTCGATGCTCCTCGTGCCTG
>CAYOHY010000052.1:0-11941 GCA_964403885.1 uncultured Eubacteriales bacterium
GGGTGGCTTCTCGGCAACGAGGTCTTCGAGCGCATCTGGTCGGGATCGTAGCGGCACGGCGCTCGCATCACGGCGTTGGCACTCGCTATACTTGAGTGCCAGCCGGGCGCGCATGCTTGCCTGCCCATCGAGACCGCACAGACCCCGACCGCCGAGGAGGCGCACATCATGCTCAACGAGCGCCGACGCCGCATCTTGCAGGCGCTGGTCGAGGAGTACGTCGTGAGCGCCACTCCCGTGGGCTCACAGACGCTCGTGCGCGGCTACGACCTGGGCTGCAGCCCCGCGACCGTGCGAAACGAGCTCTCGATCCTCGAGGAGACGGGCCACCTGATCCAGCCGCACGTGTCGGCCGGCCGCGTGCCCACCGACACCGGCTACCGCAGCTTCGTCGATGACCTGCTCGAGCGCGGAGAGCCGTCCCTTGAGCGCGACTTCCATAACGAGCGCATGCGCCATGCCGCAGAGGTCGACGATCTCATGCGTGAGACGTCGCTCGCGCTCACACAGCTCACGAGCTGCCTGGCCGTCACCGTCGCACCCAAGGTCATCACCGCGCGCGTCAAGCGCATCGACCTGCTCTCGATGGCACCCAGGCGCGCGCTGTTCGTCCTCATCACCGAGGCCGGGCAGGTGGTGAACCGCTCCATCGAGCTCGCGCAAGACACCGCGCCGGAGCTTCTCGCGCAGATCGAGCGCTCGCTCAACGCATCCCTCGTGGGCAAGCGCGCAAGCGAGATCAGGCCGGTGCGGGTGGCGCTCGAGTCGGCCGCGATCGATGACCCGGCCAAGGCCACCCTCGTGGGGCTGGTGATCGACGAGATCCTCGACGCGTTGGCTGAAGCCGACCGCGACCGCGTCTACCACGTGGGCGTGCCTGCATTGCTCGCGCAGCCGGAGTTCCACGATTCGGAGCGCGCGCGTCCGCTCATCGAGTTCCTCGAAGACGGTATCGCGGTCCTCGAGGCCCTCTCGGAGGCGCTCGGGGGTCCGGGTGGGCTCACCGTGCGCATCGGCCACGAGAACCGCCGAGCGGAGCTGGGCGGTTTGAGCCTGGTCGCGACCCACTACAGCAGCGGATCGGCCGACGGCGTCGTCGGTGTGATCGGACCCACTCGCATGGACTACACGCGCGCGATCGCCTCGGTCAGAGCGGTCGCCGACGGACTGGAAGATGCGCTCGGCTAGGCGCCGGCGCATTCGCATCGAAAGGACGACTTCGTGCCCGCAGGTACCCGTGACTACTATGAGGTTCTTGGTGTCGAGCGCTCGGCGAGTGCTGACGAGATCAAGAAGGCGTTTCGCCGCAAGGCGCGCGAGCTCCACCCGGACGTCAACAAGGCGGCCGACGCCGAGGACCGCTTCAAAGAGGTCAACGAGGCCTACGACGTCTTGAGCGATCCCGCCAAGAAGCAGCAGTACGACACGTACGGCAGCGTCGGTCGCGGGCCGGGCGGCCCCGGCGGCGCCGGCGGCTACCAGTACGTCGACCTCAACGACTTGTTTGGGGGCGGCGGCGCGGGCGGCTTCGACATGGGTGATCTGTTCAGCGCGTTCTTCGGCGGCGTCGCCGGTGCACAGCGCGGTGCCCGGCTCGAGGGCCGAGACATGACCATGGGGATCACCATCACGCTCGAGGAGGCCGCGACCGGCGTCGAGAAGGAGATCGTCCTCGACCGCCTCGCCACCTGCGACGTGTGCGAGGGCTCCGGCGCGCAGCCCGGCAGCAAGGTCATCACGTGCCCGGACTGCAACGGCTCCGGTCAGCGTGTCAGCGTGCGGCGCACCTTCCTCGGCAACATGCAGACCATGGGCCCGTGTGAGCGCTGTGGCGCCACGGGACAGGTCGTCGAGACCCCGTGCGACGAGTGCCAGGGCTCAGGACGCGTGCCCGACCGGCAGCACGTCAACGTCAACATCCCCGCGGGTATCCGAGACGGCCAGCAGATCCGCCTCCGTGGCATCGGTGAGGCCGGCATCCGCGGCGCGGCGGCCGGCGACCTGCTTGTGACGGTGCGGGTGCGCGAGCACGACCACCTGCATCGCGAGGGCGACGACCTGCACTGCAAGGCCTCGATCTCGATCACGCAGGCGGCGCTTGGCGCGGACCTGTCGATCTGCGGCCTGCTCGAGGACAACACCGTGTCGGTGCCCGCCGGTACCCAGCACGGCGACACCGTTCGCCTCAAGGGTCGCGGCATGCCGCGCGTGGGCGGCGGCGGTTCGCGCGGCGATCTGATCGTGCACCTGGGCATCGACGTGCCCAAGAAGCTCAGCAAGCGACAGAAGGAGCTGCTGCACGAGCTGGCCGAGGAGTTCGGCGACGCCACGCGGGCTCAGAAGTCACCGGTCGAGAAGCTCAAGGACTGGCTGAGGGGCTAGCGCATGTCCGCTCACCGCTTCTTTCTCGAGTCGGCCCTGCCCGCGGATGCGGCGCCCGGGTCCGATGTCATACTGCCGCTCTCCGATGAGGATCGCCACCACCTCGTGAGCGTTTTGCGCGTGCGCGTGGGCGAGACCATCGAGGTCGTCGAGCCCGGTGCGGGTTCCGCATGGACGGTTCGCGTCGCCCAGACCTCACCGGTCGTCTCGGCGACGCTCGTGGAGCGGCTCGTGCGCGTGGTGCATCCGCACGTGACGCTCGTGCAAGGTGTCGCGAAGGGCGACAAGATGGACGCCATCGTGCGCCAGGCCGTGGAGGTAGGCGCTTCGGAGATCATCCCTGTGCTCTCGGGCCGCAGCGTCGTGAAGCTCGACGAGCGCAAGCGAGCCGACCGCGGCGAGCGGTGGCGGCGCATCGCGAAGTCCGCCGCCGAGCAGTCTCACCGCTCCGAGGTACCCCTGGTCCACGACCCGTCGACGCTGAAGTCCGTGCTCCCGCTTCTGGCCGCCCACGACGAGGTCATCGTCTTGTGGGAAGAGGCGCGCGGGTCGGGCCTGCGGGCCGCAGTGGAGTCGTGGGTCGCCACACCGGGTGCCAAGATCGCGGTCGTCGTTGGTCCCGAGGGCGGGCTGTCCGCCGAGGAGGTCGCGGAGCTCGAGTCCGTGGGCGCGCGTACCGTCACGCTGGGTCACACCATCCTGCGCACCGAGACCGCCGCCATCGTCGCGCTCGCGCTCGTCACGTGGTCGCTCGGCGGGCTTGGCGGCGAGCGGTGAGCGGGGCGGGCGTGCCTGTCGCGCTGCGTACCCTGGGCTGCAAGGTCAACCGGGTTGAGAGCGACGACATCGCGGCGAACCTCATCGGCAGGGGAGCGTTCCTCGCACCCGAGGACGAAGCGGCCGTCATCATCGTCAACACCTGCACCGTCACCGGCGAGGCCGATGCGAAGGCCCGCAAGGCGGTCAGGCAGGCGCTCAAGGCCGCGCGTGGCCCCATCGTCGTCGTGACCGGCTGTCTGGCCGCGATCGACCGCGCGTCGCTCGAGGCGCTGGGTGAGCGCGTGGTCGTGGAGTCGGACAAGGCGCTCGTCGCCGACCGCGTCGCGTCTGCGCTCGGTCTTGCCGAGGCGGGCCCTCACGCGCACGCCGTGCGAGTGGGCGAGGGCTTTCGCACACGGGCGAGCCTCAAGATCGAGGACGGGTGCGACAACTTCTGCAGCTACTGCATCGTGCCGTACGCGCGTGGGGTGCCCCGCGGCGTGCCGCTCGAGCAGCTCGTCGCCGAGACCACCTCGCTTGTCGAGGCGGGTGTGCGTGAGCTGGTGCTGACCGGCATCAACATCGGACGCTACCGCGATGGCGACGCCGGTCTCGCCGACGCGATCCGAGCGGTCGCCGCCACGGGTATCGAGCGTCTGCGCCTCTCGAGCATCGAGCCGCCCGACCTCACCGATGCGCTCATCGACGCGCTGGCGAGCACGCCGGCAGTGTGTGAGCACCTCCATGTGCCGCTGCAAAGCGGCTGCGACGAGGTGCTGGCCGCGATGTCTCGGACCTACGACACCGCGGGGTTCGCCGACCGCGTTGCCGCCGCACGCACGCGCATCCCCGGCCTTGCGGTCACCACCGACCTCATCGCCGGCTTTCCGGGCGAGACCGACGAGCACCACGCACGGACGCTCGCCTTCGTCGACGAGATGGGCTTCTCGCGACTGCACGTCTTCCGGTACTCGGAGCGGCCCGGCACGCCGGCCGCCGCGATGGAACAGCTCGACCCCTCGGTCAGGGCGTCGAGGGCAGCCGAGCTGCGCGCGCTGGGAGACCGGCTCGCCATGTCCTTCGCCACGGCGGCGATCGGCGGTACGGCAGAGGTGCTCGTCGAGCGCGTGGGCGACACGTGGGCCGAGGGAACGACCCGAGACTATCTGCACGTGCGGTTCCCCCGAAGCGAAGCCGTCATCGAGGGCGTGCTCGCTCGCGTCGAGCTGACGGCTGTCGTCGATGGGCGGGTCGTTGGTTGTCGGCCCGCGGTGGTAGAATCCACCTAGCGCACGAAGCGCCCGCGGAACCGATCTGTCCGCACGTGAACCCGCTGCCGAACCGAGGTGCATCACAACTCGTGGAGTCCACCCAGATCCGCCTCGTCGTACCCCCTGAACTCGACATGACCCGCCTGGTTGGCGAGGGCGACTCGCTCCTGCGTATCGCAGAAGCGCAGTTCTCCGCCGACATCTCCGTGCGCGGCAACGAGATCACCATCTCAGGCGAGGCCACCGACACCGCGACCGTCTCGGCGCTGTTCTCCGAGATGATCGGCCTCATCGAGAAGGGTGAGCACATCACCCCCGAGCTCATGGAGCACTCGATCGAGCTGCTCACCCACGGTGAGTGCACGCCCACCGCACTGCACGGTGACGTGATCCTCACTCACAAGGGAAAGGCCATCCGACCCAAGACCGGCGGCCAGAAGCGCTACGTCGATGCCATCCGCAAGCACACGGTGACCTTCGGCATCGGCCCGGCCGGTACCGGCAAGACGTACCTCGCCATGGCGATGGCCGTGGAGGCACTCAAGCGCAAGGAGGTCGGGCGCATCATCCTCACGCGTCCGGCGGTCGAAGCCGGCGAGTCGCTCGGCTTCCTTCCCGGCACGCTCACCGAGAAGGTCGACCCGTACCTGCGTCCGCTCTACGACGCGCTGTTCGACATGATGGACGCCGAGAAGTCGAGCTCCATGCTCGAGCGCGGCGTCATCGAGATCGCGCCGCTCGCCTACATGCGTGGCCGCACGCTCAACGACTCGTTCGTCATCCTCGACGAGGCCCAGAACACCACGCCGGAGCAGATGAAGATGTTCCTGACGCGTCTGGGCTTCGGCTCCAAGATCGTCATCACAGGCGACATCACCCAGATCGACCTGCCGCGCGGGCACTCCGGGCTCAAAGAGGTCAGGGCGATCCTCGAGGGTGTCTCGGGTATCGCGTTTTGCGACCTGACCGGCAAGGACGTGGTTCGCCACAAGCTCGTCCAGCGGATCGTCCAGGCCTACCACGTCTACGAAGAAGAGAAGGTCGCGCGCACCGATGGGTGAGCGCCCCGACATCTCGATAGCGCCCTCGTACGCCCTTCGGTGGATGCCCAAGAGCCGAGCGACCCTCGTCGTGCTGATCGCGCTCGCGGGCGCAGGTTTGGTTGCGGCGGGCGCACTCGTGGCGTTCATGGTCGCGACCATCGCAGGCGAGCCGCGTGCCCAGGCTGTCGAGAACGCGACGTGGGGAGCGCTCGGCGCTCTGAGCGCCGCACTCGTGGGGCTTGTCGTGGTACCGCTCGTCAGGCGCGTCATCGTCAATCGTGAGGACGTGCGCATCCTTGAGGCGGCGAGCCCGCTTCACCCGCTGCTCAAGCGCCTCATGACCGAGGCCCCCGGCACCTACACGCACTCCCTTGCCGCGGCGAGCCTCGCCGAGGCGGGTGCCGAGGCCATCGGCGCAGACGCCTTGCTCGCGCGCGTCGGCGCCTACTACCACGATGTCGGCAAGATCAGGCGCCCCTGCTTCTTCTTCGAGAACCTCGCCGAGGGTGAGAATCCGCACGATACGGCGAAGCCATCGCTCTCCGCCCTCATCATCACCTCGCACGTCACCGACGGCCTGGAGCTTGCCGAGGAGTACGGCCTGCCGATGAGCCTGCGCGACATCATCCGCGAGCACCACGGCACGTCGTTGATCCGCTACTTCTACCACAAGGCCACCCAGGAAGACGCGGGCGTCTTCGAGGCCGACTACCGCTACCACGGTGGACGGCCCACCACCCGTGAAGCGGGCCTCGTGATGATGGCGGACTCCTCCGAGGCCGCCGTGCGTGCGCTCAAGGAGCCTTCTGCCGACGGTGTCGCCGCAGTGGTGCGGTTCGTCATCGACGACAAGGTGCAAGACGGGCAGCTTGAGCTGTCCGGCCTCACCCCTGAGGACATCGAGACCGTGCGTGTCACCTTCTCGCGCATGCTCGTGAGTATGCTGCACGCGCGATGCGAGTATCCCCAGCCACTCTCTGCCCCGAGGAGGGAAGCCCATGCTGATCAGCGTCGTGAGCCATCGCGAGCCTGAGATCCTCGATCTGGGTGCGTTCGAGCGACTGAGCCTGTTCGTGCTCGAGCGCGAGGAGGCGCCCGCGAACGTGGAGCTGTCCATCGCCATCGTCGATATCGAGGAGATGACCGAGCTCAACCAGCAGTACCGCGGCAAAGAGGGACCCACCGACGTGCTGTCGTTCGAGTGTGACGACCCGTGCGCGGTCGTGGGTCCGGACGAGCCCGTCGCCATAGGCGACGTGGTGATCGCTCCGCAGGTCGCCGAGGCGCAGGCGGCCGAGTACGGGCATACGGTGGAGGAGGAGCTCAACCTGCTTCTCGTCCACGGGGTGTTGCACCTGTTGGGCTATGACCACATCGAGGACGACGACGCCGCGGTCATGCAGGCGCGCGAGCGGGTGCTGCTCGAGGCATGGGTGGCGGCATCATAGGACGCGTGAGACGGTGAAGAGCCGACGGTCCATCCTGTGGAGCTTCAACTACGCGATCGAGGGGATCGTGTACGCGTTGCGCACGCAGCGCAACATGCGCGTGCACCTCACTGTGGCCGCGCTGGTCTCCGTGGGCAGCCTGCTGCTGGGAGTGTCGCGCACGCAACTCGTGATGATCGTGATGACCATCAGCCTCGTGTTCGCCGCTGAGCTCCTCAACACCGCCATCGAGGCGGCGGTCGATGTCGCCACCGACCGCTTCGATCCGCTCGCCAAGATCGCCAAAGATGTCGCCGCCGGCGCGGTGCTGGTTGCCGCGATCAACGCGGTCATCGTCGCCTATCTGATCCTCTTCGACCGCATCAAGGCGCTGCTGCAGCGAGGTCTCGATATCGTGAAGTTCGCACCGGCGGACCTCACCGTGATCGCGCTCGGCATCATCATGATCGCGGTGCTGGCGCTCAAGGCCGTCTCCAAGGAAGGCACGTGGCTCGAGGGCGGGTGGCCGAGCGGTCACGCCGCCATCGCATTCGGGGCCGCCACCATCGTGGGCTTCATCACCGGCAGCGCCGGGGCTCTCGCACTTGGCTACTTCATCGCCTTCCTCGTCGCGCAAAGCCGCATCGAGGCCGAGATCCACTCGATCCCGCAGGTCATCGTGGGCGCGTTGCTCGGCGTCGTGTCGGTGGTCGCGGTGTTTCAGGTGTTCTTCCGATGAGGGCGCACCTCACACGCCGAGTGGGTGATTCGCCGTGTTGTGGCTAGCGCTGTTGGTGAGCGTCGTCCTTCTGGGCCTGTCGGCCTTGCTGTGTGCGTCCGAGACTGCCGTGCTCATGTTGCCGGCCGGGCGAGTCCATCGCCTCCTTGAGGCGGAGCGTGCTGGCGCGCAGGCCCTCGACAGTCTCGCCGAGGCGAGACATCGCCTGAGGGCCGTGGCCACGCTCATCGGTGGAGCCGCCTTTGCCTCCGCCGCGGTCGCCGGCGCGTCCGTGGGCGTCGCGATAGGCGACGGGGCTGCAGCCGGCGACTCCGTGTGGCTGGCCGCGTTGGCCTCCACCTCGGCCGCTTCGCTTGGCGGCATCCTGTTCGTGCTCGTCACCTACTCGCTGACTCAGGCCCTCCCTCGCACCATAGCCGTGACGAACCCGGAGCGGGTCGCACTCGAGACCGCCCGGCTCACCCTGCCGCTCACGCGTGCCATCTACCCGGTCGCACGGGTGCTCGGCTCGCCCTGGAAGTGGCTCGTCGACGTTGTGGGCGCCGAGCGCACGCTCACGCCCTGGGCGGTCACGCCGGAGTGGCGTGGTTCTGCCTCCGACGAGGACGCCGTTCGCGAGGAGGCCGAGGAGGCATTGCTCGAGGCCGTATCGGACTTCGCCGAGAAGGTCGCGCGCGAAGTGATGGTGCCCCGCACTGACATGCGGGCGCTTCCCGACACGGCGACCGTCGAAGAAGCGGTCGCATTGATCGCGGCGACAGGGTACTCTCGGCTGCCTGTCTATCACCAGACGATCGACGACGTGCGCGGGGTCCTGTACGCCAAGGACCTGCTTGGCGCGTTGGCCGGGTGTGAGACCGGTGCGCCGGTCAGCCCGCTCGCCCGCGAGCCGTACTTCGTGCCTGAGACCAAGCCCGTCGAGGAGCTCATGGTCGAGATGCGCGAGCGTACGCACATCGCGATCGTCGCGGACGAGTATGGTGGTACCGCAGGACTCGTGACACTCGAGGACCTGCTTGAAGAGATCGTCGGCGAGATCGCCGACGAGTACGACCGCGAGGAACCGCTCGTGGTGGCGCTCGAGGAAGGGCGCTATAGGGTCGACGCCCGGCTGCCCGTGGGCGACCTCGACGAGCTGCTCGGCACCGACATCGACACTGAGACCGATTCGGTGGGTGGCCTGTTCACCGAGGTTGCGGGGCACATACCCAAGCGGGGAGAATCGGTGGTGATCGAGGGCGTTCGACTCACGGTCACCCAGCTAGAAGGAGCCCGGATCCGTCAGCTCGTGGTCGAGCCTGCCGGTCCGTCATCGGAAGGAGAGCACGATGCGTAACCTCACTCAGGCCGACCTCGTCTTGCTCGCTCAGGCGCGCGAGGTGCAGGAGCTGGCCTATGCGCCGTACTCCAGCTTCCGCGTGGGAGCGGCCGTGTACACGAGCGAAGGCGAGATCTTTCGCGGCGTCAACGTGGAGAACGCCGCCTACGGCGCCACGATCTGTGCCGAGCGTGCGGCGCTGACCGCCGCCGTCACCCATGGGTTCCGCGACATCGCGGCCATCGCCGTGGTGGGAGACTCGCAGGCGCCCACGGTGCCGTGCGGCTGCTGCCGCCAGGCGCTCGCCGAGTTCAACCCCGAGATGCGCGTGATCATGGGCGGCGTCGAGGACGACGTCATGGTCATGACCCTCGATGAGCTGCTCCCCGAAGCGTTCGTGCGCGGCTACCTCGATCAGGATGAGACCAAGTAGTGGCCGCCTACGAGGAAGTACGTTCAGGGTTCGTCGCACTGGTCGGGCGCCCCAACGCCGGCAAGTCCACGCTCACCAACGCGCTCGTGGGAGCGAAGGTCGCCATCACGAGCGATACCCCGCAGACCACCCGGCATCGCCTGAGGGCCGTCATCGACCGCGAAGACGCCCAGATGGTGCTCGTTGACACGCCGGGCCTGCACAAGCCCCATGACGCCTTGGGCGAGCAGCTCAATCGCAGCGCGCTCAAATCACTCGAGGACGTCGATGTCGTCGCCATGCTGGTGGACGGCACGCAGAAGTTCGGCACCGGTGACCAGTGGGTCGCCGAGCACGTGGCCAAGGCGCGCGGCGCCAAGAGCCGCATCCTCGTCATCACGAAGGCCGACATCGCCACCGCCGGCCAAGTGGAGGAGCAGCTCGCCGCAGCTCGCAAGTTCGTGAACTTCGACGAAGAGGTCGTGCTGTCCGCGACCGAGGACTTCAACCTCGACGGGTTCTACGAGGCTGCGATCGCGCACCTTCCCATGGGTCCGCGCTGGTTCCCGCGCGACATGCCCACCGATCAGCCGCTCGAGGTCATGGTCGCTGAGTTCATCCGCGAGAAGATCTTGCGCTCCACCTTCGACGAGGTCCCGCACGCCGTCGGCGTTCAGGTCGAGGAGCTCAAGCACGACAAGAAGCGCGACGTCGTGACCATCTGGGCGGTCATCTACGTGGAGCGCGATTCCCAGAAGGGCATCATCATCGGCAGGGGCGGGGAGATGATCCGCAAGGTGGGCACGGAGGCGCGCGAGGACCTTGAGAGGTTGCTGGGCGCCAAGGTGTTCCTCGATCTCACCGTCAAGGTGAAGCGCGATTGGCGACGTGACGCGTCGCAGATCCGTCGCTTCGGCTACGGGGAGGGCCTGTGAGTTCCGCTGACATCGCGGCGTTGGCCGCCACGCTCGACCAGACACTGCTCAAGCCCACCGCTGGCTTCTCGGATGCCGCTGCGTGGATGGAGTCCTCGCGCGACGCCGGATTCGCCTCGCTGTGCGTCTCGCCGTTCCTCGTGCCGCTTGCCTCGCAGCATCTCGCCGGCACGAGCACCGTCGTGTGCTCTGTAGCCGGGTTCCCGCTGGGCTACTCGCTCACCGAGACCAAGGCCGAGGAGTCGGTCCACCTGGTGGAGCTGGGTTGCACCGAGGTCGACATGGTCATGAACGTCGCCGCGTTCCTGGGCGGGGAGTTCGACTACGTGCGTGATGACGTCGAGGCGGTGGTCATCGCTGTGTCCGAGGAGACCGAGGGGCGCGGCCTCGTGAAGGTCATCCTCGAGACCGGCTATCTGGACGAGTCGCAGATCGCGCACGCGTGTGAGCTGTGCGTCGCCGCGGGCGCGGGATTCGTGAAGACGTCGACCGGGTTTGGCCCGCGCGGCGCAAGCGTGCGCGACGTCGAGATCATGCGCGCGACGGTGGGGCCGGAGATCGGCGTGAAGGCGGCCGGCGGCATCCGTGACCTGGACTTCGCTCTCGAGCTCATCGATGCCGGTGCGAGCCGCATCGGTACGTCGGCGGGCCTTGAGCTCGTGGCCGAGGCCCAGAGGCGCGGCCTGTAGCTCATGCCGTCGTACCCGCTCAGGGCGCTCGTCTTGCGCAAGACCAAGCTGGGCGAGACCGACATCATCCTCACGCTGCTCGCTGCGGACGGACGTCAGGTCCGCGCCGTGGCAAAGGGGCTGCGCAAGCCGGGCACCCGGTTTGGCGGTCGACTCGAGCCGTACTCGGAGGTCGACTTGCTGCTCCACACCGGCAAGAGCCTCGACATCATCACCGAGGCACGCACCCTGGCGCCCCATGCCGCGCTGCGCGAGGACCTCGATCGTTCATCGGCCGCCGCGGTCGTGGCTGACCTGCTCGACAAGATCGCGGTCGAGGGCCAGGTCGAGCCCCGACTCTACGCGCTCGCGGCAACGACCCTGGGGGTCATGGAGGCCGCGCCGATCGAGGCGTTGCCGCAGCTCGTCGTTGCGTTCCTCCTCAAAGCTATGGCCATGCACGGCTATCGCCCTGAGCTTGAGAGCTGTGCATCGTGCGCAGGCGAGGCTGAGGACTCAGCCAGGTTCTCGCACGTTCACGGAGGCATCCTGTGCCGGGAGTGCGGCGATCTCGACTCGGCCTCGTTGCACTTTCCACTCCAAGCGACGGCGTGGCTGCGGCGCTTGCTGGGGGCGACCATGGCAGACGTCGCCTCACTCGACATGCCGCCCGCTGCGGTCTCGGACTGCTTCACGCTCATGCGAAGCTTCGTGGCCTTCCACCTGCACGCCCGCCTCAAGGCGCTCGACTTCTACGCGGGGCTCGTCGCCTGATGCGACACGCGTCCTGCGCGCTGATGTGCTCCGCAGGTGATTTCCGTGGTCTCGCGACACGCGGTGTTCGGGTAAGATAGCCTGCACACTCGGCGCACCCGCGTCGAGCGCTACCTGTCGTCTCACTGCCTGCACGGGAGACCCGATGAGCACCCTCACCTTCCAGGACATCATCCTGGCGTTGTCGCGCTACTGGGCCGATCAGGGCTGCGT
>CAYOHY010000053.1:0-11803 GCA_964403885.1 uncultured Eubacteriales bacterium
TCGTATGACGGCCGGGCAACGCGACGCTACAGCGAGGCAACGCGGGTCAACCAAAGGGTGACGCAGCGGCGTATCGAGGGTCGCACCTCGGATGATGGGGTTCCCACGACCACATCGGCCGAGAGGACGCCTTCATGTACGACGTCGCCATCATCGGGGCGGGACCCGCTGGTTCCACGCTCGCACGTCTGCTGGGGGAGCGCTATCGCGTCTTCGTCGCCGATGGAAGAGCGCTCGATCGCCCGTTCGTGTCAGGCAGCCTCGCCAAGCCGTGCGGCGGGCTGCTCGCACCGCGCGCGCAGGCAGAGCTGGCCCGGCAGGGACTAGGCGTCCCGGCGAGCGTGGTGAGCGGACCTCAGCTGTTCGCGGTGCGCACCGTCGACCTTGCGAGCGACGTCGAGCGGCTCTATCAGCGCTTCTACGTGAACGTCGACCGCGAGGCGTTCGACCGGTGGCTCGTGTCCCTCGTCCCCGGCTCTGTTGATGCGGCGTTTGGGTGGCGGGCCGTGTCCGTCGAGCCGCTCGACGGTCGCACGATGGTGCGCTTCGACACACCGGGTGGGGGACGGGCGAGCGTGCAGGCGCGCGTGGTGGTGGGTGCCGACGGGGCGTCGTCGCTTGTGCGCGGCGCGATGCTGCCGCGATGGCGTTCGCTGCCCCGTTACGTCTCGGTCCAGGCCGCATGCGGCGCCGCGTCCGGTGACCCGCACTACGGCACCGTCTTCGACGCGACGCTCACCGATTTCTACGGCTGGACGATCCCCAAGGGCGACACGATGCTCGTGGGAGCGGCGTTCCCGGCCGGTCCGGGGGCGATCGCGCGATTCGAGACGTTGTGCGGCCGCATGCGCGACGCAGGGTTCAGGTTTGGCGCGGAGATGGCCCGGCACGGCGCGCCCATCGCTCGGCCCTGCTCGGCGACGCAGATCTCGCTTGGGCGCGGGGATATCGCACTGCTTGGCGAGGCCGCCGGGCTCATCTCGCCAAGCTCGGCGGAGGGCATCAGCTTTGCGCTCAGGAGTGCCGCCGCGCTCGCCGGGGCGTGTGAATCCGGGTTGGAGGGTGCGGTGACCCGCTATCGTCTCGCGGGCGCCCCGCTGGCCGCGGAGGTCGTGGGGAAGATGGCCAAGTCGGCGGTCATCCACACGCCGGCGCTGCGACGCACGATTATGCAGACCGGACTTGGTGCTATGCAGGCGCCGCGCGTGTCGATTCCGCGACATGCTTGGCTGTAGGTGGTAGCGCGTCGGCTCGGGACGGGTACACTCGGTAACGTCTTCAACTTCGACATGAAGGGTCGGCATATGCAGAAGAAGGACCTCCAGTTCCTCACGGACCTCGTCGAGGCGCCGTCGCCCTCCGGCTTCGAGCAGCCTGCGGCCAAGGTGTTCCGTGAGAGGCTCACCGGTGTCGCGGACTCCATCGACACCAACGTCATGGGCTCGGTGCACGCGCTCCTCAGCGGTTCCGCCGATGGTGTCTCGGTCATGCTTGCCGGGCACATCGACGAGATCGGCCTGATGGTCAACTACATCACCCCCGAGGGCTTCATCGCGTTCTCGGCGATCGGCGGCGTGGACGCGGCGATCCTGCCGGGCATGCGCGTGCAGGTGCACACGAAAGACGGTGCGCTGCTGGGTGTGATGGGCCGCAAGCCCATCCATCTCATCGAGGACGATGAGCGCAAGAACGTCACCAAGCTCGAGAAGCTCTTCATCGACCTGGGCTTCAGCGGCGAAGAGGTCAAGAAGCGCGTGCGCGTGGGCGACCCCATCACCTTCGACGTGGGCCTCGAGACCTTTGGCGACGACCTCGCCGTCTCGCGTGCGTTCGACGACAAGATGGGCGCGTGGATCTCTGCGCGCGTGCTCGAAGAGGTCAAGAAGGCGGGTGGCGCCAAGGGCGACCTGGTCGCCGCGGCCACCGTCCAGGAGGAAGTGGGCCTGCGCGGCGGCATCACCTCGGCGTACGGCGTGGACCCCGTGGTGGGCATCGCCGTTGAGGTGGGTCATGCCACGGACTATCCGGACATCGACAAGCGCAAGCACGGTGAGTTCGAGTGCGGCAAGGGCCCGATCATCGCTCGCGGCCCCAACATCAACCCGGTGCTGTTCGAGGCGCTCGTCGCAGCGGCCGAGAAGGCCAAGGTGCCGTACCAGATCGGTGCCGAGCCCCGCGGAACGGGTACCGACGCCAACGCGATCCAGCTGTCGCGCGGCGGCAAGGCGGCGGCGCTCGTCTCGATCCCGCTGCGCTACATGCACACGCCCACCGAGGTGCTGTCGCTCAAGGACCTCGATGCCGCGGTGAAGCTGCTCACGCAGTTCGTGCTCGACCTCGAGCCGGGCACCGACTTCACGCCGTAGCCCACGCACGAAACACAGGGTGGACAGGGGGCCGTCTCGGGAGCGAGGCGGCCCCCTTTCGATGCGCGCGTCGGATGGCTCGGCTATCCTGCGTGAGGTGCTCATTTCGTGGAGAAGACGGCGGCACGCATCGTGCTGTCCTACACTCGCTTGCGGATACTCCCCGGCACGGACCTGAAAGGTCGCCTGACGTGAAGATCACCCTCATCAGCCCTCCCTTTGGAGAGGGCGGCCAAAAGTCCAAGGGGCTGCCCATCGCGCCCCCGGTCCTCGAGTACCTTGCGGGCCTCACGGACCAGGTGCGGCCGGGTGCGCACGAGATCACGCTCGTCGACGCGAACCTGCGCAGCTTCGATCCGGCGACCACCGACGCCGACCTCGTGGGCATGACCGTGCTCACCCCCCAGGCTCCGTGGGCGTACCGCACCGCTGACGCGCTGAGGGCGCGCGGCGTGCAGGTGCTGCTGGGCGGCATCCACGTGCACGCGCTCCCCGAAGAAGCCGCGGCCCACGCCGACGCCATCGTGGTGGGCGAGGCCGAGACCATCTGGGGCGAGGTGCTCGACGATGCCGAGAGGCGCGCGCTCAAGCCGCGCTACGACGGCCCGTACGCGCCACTCGAGAACCTGCCGCATCCGCGTACCGACCTGCTGCCGGACAACTACCAGTTCGGATCGTTCTTCACGAGCCGCGGGTGCCCGCACTCGTGCTCGTTTTGCTCGGTGCACGAGTTCTTTGGCCGCACCGTGCGGATGCGCCCGATCGACGAGGTCGTCGCCGAGGTGGCCGCGAGCAAGAAGCGGCTCTTCTGGAACATCGACGACAACGTGTGGGGCATCAACATCAACCGCTCGATCGAGCTGTACAAGGAGATGTCGCAGCAGGTCCACGGCAAGTGGTGGTTCGGCTCGGGCGACTTGGTGACCATCAGCAACTCGAAGTCCGATGAGCTGCTCACGTGGGCGCGTCGCGCGGGTATGACCGCGGCGATGGTGGGCTACGAGTCGGACAACCCGCTCGTGCTCGAGGAGCTCGACGCGACCAAGAAGCAGGGCCGCGACCGCATCGACGCGATCAAGCGCATCCGTGCGGCGGGCATCGAGGTCATGCTGTTCATCATGGTGGGCAGCCGCGCCGATCACCTTCGGGACTTCGATCGCATCCGCGAGCTGTGCGAGGAGCTCACGATCTCGGCTCACCCGGTCATGACCACACCGTTCCCCGGCACGAAGCTCTACGAGGAGTACGCGCCGTTCCTGATCCCCGGTCAGGACTGGGACCTCTACGACGGCAACCACGCGAACTTCGTGCACGACGATCCCGAGATGACGCCGGCGGTGCGCGAGGCCGCGATCGTCAACCTGCGCTCGGACCTGTTCTCGATCCCTAAGATCCTGCATCGCATCACCAAGGTGGGCGCCAAGGGTTTCCCGATGTCGCACATCACGTCGTGGGCGGTGCAGTATCCCCAGGGACGCGCCTTCCACGAGTTCGCCCGCGAGCACGAGCGCATCCACGGCAACACCAGAGGCTAGTCCACCCACGCGCGTCGTGGGTTCGCGGCTCGCAGATGAAAGGCCCAACGCATGGAGATCACCCCGCTTCTCAAGGTCCTCGTGATCATGAACAACTACTTCCACGACGTCGCCACAGCGATGTTGCTCTCGAGCGCGCTCATCATGTGGCTGCTCGGGCGCAAGGCCGAGCAGGACGGACCGGAGGCCGCACGCTGGTTCGCGACCGCCTACGGCGTGCTCAGCAAGATCGCCATCTGGTCGATCGTGTGGATCGTCATCGGCGGCATCCCACGCACGGTGTTCTTCCAGCAGGTGGAGTGGAACCTGGCCGACCCCAGCAACAAGTACCTGTTCACCGCCTTGATGGTGAAGCACGCGTTCATGTGGGTGTTCGTCATCACCGGCGGACTGCTGTGGGCGCGTATGCGCAAGGTCGCCAAGGGTATCCTCGGGTAAGATAGGCGCCCACGTCCCCACGAGCACGAGAGTGACACCGTGACCCTCGAACAGCGTGACATCGCCACCAACAAGAAGGCGTACCACGACTACTTCATCGACGAGACCTACGAGACCGGCATCGAGCTCACCGGCACGGAGGTCAAGTCGCTCAGGCAGAACCGTGCGACGCTGCGCGACTCGTTTGCCACCGTCCGCGACGGCGAGGTGTGGCTGCACAACGTCCACATCTCCCCGTACAGCCACGGCAACCGGGCCAACGTCGACCCCGATCGCAAGCGCAGGCTCCTGATGCACAAGAAGGAGATCCGCTACCTGATCGGCAAGACCAAGGAGCGCGGCTACACGCTCGTGCCGCTCAAGCTCTACTTCTCGCCGAGCAACATGGTGAAGGTCGAGCTGGGCCTGGCGCGCGGCAAGAAGAACTACGACAAGCGCGACACCATCGCGGCGCGCGACCAGCAGCGCGACGTCGAGCGCGCGATGCGCGACCGCCAGAAGGGCCAGTAGGGCTCTTCGAGGCCACGGGCACGGCGGTTGCTCTCTCACCGATGTCGGCGCGACGGGGTATACTCACTCGCGCACTACGACACGCAGGCACTTTGACAGGTCGTCGGTGCCCCACACGTGGGGGCGACTGGTTTCGACATGATAGTTTCGACGGAGGAAGCAGGCCGAGGTCTCCTCGCCTCGTTAAACAGGGGTAAAGACGCTCAAGCGTCGACAATGACTTTGCTCTCGCTGCCTAAATAGCCAGCGACACCAACCGGTATGTGTCCCCGATACCGCGACGGTGCCACTCAGGGGACTGCTGTGAAGGACGTTGACGGTATGCCTTCGCAAAAGATCGATCCGTCTGGACGATGGCACTCGGGTCACCGTGTGTAGCCGGAGTCGAGATCCCAAACGGTGACTGAGCCTGGAGATGCCTCCCGGGGGGCTATTGTGGACATGGGTTCGACTCCCATCGCCTCCACCAGACCTCTATCCCGCTGTGCGCGTGCACGGCGGTAGCGCGGCTCGTCGCATCACGCGGCGGGCCGTTTTGCGTTTCTCGGGAATACATATCGTGAACCGGCCGGACCGACTCGCTATGAGCACCTGCGCGCGTCACAAGAAGGATGGGCCTGTGGACGTGGACGCCTGCCGCATCGGACCCCTCGAGTTCGAGGGACCCGCCGAGGTGCTCGACATGCTCGGCATCCCCGCCGTCGTGATCGACGCCGAAGGCACCGTGTCGTGCGCGAACATCGTGTGGGCCGAGGCGTTCGGCCAGCCGCCGGAGGGCAGGTGGGCGTGGCTGGCGTTCGCCGCTGAGGAGTCGCGTCCGCGTCTGCGCCGGGCTCTGGCGCAGGTCAAAGAGCGCCAGGTGACGCGCACCGAGGTCGACGCGCACCGCAAAGACGGCACCGGTGCGACGTTCGAGTGCGTGCTCTCGCGCCCGCGTGGTGTAGACGGCGAGGCGCCGGCCGTGGTGATGGTGCTGTGGGACGTGACCGAGCGCCGGATGCAGGAGCGCAGGCTCGCCTTCATGGCCGGGCACGACCCGCTCACGGGCATGGCCAACCGTCGCTCGCTCGAAGAGGCGCTCGACCGCGCGGTGGTCAGGGCCGAGCGCGGCGCCGAGTCCGTCCTCATGATGATCGACCTCGACCACCTCAAGTCCTACAACGACGACCGCGGCCACCTGGCCGGCGACCAGGCGCTCGTGAACTTCGCGATGATGCTTCGCACCCACGTGCGCGCGAGCGACCTGCCGGCGCGCATGGGTGGCGATGAGTTCGCGGTCCTGCTCGAGGACGCGACCATGGCCGAGGCCGCCGAGATCGCCGAGCGCATGCGGCACGCCGCCTCCGGCTCCGAGTTCGTGCCCGACGCGCGCAAGCATCGGCTGGGCATGTCGGCCGGGCTCGCGTTCATCGAGCCGGGGGTCTCGGCGCGTGTGCTGCTCGACCGGGCGGACTGCGCGCTCTATGCGGCCAAGGCGCTGGGGCGCAACCGCGTCGAGGTCTGGCGCCCGGGCGACTCCGACGAGCAGCCGGAGCGCGTGGCTGAGCGCATCCACGAGGCACTGGGAAGCGGCGGACTGTTCCTCATGTTCCAGCCGGTCTCGCGGCTCTCAGACGGCCGCATCGAGTACTTCGAGTCGCTCATCCGCATGGAGGCCGCCGACGGCGAGGTCTACGCCCCCGACGAGTTCCTCCCTGTCGCCGAGAGGCTCGGGCTCATGTCGCGCATCACGCGGGTGGTGGTGCGCTGCGCGATCGACGAGATCGAGGACTCGGACGGTCACGCGGTTTCGGTCAACCTGTCCGCGAGCGACCTGGGCGACGAGCACCTGCTCGAGGACGTGGCCGCACTCGTGAAGGCCGCACGAATCGAGCCGCGCTGCCTGGTGTTCGAGGTATCCGAGCCGGCGCTGCTGAGCAACCTCACCGGAGGGCGCCAGTGGATGGAGCGGCTGGGCGGGTTGGGGTGCCGCTTCGTGCTCGACGACTTCGGCAGCGGCGTGGGGATCTTCGTGCTGCTGCGCGAGTCCGCGATCGAACAGGTGAAGCTCTCCCGCACGGTGGTGCACGCGTTCGCCGAGCACGATGCGACCGCTGAGTTCGTGGGCGCGCTGCGCGAGCTGATCGAATCGCAGGGCAAGGTCGCTGTGGCCACCTACCTCGAGACCGCCGAGCTGTTGGGCGAAGTGCGACGGGCAGGGTTCACCATCGGACAGGGCTTCGAGCTCAGCGAGCCCAGGCGCGACATCCGGGGATTCAGGGTGGCCGTACCACGCGCGTGACGCGCCTTCGCGTGGGCTAGAATCGACGACGGCGGCGGTCCCTACGGACGGAGCGTGTGATGGCGAGACGGTGGGGACTCACGGAGGCCGAGTGGGCCGGTGCCAAGGCGGCACTGCGCGAGCTCGTGACTCACGCTGCACGGACCCGCTCGACGGTCACCTACGGCGAGGCCGCGAGACGCGCCTTCGACGGGCGCTTCTCGGCGCGGTCCGGTGCGTTGATGGACCTGCTCGGCGAGGTCGACACCGAGGAAGAGGCCGCGCGGGGAGTGATCATCGCATCGCTCGTGGTGCGTGCGGACACCGGCATGCCCGGCGAGGGGTACTTCGCGTTCGTGCGTGACCGGTTGGGCCGCGACGTGGACGATCGCGCGGCGTTCTGGCGCGCGGAGGCCGAGTCGGTCTGGGCGGCCTACAGCTCCGAGGACGCCGCATGAGCCGCCGTGACGCGCTCGACATCCTGGGAGGCGCTCCCGGCGTCGCGTACGGGCTCACGTGGGTGCCTGCGGACGCCCTGCGGGTCCTGACGTGGCAGGAGAGCGACTCCGACCCCGCTGAGACGCTCGCGGCGGTGGCTCTGGAACTGCACCTCGACCTCGTGCTGGTCCCCGCGCGCGAGATCTGGGCGGCGGACGCCGTGAGGCTGCTTCGGGAGGCCGATGTGGCCGTGGCGTGGGCGGTGTCGGGGGTGTTTGGCCGCGTCGCCGAGCCTATGGGGTGGAGCGAGGCGCTCAAGCGCTCCGCGAGTGAGCCCGGCGCACTCGCGTTCCTGCTCTCCGAGGTCCTTCACGACGCGCTCGACCAGACCCGGGCGGGCGTGGCGCTGGGCGTCGACGCGCTCGTGGTCGCCGACGACCTTGCCGGCGGCACCGGGTGGCTCGTGTCGCCCGACTTCGCCCTCGAGGCGCTCATGCCCTGCTACCGCCAGATCGCCGCCGAGGCGCCCGGCCTGCCGCACGTGTTCCACTCCGATGGTGACGTGCGCGCGCTCTACCCTGCGCTCGCGCGAGCGGGGTTCTCGGCGGTGCACGTGGCCGGGGTGCCGGAGGCCTCGCAGGAGGCGTGCGCTCGCGCCGCCCGCACGGCGGGGCTTGCGGTGCTGGGTGGGGTGGGGGCGCACGAGCTGATGGCGCTTGGGGCCGGACACACCGGGCGGCATGCGGCGGCACTCGCGGCGGCCGGGTCGACTATCATCTGTGATGACGGCGGCATCACGACCGCTGAGGAGCTGGCCGCCTACGTGAGTGCCCTCGACGGCGCGCGCAAGGCCTTGGAGCGGTAGAGGAGCACTGTGAGCGCGATCGCGAACTTCACGATCACCGGTGAGGCGAGCCCCGGGCGGGTGCGCGCGGCCGGCATCCTCGACTTCGTGAGCGCGCTGTTCATCGCGATGATCGTCATGCCGCAGCCGGTGGTGCGCCGGGCGATCATGGGGCCGGAGGCCACGGCGCTCGGCATCGCCGTGTTCGTGGCCGTGCTCATCGCCGGGGTGCTCGCGATGCTGTGGCTCTACCTCGCGTTCTCGGCGGTCACCTGGGGGCGCAGTCCGGCGATGTACCTGCTCGACCTGGGGCTCGACGCCCCCACCAAGCCCACGATCGGCGAAGCCGCCGGATGGGCGACGGGGTGGGCGGTCGCTGCGGTGCCCGCGATCTTTGGGCTGCGCGCCCTCTACGACGGCGAGACCGGGCTGCCCACACGCTTCTCCGGCGTCCCCACGCGCTCGACCGCCGTCTCCGCCGAGGCGTAGTCTCCCGGCGCGACCCCCGGTCGGCTCTCCGCACGTGGGCCCCCGGCCTTCGGCACCCCTTTGAAACCTCGCCGCAACCTTGCGACACAAATGTCGCACACCCTGACGCGATGGTAGTCACGCGCGCGCCAAGAATTCGTAAAACCCCTGCTCAGAGGCGGTAAACGACTTGGCACGCGACGCGCGATTCTCCTCGGCTCAAATCGGCAGATTCTCTGCCCGCCGACACACGAGGAGGAGCCATGATTCGACAGATCGCCATCTACGGCAAGGGTGGCATCGGCAAGTCGACGACCACGCAGAACACGGTCGCCGCGCTCGCCGACGCAGGCAAGAAGGTCATGATCGTGGGGTGCGACCCCAAGGCCGACTCGACCCGTCTGATCCTGAACCAGAAGGCCCAGACCACCGTCATGGACATGGCGCGTGAGGCCGGCAGCGTCGAGGACCTCGAGCTCGAGGACGTGCTCCTCACCGGCTTCAAGGACGTCAAGTGCGCCGAGTCCGGCGGTCCCGAGCCGGGTGTGGGTTGCGCGGGCCGCGGCGTCATCACCGCGATCAACTTCCTCGAGGAGGAGGGCGCCTACACCGACGACCTCGACTTCGTCTTCTACGACGTCCTGGGCGACGTCGTGTGCGGCGGCTTCGCGATGCCGATCCGCGAGGGCAAGGCGCGTGAGATCTACATCGTCACCTCCGGCGAGATGATGGCGATGTACGCCGCCAACAACATCGCCCGCGGCATCCTCAAGTACGCGCAGTCCGGCGGCGTGCGCCTGGGCGGCCTCATCTGCAACTCGCGCAAGACCGACCGCGAGTACGACCTCATCGACGCGCTCGCCAAGAAGCTCGGCACCCAGATGATCCACTTCGTGCCGCGCGACAACGAGGTCCAGCGCGCCGAGCTGCGCCGCCAGACCGTCATCCAGTACAACCCCGAGCACGGTCAGGCCGACGAGTACCGCCAGCTCGCCCAGAAGATCGCCGAGAACACCAACCTCGTCGTACCCACCCCGATCACCACCGATGAGCTCGAAGAGCTCCTCATGGAGTTCGGCATCATGGAGGCCGAGCCGACCGACGAGGCGGTGGCGTAGCCATGACCACGCCTTCGGCCAAGATCAACCAGACCAACAAGGTCATCGAGGAGATCCTCGAGGCCTATCCCGAGAAGGCGCGCAAGGATCGCGCGAAGCACATCGCGGCCAACGACCCGTCCGGCTCGTGCTCGAGCTGCACGGTCAAGAGCAACGTGAAGTCGCGTCCGGGTCTCATGACCGTCCGCGGCTGCGCCTATGCGGGTTCCAAGGGCGTGGTGTGGGGTCCGGTCAAGGACATGATCCACATCAGCCACGGGCCGGTGGGGTGCGGCGCGTACTCCAACTGGAGCCGCCGCAACTACTACAACGGCACCACCGGCGTGGATGCGTTCGGCACGCTGCACGTGACGAGCGACTTCCAGGAGCGCGACATCGTCTACGGCGGCGACAAGAAGCTCGCCCAGATCGTCGACGAGCTCGACGGGCTGTTCCCGCTGTCGCGCGGCATCTCGGTGCAGTCCGAGTGCCCGGTGGGCCTCATCGGCGACGACATCGAGAGCGTCTCGAAGCAAAAGACCGCCGACATCGGCAAGCCGGTCGTGCCGGTGCGCTGCGAGGGCTTCCGCGGCGTGTCGCAGTCGCTGGGTCACCACATCGCCAACGACGCGATCCGCGACCACGTCTTCGACAAGGCCGCGACCGACATCGAGACCGGCCCCTACGACGTCACGATCATCGGCGACTACAACATCGGCGGTGACGCCTGGGCCTCTCGGCGGATCCTCGAGGACATGGGCCTGCGGGTCATCGCGCAGTGGACCGGCGACGCGACGCTGGCCGAGCTCGCCAACGCCCCCAAGGCCAAGCTCAACCTCATCCACTGCTACCGCTCGATGAACTACATCTGCCGCCACCTCGAGGAGACCTACGGCACGCCGTGGCTCGAGTACAACTTCTTCGGCCCGTCCAAGATCTACGCCTCCATCCGCGCGATCGCCGAGCAGTTCGACGACACGATCAAGGCCAACGCCGAGGCGCTCATCGCCAAGATGAAGCCCGAGATGGACGAGATCATCGAGACGTACCGCCCGCGCCTCGAGGGCAAGACGGTGATGCTCTACGTGGGCGGCCTGCGTCCGCGCCATGTCATCGGCGCCTATGAGGACCTGGGCATGCAGATCATCGCCGCGGGCTACGAGTTCGGCCACGCCGACGAGTACAACCGCACCTACCCGCTCATGCCCGAGGGCTCGATCGTCGTCGACGACGCCACCCCCTACGAGCTCGAGGAGATCACCAAGCGCCTCAAGCCCGACCTGGTGGGCTCCGGCGTCAAGGAGAAGTACGCCTACCACAAGATGGGCGTCCCGTTCCGTCAGATGCACAGCTGGGACTACTCCGGCCCGTACCACGGCTTCGACGGCTTCAAGGTGTTCGCCCGCGACATGGACATGACCGTCAACAGCCCCACGTGGGCGCTCGTGCGCAGGCCCGGCGACATCGCCGCCGCCGACAGCGAGCCCGCCCGCCAGGCAGGCTAGGAGGAGACTTCCCATGCCCCAGATCAAGGACCACAACGAGCTGTTCTCCCAGCCCGAGTACCAGGAGCAGTTCGAGCGCAAGAAGGAGTTCGAGAACGGCCACTCCGCCGAGAAGGTCGCCGAGGTCGCCGAGTGGACCAAGTCCGACGAGTACCGTGAGCTCAACTTCGCCCGCGAGGCCGTCACCATCAACCCGTGCAAGGCGTGCCAGCCGCTCGGCGCCATCTACGCCGCTTTGGGTTTTGAGAAGACGATGCCGTTCGTGCAGGGCTCGCAGGGCTGCACCGCGTACTTCCGCAGCTACCTGACCCGCCACTTCAAGGAGCCGGTCGCCGCGGTCTC
>CAYOHY010000054.1:0-11298 GCA_964403885.1 uncultured Eubacteriales bacterium
CGATCGCCGTCTCGAGCGACTGCAACGGCCGCTACTGCTACCTCGACCCCTACACCGGCGCGCAGATCGCGTTCGCCGAGGCCGCGCGCAACGTGGCCTGCTCCGGTGGCGAGCCCGCCGCGATCACGGACTGCCTGAACTTCGGCTCTCCCGAGAAGCCCGAGGTGTTCTGGACGTTCAAGGAGGCCGTGCGCGGTCTTGCTGACGCCTGCCGATCCTTTGGCGTGCCGGTCATCTCCGGCAACGTGAGCCTCTACAACGAGAGCTTCGGCTCGCCCATCTACCCCACGCCCACCGTGGGCCTCGTGGGCTTGATCGATCACATCGACCAGCACTGCACCGCCGGCTTCAAGGACGAGGGCGACGTGGTCATCCTCGTGGGCGAGACCCTCGCCGAGCTGGGTGGCTCGGAGTACCTCAAGGTCGAGCACGGCCTCGTGTCCGGCATGCCGCCCGCACTCGACCTCGAGCTCGAGCGTGACGTGCAGACCGTGGTGCGCGAGGGTATCCGCGCCGGCCTCGTGAAGAGCGCGCATGACTGCTCCGAGGGCGGCCTTGCCGTGGCCCTCGCCGAGTCGTGCCTCGCCGGCGGCCTGGGCGCCGATGTGCACGTGCACGACGACCTGCCGCCCATCGCCTCGCTGTTCGCCGAGTCGCAGAGCCGCATCGTGGTGTCGGTGGCCGATATGGACGCCGACGCGTTCGTCGAGAAGCTCGTCGCCGCCGAGGTGCCTTACGCGGTTCTCGGCACGGTGGGTGGGGAGCGACTCGAGATCTGCGAGCGCCTGAGCGTGTCGCTCGACGACATCCGCGACGCCTTCGAGCCCACGCTCGAGCGCCTCGTGCACGGTGCCGACACGGTGCAGCCCGAGGAGCTCTTCGAGGGCTAGGGCACGACGCGCGGCGGGCCGACCTGAGCCGCCGGCTCGATCGCATGGCGACCGCCCCCGCAGGGGGTCACGAACTCGTACGACAGATAGGTACGACCGTACCGCGTGTAGGTACAGTCGTACCTATCTTTGTGACGGGCCGCCGACCCCTCGCGACGCCGCCCGCGCTGCGCTAGATCCGCGGCAGGATCTCGGTCCTGATGCGCGCGGCGAGTCCCGTGATGGCGGTGGCGATCTCCGTGATCTCGCCGTTCCCGGAGTCACGCCGGGCAAGACGCGCGAGCTCCTCGGCATGGTCGAGGATCGCCGAGACGTCCTCGGCGTTTCCGCACAGCACGTACTCGCACGCGGCTGCCTGGTCGCGCTCCCACAGCAACGTGGTGCGCCTGAGCACTCCTCGGATCGCGTCGTAGAGCGCCTCGATGCGCGAGTCGTCCACCACGCCGAACAGCGCGTGATTGCTCGCCTCGAACAGCACGAGCCCGCTCAGGTCCGACAGGAGCTGCCGATACTGGCTGAAGAAGGTGGCGCCGGGGGTATCTCGGCGGAAGGTCGTGGTGAGCCCGGGGTCGATGTCGCCGTCAAGGAGCAGCGCCGAGGTGGTCCGGTACAGCGTGCGTTGCTCGTCGAGCTGCGCCACGAGACTGGCCAACTTCTCGTCGACCGCCTCGCCGTACATGCGGCGCAGGATGTAGTCCTGCTTCACCGATGAGACCTTGGCCACCAGCAGCCCAAAGAAGGCGAGGCCCGCGAACACCTCGAGTCCCACGAGGAATCGCGCCCAGCCGAGCGGTCGGATGTCCCCGTAGCCCAGAGAGGACATCGTCACGATCGAGAAGTACACGGAGTCCCAGAAGTCGGGTGTCGCGCCCGGGTCCCACGTGTAGACCAGGAACCCCTGAGCCGCGGCGAGCCAGTACCCGAACGCGAAGATGAGGACCGCGGCGAACATGCCGGCCACCAGCGTGCCCAGGCCGATCTCGTTGACGAGGTGGAGCAGGCGCTTCATCGGGAGTCCTCGGTGACGGGGGTCGTGGCCGGGGCCGTCGGGTCGGAAGCGGGAGCATCTGCCGCCTGCATCTAGGATTGCCCATTCGCGCCCCGAACGCGCACTCAGGACCGATGGGCGCGAACGTGCGCTCGGCGAACGGTATCTGTGCGCCCCGCCCCGCCCATCGCGCACGGCAACTCCGTGCCCAACCGTGTTATCCTACCCGCGTCCACGCCCCCCTCCAGTACCGCGAGGACCACATCGCATGACATCGCATAACCCTGAGTTCCGCCTCCTCGATGACCGCCCCGAGCACCCCGAGGAGGCCTGTGGCGTCTTCGGCGTCTACGCCCCCGGTGAAGACGTCGCTCGCCTGACCTACTTCGGCCTGCACGCGCTGCAGCACCGTGGCCAGGAGTCGGCCGGCATCGCCGTGGGAGACCACGAGACGGTCACGGTCACCAAGAACCTCGGCCTCGTGTCGCGCGTCTTCAAGGAGAGCGACCTCGACTCGCTCACCGGCGACGTGGCGATCGGCCACACCCGCTACTCCACCACCGGCTCCTCCACGAGCTGGGAGAACGCGCAGCCGCACCTGTCGACCATCGGACGCCAGGTCATCGCGCTCGCGCACAACGGCAACCTCGTCAACACCCACGAGCTCCGAGAGGGGCTCAAGGACAGGGGCCTGCGCTTCCGCTCGACCACGGACTCCGAGGTCATCGCGACACTGATCGGCTACTTCACGCAGGAGAGCCATCACATCCGCGACGGCATCGCCGAGACCATGAAGCTCATCAGCGGCGCCTACGGCGTGGTCCTCGTGACCGAGGAGGCGCTCTACGCGTTCCGCGACCCTCACGGCGTGCGCCCGCTCGTCTTGGGCAAGCTGCCCGAGGACCACGGCTGGGTCGTGGCCAGCGAGACCTGTGCGCTCGACATCGTGGGCGCCGAGTTCGTCCGCGAGATCGAGCCCGGCGAGGGCATGAAGATCTCCGCCGATGGCGTCGAGGCGTTCCAGGCCGTGCCCGCGCAGAAGCGCTCGCTGTGCATGTTCGAGTTCGTCTACTTCGCGCGCCCTGACTCAGAGATGCTCGACTGCTCGCTGTACGAGGCGCGCCGCCGCATGGGCGAGGCGCTCGCGCACGAGGCCCCCGCCGATGCGGACTTCGTCATCGGCGTGCCGGACTCCGGAATCCCTGCCGCGACCGGGTTCGCGCACGAGAGCGGCCTGCCCTACGGAGAGGGTCTCGCCAAGAACCGCTACGTGGGCCGCACCTTCATCAGCCCCAGCCAGACGCTGCGCCAGCAGGGCATCAGGCTCAAGCTCAACCCGCTCAAGCACGCCATCAAGGGCAAGCGCCTCGTGGTGGTCGACGACTCGATCGTGCGCGGCAACACCACCAAGAAGCTTGTCGCGCTCCTGCGCGAGGCCGGTGCCGCCGAGGTGCACATGCGCATCACCTCGCCGCCCGTGGTGTGGCCCTGCTTCTACGGCATCGACACCGACACCCAGGACCAGCTCATCGGTGCGTCGCACACGGTGGAGGAGATCCGCGAGCACATCGGCGCGGATTCCCTCGCGTACCTGTCGCTCGAGGGCATGGTCGCCGCCACGGGCGCCGACAAGGCCGACTTCTGTCTCGCGTGCTTCGACGGTGAGTACCCCATCGAGATCCCCGGCAGCATCCGTGAGGGCAAGATGGCCCTCGAGAACTGCTAGGTGGCGCACCTCATCGCGGCACTCCGCGCGGGCGCCCTGCTCGCTGCGGGCTACAACCCGGTCTTCGCCCTCGTGGGCGCCGCCGCTGCCGCCGCCATGCTCGCTCGCGGCCGTGGCGCTCGTCGCGCGTTCGCCGCGTGGTGCGTCCTTGGTGCTGCGTGGCTGGTGGGTGACGGCATGCGCATCATCGCGAGTGCGCGCAACCTCTCCGACGGCACCGGTGCGCTGCTGCCCGCCGCACCTGAGTGGGCGTCATGGGTCGCGATCGCCGTGTGGGCCCTTGGCAGCCTGCTTGTGGGATATGTCGCCCCGGCCGCCGCGGGCGCGTATGTGGGTCGGCGCGTGACGTGGGGGACGGGTTGGCTGTCGGCCGCCGCCGTCAGCGTGGGATTCTCGCTGTCACTCGCCGCGGTTGCTGGCGCAGCGTTTGCGTGAGTCACACCGCGTACCGCGCCTGCTACAATCCGCGAGCGCGCGGGAACGCCGCCGTGCGCGGTCGTGAGGTGATCCTTGGCGCTGCAAACTGATATCTATATCGGGCAACGCCCCGTCCCGGAACACGACAGGTATCCGTGGCTGGTCTGCGCCCTGTTGCTCGCGAAGGTGCTGCTCGCGCGCCTCTCCATGCTCGGGCACGCCCTTGGCCCCGGGGTGCTCCTCGACGCCCTCGCGGTGGTCGCGATGGTGGCGCTCGCCGCCGCTTCAAGCAGCCGGCATGGCCGCAAGGTCGTGTTCGTCCTCGCGGTAGGCCTCTCCTTCATCTTCTTCGCGAGCGTGGTCTACGCCCGCTACTACGAGCAGCTGCCCAGTCTTCGGCTGTTCGCCATGTCGCGACAGGCAGGCACGGTGGGCGAGTCGGTGCGCGAGCTCCTGCGCCTCGCCGACCTGCTCTTCTGGATCGATCTGCCGCTCCTGGGCTATCACGCCTTTCGCCCGGCCGCGGTCGACGGCACGTGGCGCAAGTGGGTCGCGGCGGGCGGCCTGACCGGCATGGTCGTGATGGTGGCCGTGGCGTCGGCGATGGGCTCGGCACCGATCATGGACAGCCGAGGAGCCGGCTACACCCGCGGTTTCATCGCCTACGAGCTCTCCACGTTGGCCCCTGAGCGCGCGGCCGCCCAGCCCAACAAGGCCGACGAGACTCAGCGCCGCATCGACCGCCTTGTGGGCCGCGACTACTCGGGTCGTCAGCAGGGCGCTCCCGCCCACGGGGCGTACAAGGGCTACAACGTCATCGTGGTGCAGTGCGAGGCGCTGCAAAATGCGCTGATAGGCACCCGCATCGACGGCAAGCCGCTGATGCCCAATCTTGAGAGGTTCGCGGGTCAGAGCTGGTACTTCCCCAACACCTATTCGCAGATCGGCAAGGGCAACACCTCCGACGCCGAGTTCATCGCGAACACCTCGCTGCTGCCCGCGCTCGATCAGGCGTCCTCGGTGGCGTACGCGTCGAAGGAGCTGCCGGGGCTACCGCGCCTGTTGGGCGCGCAGGGCTACAAGACCATGACCTTCCACGCCAACGACGTGAAGTACTGGAACCGCTTCCAGCTCTACCCGGCGCTCGGCTTCCAGCGCTACTACGACGAGCGCTTCTTTGGCACCCGGAACAAGGTCGGCTTTGGTGTGCGTGACGGCGTCATGTTCGACAAGACCCTCGGTGAGCTCGAGAAGCTCAACGAGTCGGGCACGCCGTTCTACGCCCATATCATCACCGTCACCGCGCACCACCCGTTCCGATCGGGCTCGCGCAACAGCCGGCTCGAGCTGCCCCGGGAGTACCGAGAGACCTACACGGGCCGCTTCCTGCGTTCGCAGAACTACGCCGACGATCAGCTGGCAACGCTGTTTGAGCGCCTCGAGAGCGATGGTCTGCTCGAGAACACGATCGTGGTCATGTACGGCGACCACTTCGGCCTGAACGACCTTGAGCCTGAAGCGCGCGACGCAGAGCTGCAAGCCGCTCTCTTTGGCGATCGGGCCTACAACCCCTCGGACTTCCTCAACATCCCGATGATCATCCACGTGCCGGGTCAGACCCAGGGCAGGCGCGCGCCCACCGTGCTCGGCCAGGTCGACGTCATGCCCACCGTCGCTGATCTGCTGGGTCTCGACTTGGCGGGTACCCCGCACTTTGGGCGCAGCGCGTTCGAGCGGACGCCCACGATGCTCACCAACGGCGGCTACCTCGCCACAGGGCTCTACATCGATGACAAGACGCTCTACCTGCCGGGCATCACCGCAGGTGACGGTCGCCTCTACTCACCGGTCACCCACGCACGACTCAGTGGTACGACGGCTCCGCCCAGAGCCGGTAACGCGCTGGGGCTTCTCGAGCTCTCCTCGGCGTATGCCCGAGGTCTGCCGCAGCGCTCGAACGTCACCACTGACGTGGGCTTCATTCCCAACGCGAGCGGCAGCGGCAGCAAGATGCCCAGCAGTGACCGGTAGCGGGTAGATTCTGTGTCGGCGCCGCATGCGGGGCGCCGTGCAGTCGTGCGTTAGAATCCCAGTGTGTGGCGCGGTTGCGCACGCAGACCAACGACCACCCCCAGACTTCGGAGCGATGATGAGCGACGAGACCCGCCGCCCTGTCACCTACAAAGACGCAGGCGTCGATACCGCCGAGGGCGCGCGCGCCGTGGAGGGCATCCGCGAGAGCGTGCGCAGCACCTATCGTCCCGAGGTCATCGGCGATATCGGTGGGTTTGGCGGGCTGTTCTCGGCGGCGGCGTTCAAAGAGATGGACGAGCCGGTCATGGTGAGCGGCACCGACGGCGTGGGCACCAAGCTCAAGCTCGCCCAACTGCTCGGCAAGCACGACACCGTGGGCGTGGACCTCGTCGCCATGTGCGTGAACGACATCCTCGTCACCGGCGCCGAGCCGCTGTTCTTCCTCGACTACGTGGCCATCGGCAAGCTCGACTCCCAGCGGGTCGCCGCGATCGTGGGCGGCATCGCCGAGGGGTGCCGCCAGTCCGGCTGCGCGCTCATCGGCGGAGAGATGGCCGAGCACCCCGGCGTCATGCCGGAAGACGACTACGACCTGTCGGGCTTTTGCGTGGGCGTTGTCGACCGTCCCAAGATGATCACCGGCGACCTGGTGAAGCCGGGCGACGTGGTGTTGGGCCTGGCCTCGAGCGGCGTGCACTCCAACGGCTTCTCGCTGGTGCGCCGCGCGGTGGTCGACGGTCACGAGGAGGAGCTGTCCCTGCCGCGTGTCGACCTGGGCGGCCGTTCGCTGGGCGAGGCGCTGCTCGAGCCCACGCGCCTGTACGTGAAGCCGATCCTCGAGCTGCTGCGCGGGGGTGCGCCGGTGCACGCGATGGCGCACATCACCGGCGGCGGCATCACCGAGAACCTCGACCGCGTGCTGCCCAAGGACTGCGACGCGCTGGTGCACCGCGGGTCGTGGAAGGTGCCGCGCGTCATCGAGACCGTGGTCGAGGCTGCGGCGCTGAGTGCCGACGATGCGTTCAAGACCTTCAACATGGGTGTGGGCTTCGCGATCATCCTCGATCCGGCCGACGCGCCCGCCGCTGCGGTCGCACTGCGTGAGGCCGGCGAGACGGTGTGGGAGATCGGCGAGATCGTGGCCGGCACGGGTGTCGTCCGCTACCAGGGATAGGGGAGACCATGAACGCACCGCGCAAGCTTCCCATCGGCGTCTTGATCTCGGGCTCGGGCACCAACCTGCAGCAGTTGATCGATCACATCCGCGAGGGCTTCCTCGACGCCGAGATCCGCGTGGTCATCTCGGACAAGGCGACCGCCTACGGTCTTGAGCGTGCGCGGGCCGCCGGCATCCCGGCCGTCCACATCGACCCCGCGGACTTCGCCGATCGCGGCGCGTTCAACGAGGCGATCCGCGATGAGCTGGTCGAGCGCGGCGTCGAGTACGTGGTGATGGCCGGCTACATGCGTCTGCTGGGCACGCAGGTGCTGGAGGCGTTTCCCAACCGGGTGCTCAACATCCACCCCGCGCTGCTGCCGAGCTTCGCCGGCGCGCACGGCATCAAGGACGCGTTCGACCACGGCGTGAAGGTCGCGGGCGTGACCGTCCACTTCGCCAACGAGGTCTTCGACGAGGGTCCCATCATCGCGCAGGAGGCCGTGCCGGTCCTCGAGACTGACACCATCGAGTCGCTCGAGGAGCGCATCCACAACGTCGAGTACCGCCTCTATCCGCGCGTGCTCCAGCTCATCGCCGAGAACCGCGTCCGCATCGTGGGGCGCAAGGTTCACATCGACGACTAGCGCTCGAATCCGCTCCGGAATTCACGCGGCCCCGGCCTCTCGCATGAGGGGCCGGGGCCGCGTTCACATCTGCAGGGGTGCGGCTACGGAGTGGTGGCCGCCTTGCCCACCGCCACGAGCACCGACGAGCCGTTGGGGGCCTGCGTGCCCGCCGCCGGGAACTGGTAGATGACCACGTCCGCGCCCCCGGACGCGTCGACCGACTGCACGGTGGGCACGAAGCCCGCCGCCGTGAGTGCCGCCTGCGCGTCGGCCTGGGTCTTGCCCATGACGTCGGGCACCGCGGACTGCGTGGACGCCTTGCCCAGCGACACCACGATCGCCACGCCGCCACCGGCGGCGGTGGTGGAGCCCGCCGTGGGGAACTGCTGGATGACCACGCCGGCAGCGACGGTGTCGCTGTTCTGGCGGAACACCGTACCCTTGAGGCCGGCCGACTTGATCGCGTTCATCGCGTCGGCTTCCTTCTTGCCGGTCACGTTGGGGACCTTCACCGCGCCGGTGCCCTTGCCCAGCGACACGACGAACTGCACGGTGCTGCCCGGGCTGACCTTGGCGCCCGCTTCGGGTACCTCGGCGATGACCTTGCCCTTGGCCACGGTGTCGCTGTAGGCGTCGTACGCCTCACCCTTGAGTCCGGCGCCTTCGATCGCCTTGAGCGCGTCGGCCTCGGCCTTGCCCACCACGTTGGGGACGGCCGTCTTCTCGGGCTGCGGACCCGCCGAGACCACCAGGATCACCGGCGCGCCGATACCTGCCTTGGCGCCGGGGGACGGAGACTGTGTGATGACCTCGTCCTTGGCGACCGTCTCGATGTACTGGAACGACACGACCGGGAGCAGGCCGCACTGCTTGACGATGTCCTCGGCGGTGCTCTGGGGCTGCTCGATGACGTCGGGGACGATCGCGGTGGTGTCGTCGTAGGCGTTCACCTGCAGGTCGACCGGCTGGCCCTCCCGGAGCTTCTCGCCCGCCGCCGGGCTCTGGCTGCCGATGGAGCCCAGCTGGGCGCCCGGCGTCGAGCCGTACGACACGCGTCCCAGCTTGTAGCCGGCGTCTTCGAGCGTCCTGATCGCGTCAGCGGGCTGTTTGCCCACCACGTCGGGGACCTTGGGACCGCCGCACCCGGAGAGCGGCATCACCGCGAGCAGCGCGGCGAATGCCACCGCCGCGAGCCCCACACGGACCACCAAGGATCGCCTCGCCCACGGTCGTGCACGCCTCATGGGAGTTCCTCTCTCGACGTGCCGGTGCACCCCGATCGCGGCGCGTCCGGCAACGGATAACCCCGACAAGTACCCGATTGCATACGATGGTACCCGATTGAGCCATGCCCGCGCGGCTTCGGGCGAACCCGTCCCGGTGACCGAAGGTGAGCGCTACGCTTCCCGCTGCATACCGCACTACGCTATATTCATCGTCTGTTCGCCACCACGGGTGGCGGGGACCACATCAGGGGAAGGGGCCCGCATGACGCATACGGCTCGCACGTACATCTCGCTCGCACTCGCGTGTGCAGTGGCAGTAGGCATGGTTGGCTGCGCGAAGAAGGAAGCCTCGCAGCCGGAGTCCAAGCCGGCCGCCGAGACCACCGCGATCAAGGTCGGTTTCGCAGCGCCATTGACCGGTGACAACGCCGTCTACGGCGAGGGCATGAAGCGCGCCGTCGAGCTCGCCATCGAAGAGGCCAACGCCTCGGCCGAGGCCAAGGACAAGGGCATCACCTTCGAGATCAAGGCCGAGGACGACGCCGGCGATCCCAAGCAGGCCGTCAACGTCGCCAACGCGCTCGTTGCCGACAAGGACGTCGTGGCGCTCGTGGGCCACTTCAACTCCGGCTGCTCGATCCCGGCTTCGCCGGTCTACAACGAGGCCACCATGGCCATGGTGAGCGTGTCGTCGAACCCGCAGCTCACCGCGCAGGGCTACAAGGTGGTCAACCGCATCGTCGCCAAGGACGACGCGCAGGGTGGCTACGCCGGCAAGCTCGCCACCGACCTGGGCTTCAAGAAGGTCGCGCTCATCGACGACGCCACGCCGTACGGCCAGGGCCTCGCCACCGAGTTCAAGAAGGCCTTCACCGCGGCCGGCGGCACCATCGTGACCGAGGACCGCATCCAGCCCAAGGACGTCGACTTCTCGGCGCTCGTCACCAAGATCAAGAAGGCCGCCCCCAACGCGGTCTACTACGCCGGTGCGCACACCGAGGGCGCCCTGCTCACCAAGCAGATGAAGCAGGCCGGCCTCAACGTGCCGGTCATGGGCGGCGACATGCTCTACACGCCCGAGTACATCAAGATCGCCGGCGCCGATAACGCCGAGGGCGACATGGCCACCGCGCTGGGCCTGCCGCTCGAGCAGCAGCCCAAGGGCGTCGAGTTCGCCAAGAAGTACGAGGAGAAGTACGGCAAGGCTCCTGAGGCCTACGACTCCTACGCCTACGACGCCGCTCGCATCATCATCCAGGCGGCACTGCAGGTGGGCGCTGACCGCTCGGCGGTGGCCGACGCCATCCGCGCCGGTACCCTCACCGACGGCGTGACCGGCACCGTCGCCTTTGACGCCAACGGCGACAACAAGCAGCAGGTCATCTCGGCCTACAAGGTCGATGGCGGCAAGTGGGTCCAGATCAAGGAGTAGCACTCCTTCACTCGTGACTCCCGGGACCGGTTCCGCGCTCTGCGGGGCCGGTCCCGTGCGTTATGCTCGCATGCGATATCAAGCACGGTCGCCGAGGAGGCACGAATGCGCATCACCGGCCTGTCGGGCAACGAGATCTACTGTCTGCGCTACCTGGGCATGGAGCCCGGCCACCTGTCGATAGGCAACGGCGTCTACTCGATGGGGCTTCTGGGCGGGCTCATGGCGGGCGTGCGGGGGCTCGTGGGTGGCGAGGTCCACGAGGTCACCGACATGATCTCTCAGGGACGCCACATCGCCATCACGAGGCTCGAGGCCGAGGTTGCCAAGCACGGCGGCGTGGGCGCCACCGGCGTGTCGAGCGAGATCGTGTTCCACCCGGGCAACATCGAGTTCCTGAGCATCGGCTCGACGGTGCACAGCGACGTGACGGGCGGGTTCTTCACCTCGTCGAGCGACGGCCAGGAGCTCTACTGCCAGATGGACGCGGGCTACCTGCCCATCCGCTTCGTCTTTGGCAACGTGGCGTACTCCATCGGCGTGGGACGCAGCATCGTGGGCGGCATCAAGACGCTCGCCCGCGGCGAGGTCAAAGAGTTCACGGACATCTTCTGGCAGACGCGCCATCACGCCCTGACCCGCATCACCGACGAGGCCAAGACGGTGGGCGCGAACAGCGTGGTGGGGATCCGCACCACGATCCTGCCCATCCAGACCATGGCGGTCCAGGAGATGCTCATGATCGGCACCGCGTCGAAGGCCGCCGTGCTCGACGAGGTGCAGCGTGGCGGCGACGTGCG
>CAYOHY010000055.1:0-10931 GCA_964403885.1 uncultured Eubacteriales bacterium
GACCTGCGAAGTATTCGTGGCGGGAGTAACGGGGCTCGAACCCGCGACCTCTGGCTTGACAGGCCAGCGCTCTAACCAACTGAGCTATACCCCCGCGTGGGGCGTCTGCCCGAAGCAGACAGCGAACGGGATTCTACCTGCCTTCTTGGTGCTTGTCTATAGCCTCGTGAGGACTTTGTCGGGAGGCACTGCGACCCCGTTTCGGGTAACAATAATCTGGAAGCATCAACAAGGGGGTCGCATGTCCATTCCAGCCGCGGAGACGCTCCGCGCCAAGCTCGACCAACGCCTCGCCACCCACGACCGCACCGGCGCCTTGTCAGACGCCGTCGAGGCGATCGAGAGCGGCGAGCTCACCATCGAGCAACTCTACACCGGCGTGCTCACACCACTGCTCGTCGACACCGGCGCCGGGTGGCAGGCCGGTACCACCCAGATCTGGCAGGAGCACTTCGCGACGTCGACCGTGCGCACCATCGTCGAGGCACTCAACCTGCACGTGGCCAAGGCGGCTCAGGCGGTGCCGCGCACCGGCTCTGTAGCCGTGCTCGCGTGCCCGCCCGAGGAGTCTCACGACCTTGGCCTGCGCATGCTGGCGGACCGCATGACGCTGCGAGGCTGGACCACCTACTTCCTGGGCGCCGACACCCCGGTCGATCAGATCGTGCACGCCGCGCGCGAGCTCGACGCGAACCTCGTGGTCATGTCGGCCGCGACGCACTACAACCGCGTGCTGCTTCGCCAATTCGTCGACCAGCTCAAGAGCGCCCTGCCTGGTGTTCGGATCGGAGTGGGCGGTCCCGCGTTCGCGCTCGACCGGCACTGGCCCGCCGATGAGCTGCTGAGCGAAGCCGAGCTGGGCCTTGGGCCCGGCGTCGAGCTGACGGGAGAGTGACCCATGCTCTCCCTGCGCATCGCATGGCGCTTCCTGCGCTCCGCGCCCGTCCAGACCGCGCTGATCGCCGGCGGCATCGCCGTGGGTATCTCGGCGCAGATCTTCGTGGGCTCGCTCATCCAATCGCTGCAAGGCTCGCTCGTCGACCAGACGATCGGCTCGGCGCCTCAGGTCACCATCAGCGCCCTCAAGGAGGGCGACCCCGTGCGCTACACCGACAAGATGCGCACCGTCATCACCTCGGATCCCCGGGTCAAGCCGGGAACGGTGGTACCCGTGCGCTTCGCCACGTCGCTGTTCACCGATGGGTCGGACTCGGCGGGCCTCAGCCTCATCGGCGGTGACCTGAACGAGCTCGACGGGATCTACCGGATCTCAGGGCGTACGATCAGCGGAACGCCGTCGCTTCGCACGAGCGAGATCATGCTGGGCAAAGACTTCGCCGAGAAGTTCAGCCTCTCCCCCGGTGACTCGGTCGCCCTTGTGCTGCAGGGCGGCAAGCGCGCGACCTTCACCGTCGCCGGCGTGTTCGACCTGGGCAGCGCGGCGTTCAACGAGCGGCAGGCGTTCGTGAACGGCAGCGTGGTGCAGTCGCTTCTGGGCTGGGGTGGCGACGAGTACTCGGCCGTCCAGTCACAGCTCAACGAACCCTTCAAGTCGGCCGAGGTCGCCGCTGACTGGCGACGGCAGCTCCCCGGAGTCGACGTCACTGAATGGCAGGCCCAAAACGCGGACCTGCTCGTCGCGCTCCAGAGCCAAGGCTCATCGAGCTACCTGATCCAGACGTTCGTCTTGCTCGCTGTGGCGCTGGGCATCGCTTCGACGCTCGCGATCAGCGCGGTACAGAAGACGCGGCAGATCGGCATCCTCAAGGCGATGGGCATGCGTGATGGCGCGAGCGGCCTCATCTTCTTCTACGAGGCGCTCATCGTGGGCGGGCTGGGGTCGCTGTCCGGCGTCGTGCTGGGCGCACTGTTCATCTGGGGCTTCTCGTTCGTGCCCGTCACCTTCGCGGTGAAGATGAACCCCGGCTTCGTGGCGCTGTCCGCGAGCATCGGCATCGCAGTGGCGCTCGCGTCGTCGATCATCCCCATACGCAAGACGAGCAAGCTCGACCCCATCGAGGTGATCCAGAATGGCTGAGCCGCTTCTCGTCGCCGAGTCGCTCGACAAGGTCTACGGCACCGGCGAGGCCGCGACGCACGCTCTGCGAGGGGTGAGCTTCACCCTCGAAGAGGCCGAGTTCGCCGCGATCATCGGCCAGTCGGGGTCGGGTAAGTCGACGCTGCTCAACCTTGTCGGCCTGCTCGACACTCCCACGGCCGGCACGATCAGCCTGCGCGGGAACCACATCACCACGCTCGCCAAGCCGCAGCGTGCCGCCCTGCGCGCCGACCTCATCGGCTTCGTGTTCCAGTTCCACTACCTGCTGCCGGAGTTCTCGGTGTATGAGAACGTCGCGATGCCGGCGCTCATCGCCAAGACGCTGTCCACCGCAGAGATCCGCAGCCGAGCCACGCAGACACTCGAGCTGCTGGGACTCGAAGGGCTCGAGGAGAAGAACGCCAACCAGCTCTCGGGCGGCCAGAAGCAGCGTGTCGCCATCGCGCGCGCACTCATGAACCGCCCCGCGCTGCTGCTCGCCGACGAACCCACCGGCAACCTCGACACCGTGAACACGAACCTCGTCTACGACCTGTTCCGCACCATCAACGCCGAGACCGGCACCGCGTTCATGATCGTCACGCACGACCGCGGGGTGGCGCAGCGCACCGACCGCATCCTCGAGGTCTCGGACGGGTCACTCGTCCAAGACATGCGCAACACCTACAGCCGGTAGCACCCCCGACACACAAAACGGCCCGGGCCTGCGATCGCGGACCCGGGCCGTCGTGACTCTCAGGTGTCTCGCCTAGACGGCGGGGACCATCATGTCCTTCTTCTCGCGGCCGCGAACCACGAACGCCATGATGAAGGCCACGACACCGCCGATGAGGGCGATCCAGCCAAACACGAGCGGCGCGATGAGCGTCGCAACGCCCAGGTTCGCGAGCAGCAACGCCGAGATCACGATGTCGAGCGCGCCCAGAAGGCCCATTCCCCAGCCGCCGCCCTTGAAGGCGCCGAAGACGGCCATGCCGCCGCGGATGAGGCCGGTGACCGCCAGGAACAGGATGTAGACGCTGACCGCGACGGCGGCGCCCATGATCGGCGCGCCCACGATGAACAGGCCGGCCAGGATGCTCACGATCCCCGAGAACACCTTGAGGCCCCACATGGTGCGGTCGTTGACCAGCGAGATGATGCCGATGGCGCCACCGATGATCCAGAACCAGGCGAGCACCTGGACCAGGACGAGCGTGGTGACGACCGGCGACGAGACAAGCAGGAAGCCGATGATGATCGCGATGATCCCCTGGATCAACAGCAGCACCCAAGTGGACGGCGCCTTGGCGGCAACGGACGTATCGCTCATGTGAGTCCCCCTCTGTGGTCGGAACAACCCTACTGGGTGATTCTTCCCCGTTAGGAGACTATTTCCTGCGGCCCGGTACCGTCACCGTCGTCGACCACCACGCCGTCGCGCATCCGGATGGTCCGGTCGCACGCGGCGGCGACCTCGGGGTTGTGGGTCACGATGAGGAAGGTGGTGCCGCGCTCACGGTTGACCGTGCGCATCATCTGCACGATCTCCTCACTCGTCGCGGTATCGAGATCACCGGTGGGTTCGTCGCCCATCACGATGCCGGGATCGTTCACGAGCGACCGCGCGATCGCAACACGCTGCTGCTGCCCGCCGGACAGCTCGCTGGGCGAGTGCTTCATGCGGTCACCCAGTCCCACCAGCTCGAGCAGCTCCCGGCCTCGACGAAGCGCCTCTGCGCGATGGTGACCCGCGTACTCGGCGGCCAACGCCACGTTCTCCTCGGCGGAGAGGGTGGGGATGAGGTTGAAGCCCTGGAAGATGAAGCCCAGCTCGCGTCGGCGGATGTGCACGAGCTCGGCGGCGGACAGCCCGTCCACGCGGCGGCCGTTGAGCCACACCTCGCCACCCCCGGCCACGTCGAGGCAGCCGGCGATGTGCATGAACGTCGACTTGCCGGACCCCGACGGCCCCATGATCGCGGCCATCTCGCCGCGTCGGATGTCGAGGGTGGCGCCGCGCAGGGCATCGACGAAGTTGGTCTTGCCCAACTTGTAGCGCTTGGTGAGGTCGCGCGCCTGGATGATGTAGGGGCTGCCCTCGCCCTCGTGCGGTGTGCCGCCAAACAGCGCCACAGCGGCGGCGTCGGTTCGCTCACTCATAGCGCAACGCCTCCACGGGGTTGAGGTTGGCCGCATGCCACGCGGGATAGAGCCCGCTCACGATGCCAAGAACCACAGCGAAGCCCACCGAGCCAAGCATCAGCCGGTTGGTCACCAGGAACAGCGCGTTACCGCTGGCCGCGCCCGCCGCGTTGCCCGCCGAGGTCACCATGAGCCCCAGCAGCAGACCCACGACGCCGCCGATGAGCCCGATGACGGCGGACTCGGAGATGAACTGGCGCATGATCTGGCCGCTCGAAGCGCCGATGGCCTTGCGCACGCCGATCTCGCGGGTGCGCTCGGCGACCGACATCGTCATGGTGTTGATGACCGACAGGCCGCCCACCAGCAGCGAGATCAGCGCGACGGCGTAGATGATCGACGTGAAGATCGCGAGCGGCTGCTTGATCTGGCGCTCGAACTCGAGCGGCGTCATCGCGTCCACGCCGTCGATCTCGCGCTCGATGCGGCGGGCCACCACCTCGGGGCGCTCGCCTTCGTTCAGGTAGACGGCGTAGCTCGTCATGATGGTGTCGGGGTTCACGCCGTCGCGCACGGCGTCCGGCAGGTCCTCATGCACGATCTTGCGCGCGTCCTCGAGGGTCATGAGCACCGTGTTGTCCGGTGCGGTGAGCGTCTTGTCGACCAGGCCCACGACCTCATAGCGCTTGCCGCGGATCTCCACGTGGCCACCCACGTGCGCGTTGAGCTTGGTCACGAGATCTGAGCCCACCGCGACCTTGCCCACATCCGAGTTCTTGAGCTCACGGCCTTCCGAGAACGTCAGCACGAATCGCTCGTAGCCCTTGTCGCGCCCATCGCTCGCCTGGAAGGTGGGGATGGTGCCAAAGCTCACGCCCGACTGGTCGTCGCTCAGCAACCCCGACACTCCGCCCGACACCCGCGCGACGCCGGGGATGTGTTCGATCTCGCGCAGCATCGAGGTCTTGAGCGGAGACGTGCTCATGCCCGCGAAGCCGCTGTCCGAGCTCACCACCACTTTGCCCGCGTAGTAGCGCATCCCGCCGTCGACGAGTAGCGTGAGCTTCTCGGCGAGGGCGCCCATCACGACGAGGGCGAACACACCGATGGATATGCCGAAGATCGTCAGAAACGCTCTGAGCTTGCGACGGAAGATGTTGCGGATGATACGCACGAATGAGCCCCCTCAGGCACAAGTGACTCCATGATGATACCGCGAGAAGACGGGCATATTCGCTCCGCTGGCCCAAGTCGCCGCGACGCCAAAGGAGGTGCCGCTCCCGTGTCCCCCGCCGACGTGTCGACGGTCCTGCGCATGATCGTGGTCACCGGCGCCGTGATCGCGGCGGTGGTACTCACGTGGGCGTTCATCGAGTCGCACCTGCTGCTCACCTCGCGCGCCATCGTCTCGAGCCCCGACATCCCCGCCGAGTTCGACGGCGCCCGCATCGCTTTTGTTGCCGACGTGCACGCGAGCGACGTGCTGGGCCGCAAGCGGGTCAAGCGCGTGGTCGACGAGCTCAACGCCCTCGACGCCGACCTCGTCATCTTGGGTGGCGACTACGTTGGCGGCCGCAACGGCAACGGCCCCGAGTACTTCTATCCCGAAGCCAAGCGCATCACCGCCCCACTGGGCGTGCTCGCCGTGTGGGGTAACCACGATGCGTGGGAGGACCTCGCCATCGCCGAGAAGGGCATGCGCGACGCCGGCATCACCGTCATCGACAACCAGACCGTGCGTGTCATGCGCGGCGGCAGCTTCATCCGCGTCACCGGCGTCGAGGACCTGTGGACCGGCAAGCCCGACGCCGTGTCCGCCGCCGAAGGTGTCCGCGCCGAGGACTTCACCGTGCTCGTGAGCCACAATCCCGACTACTTCGCCCAGGCGCTGCCCGCCACCAAGGGGGCGTTCGACCTCGCGCTCGCGGGGCACACCCACGGCGGGCAGGTGACCCTGTTCGGGCTGTGGGCGCCCATGGTGCCGTCGCAGTACGGGCAGCGCTACGTGGGCGGCTGGCTCGAGGAAGAAGGCGTGCCCATCCTCGTGAGCCGAGGCGTGGGCGTGGTCACGGCTCCCATCCGCTTCTGCGCGCCGCCGGAGATCCACCTCATCGAGCTGCGTCAGGGACCCGCCGGCGTGGCCCACTGAGCCACGACTTGACTCAGAACAGCGTGTCCGAGCGCCAGTCGTCGCCGCCCGGCAGAGACTCGCACGACTCGGGAGCGGGCTCTCCTGTCTCGGTGCCGCACTCGCGAGGGGCGACCAGGTCGCCCAGTATCTCGGCCATCTCACGCCCGTTGCGCGGTGCGTAGTCGTACTTGCAGTTGTTGAACATCACCCAGGTGCGCTCGGTCTCATCGGCGAGCTGTTCGATGGGCTCACGCCACTCGGCGAGCTCATCGGGGGTGTAGAGGTAGTCGAACCGGTCGGCCGCCGAGGCGGTGCGGGCGTTCCACGTGCCGCGGTTCCTGCCATGGAACCTCACGTAGCCCCATGGTCCTGTCGCGGCGGTGACCGGCGGCATCGCCGTGCCCACCTGGGGCGCGTCCACGCTCACGAACCCGATGCCGCGCTCGGCGAGAAACTTCATCGCTCGGTGCAGGTTCGCCTCGTGCGCCCAGCTCGCATGGCGAAACTCCACGAGCATGGGCAGCGGGTGGAGCAGCTCGGCGTCGCGGTCGATGCGGGCGAGATTCGCTTCTCGAGTGTCGCGGTCCTTGGCGGTGAACCACGGCGGATACTGCATGAGCACGCCGCCCATCTTGCCCGCGTCGACCAGCGGCGCGATCGACTCGGCGAACAGCTCGAAGCTGCGCTCGACCATGCGGGGCTCGGCGTCGCGCACCCGCCCGCGAGGAGTGAGGGTGTAGTTGTAGCCGGCGTCCACCAGCTCCGGGTGCAGTGCCCGCTCATCCACGTCGTGGCCGGTCATCATGCCAAAGGCCTTCACGTGGAAGACGAACCCCTCCGGCGTGCGCCGCGCCCAGTTCTGCGCGTACTCAGGCCGAGGAATCGCGTAGAACGCCGAGTCGACCTCCACCGTGTCGAAGCGCGCCGCGTAGTACCGCAGACGTTGCTCTGCCGAGCGGACCTCGTGCGGGTACCACCGCTCGATCATGGTGCGGTCGGTCCAGCTGCAGGTGCCCACCACCACGTCACCCACGGTCATCCGCCCATCTGGTCGCAGAATCTTCCATGACCAGAAGATACCCGAGTAGCGGACATGCAGAAGGCCGCACGAATGCGGCCTTCTGGTACGCGCACGACCAACAGGAACGTAGGTCGCGTGATGTCAGGGGAACTACTTGCCGGTGGCGGTGCCCATGTTGCACTGGCCCGACGACATGTCGCAGGTGCCCGAGGACATGTCGCACTGCCCGCTCGACATATCGCACGCGCCGGTGCCGGTGGCGGTCTGTGCCGCGGCAGCGGCAGCGGGGTCGCAGGAGCCATCGGGGCATCCGCCCTGCGGAGTGGCGGCCGGCGCGGCAGCCGGATCGCACGCGCCCTCGTTGGGGCAGCTTGAGCACTCGGCGGCCTTCACGCCGGGGATGGCGGCCTTGCCGGCGGGGTTCGCACCAGCCACACCAAGGCTACCCAGGACCACGCCTGCAACGAGTGCGGCGACGATGATGGCGGCTACATTCTTGACACTCACGTGAGACCTCCATGGGCAGCGGGCGGGCGCACAGCGCCGTTCCAGCGTGACTTCGTGCCCAGCGTAACGAGTCAGGGGACCGATGTCATTCGAAGAAAATGTGAACGGCCGCCCGGTCTGCCATCCGGACGGCCGTTCACATCACTAGCACTCGCAAGGAGGTGGGGTTGGGACCCACAGCCACTATCCCTCGCGCGTGTGAAGCGCACGTGGAGGCCGCACGCGAAATCCTGTGGAGGAAGTAGGGACAACCCTTGGAGCGGGTAGATTCACCAGCGCGGCGCATCCGCCGCCACCAACGGGAGAGGGGGCCATTCCGTGAAGCCTGTTGTGGACTGGGACCTGTGCATAGGCTGTGGCAACTGCGAAAGTGAATGCCCGGAGGTCTTCAGCCTCGAGGACGACGGCCTCGCGCACGTGATCACCGACAACCCCGGTGAGGACATGTACAGCTGTGTTCGCGACGCCGCCGACTCGTGTCCCGTAGAAGCGATCTCGATCGAGGAATAGAACTGCACACCATCCCCGAGGGCTACGAGCCCCCTGAGACAGACGAAGCACTGCTCGGTGAATGCCGAGTCGACGTGTACCGCTCATCGGGCCCCGGAGGCCAGGGCGTGAACACGACCGACTCGGCTGTTCGCCTTACCCACCTGCCCACGGGCATCGTGGTCGCATGCCAGCGCGAGCGCTCGCAGCTGCTCAACAAGCGCATCTGCCTCGAGCGTCTGCGCGCAAAGATCGCCGAGGCGATGGCGCCGCCTCCCCCGCCCCGCAAGAAGTCGCGGCCCTCACGCGCCGCCAAGGAACGCCGTCTCGCACAGAAGTCGCAGCGCGCGGGCATCAAAGCTGCGCGCCGCAAGCCCGCGAGCGAGGACTGAGGCGATGTGGATCGCGAAGTCCATCGCGCTGTCGGTGATCCTCACCATCGCGCTCAACTGGGCGATCTCGCGCTGGGGGCGCCGAGGCCGCTAGGGCGGCCGACCTAGCGCACGATCCGGGCGATGTCGTGGGACTTCACGAACGTGCCCTCATGGAACTCGCGAAATGCGGTGCGCAGCTCCTCAGGGGTGTTCATGACGATGGGGCCGCGCCATGCGATGGGCTCGTTGAGCGGCTTGCCTGAGAGCAGCAGGAACCGCACGGACGACTGGGCCGTGTGCACGCGAATGTGGTCGCCCTCTCCGTAGAGCACGAGCTCGCGATTTCTGAGCGGAGCCTCCGGCGCGAACTCGCCGGCGCCGTCGATGCAGTAGGCGAACGCCGTGTGGCCCGGCGCGACAGGGTGCGTGAACTCACAGCCCGCGGGGATGCTCACATCGAGGTACTCGGGGTCGATCACGATGCCCTCGACCGGTCCGCGGACACCTTCGACCTCGCCCGCGATGACGCGCACGGTCGCACCCTCGGCGGTGGTGAAGCCGGGAATGTCGCAATCGGTGAGCCCTCGGTAGGCGGGGTCGCGCATCTTCTGCGCCGCCGGGAGGTTCGCCCACAGCTGGAATCCCCACATGTGGCCCCCGGGATCACCCTTGGGCATCTCCTGGTGGATGATGCCGCTGCCCGCGGTCATCCACTGCACGTCCCCGCTTCCGATAACACCCGAGTTGCCCAACGAGTCGCTGTGCTCGACGTCGCCCTTGATCACGTAGGTGACGGTCTCGATGCCTCGGTGTGGGTGCCACGGGAAACCCGCGAGGAACTCCGAGGGCGTGTCGCTGCGGAAGTCGTCGAGCATCAGGAACGGATCGAAGCGCTGCTCGTCGCCAAAGCCGAACACGCGGCGCAGGTGGACCCCGGCGCCTTCGAGCGTGGGGCGAGCGGTGTAGACGGCAGACGCGGGGCGTCGGGTGTTCATGGGGGCTCCCTTTCGTCAGGAGTGGATACCCGATTCGAGCGAGCGCGGTGCCAATCCTTAGTGATGTGGTCGTATATGAAACAGGTTGAAAGCCCTGAGCCGCTCAGCGTCCGTGATGCGCCTCTGAGCGCTTTGGGGCGTGCCGCTCGCGGGCACGAGCGATGACTCGCCCGCGCAGGGCGTCGATGGTGGGCGAAAGGACGACGCGGCCGCATGACGTGCGGCCGCCGCTCACAGAGGCGGGCGCACGATGGCTCAAGCGGAAACGTACGCACCCTGTTGCACGGTGGTATCGGCGGATGGGACCACCATCGGCTACAAGCTGATGGGGCGCGGGCCCGCGGTCGTGCTGCTTCACGGCGGGATGCAGTCGTCGGACGACTTCACGGAACTGGGCCAAGCGCTCGCGAACAGGTTCACCGTGGTCATCCCGGACCGGCGTGGCCGAGGAGCGAGCGGGGACTTTGGACCGCGCTATGGGATGGCGCGCGAGCGCGAGGACTTGGTCGCCGTGCTCGCTGCGACCGGTGCCACTCGGCTGTTTGGGCTGAGCTCCGGCGCGCTCATCGCGCTCGACGCCGCACTGAGCCTTCCGGGCATCGAGCGGGTCGCGCTCTACGAGCCGCCGCTACCCGTTGAGGGCACCGAACCGGCGGGCTGGGCACCACGGTTCGACCGCGAGATCGCCCAAGGTGACGTGGTGGCCGCGTTCGTCACGGTACTCAAGGGCGTGGGCGAGCCCGCGTTCATCAAGCGCACACCGCGCGCGCTGCTGGTGCCGCTGCTGCGACGTGCACTCCGGCGCGAGCACGTGCACGGACCGCGCGGTCCGGTCGCGCTCGAGCAGCGGATGGTGCTCACGCCCACGATGCACTACGACGCGCGGCTCGTGGGAGAGATGGATGGCGTCGCGGATCGCTTGGGCGGGGTTGGACCCGAAGTGCTGCTCCTGGGCGGCGACAAGAGCGTGCGCTGGCTGGGCACGATCCTGGATGCGATGGAGGCGGGATTGCCCCGGGCGCGCAGGCTCGAGATCCCCGGGGCGGGCCACACCGCGCCCGGCAACGGGGGTCGCCCGGATCTGGTGGCCACGGCGCTGGAGCGGTTCTTTGCGGGGCCGTGAGTGTGGGAGACGAACACGCCCCCTCGGCCTGTCGGCGGAGGGGGCGTTTGTGTGTGGTGGGCGATGAGGGATTTGAACCCCCGACCTTGACGGTGTAAACGTCCTGCG
>CAYOHY010000056.1:0-10829 GCA_964403885.1 uncultured Eubacteriales bacterium
AGGGCGCGCCCGGCCCGCTGGTGGCGCGGCTGCTCGCGCTTCCCACGGTGCAGGCGGCCGTCGCCGAGCTCGACGCGGCCGGCCTGTCCGGTGTGTGGGGTGCGATCGCGGCCCGTGCCGCCCTGCGCGCGAGCCAGCGCGCGGGCGTGCCCGTCGAGGTCGTGTTGCTGGGCTACGGCGGGCAGCCGCTGGGCGCCACGTCGGGAGCCGGCGTGGCGCGGGTCGCCGCTGACCGCAGCGCGGCCCGCGCAACCGCGCCCGAGCCCCCCGCGCTCACCGTGGTGGGCACCGGCCCGGGTGCCGAGGACCTCATGGTCCCGGCCGCATGGCAGGCCATCCGCGCCGCCGAGGTGGTGGTGGGCGGAGCACGGCTGCTCGACGCGTTCGCGCCCGATGGCGCCGAGCGCGTGGTGATCGGCTCCGACGTGGTCGCGCCGCTCACCCGAGCCGCTCAGGCGCACGCGAGCGGTCGGCGCGTGGCGGTACTCGCGAGCGGCGACCCGGCGTTCTTCGGCATCCTGGCCGCAGTGCGCCGTGAGCTGCCCGATGTCGCGCTTCGCGTGGTGCCCGGGATCTCCTCGGCGCAGCTTGCGCTGGCTTTGCTGGGTGAGAGCTGGGAGGGCACCGCGATCGCGAGCGCACACGGCCGCGAGCCCGCCGATGCGCTGGCGACCTGTGCCGGCAACGAGCGCACGCTGGTGCTGGTCGACCGGACCACCCCGCCTGAGGCGTTCGCCTCGGCGTTGAACGAGCTGGGTGACTTCGAGGTCACCGTGCTCGAGCGAGTGGGTTATCCCGAGGAGCGCATCACCACCGGGCCTGCCGCAGACATCGCGGCCGGTGAGTTCGATGCACTCTCGGTCCTATACGTACGCAAGCACTAGAGAGGGGAACGTCTTGAGTCACGAGTCAGCCGTCAACGAGGTCATCTCCGCCATCGCCGCGACCGATCCGGCCGCCGAGGAGCGCGCCTGGGAGCGCCTCGACAACCTCACCAAGCCCCCGCGCTCGCTGGGCCGTCTCGAGGAGATCGCAGCCCGGGTCGCGCGCGTGCAGAACACCGACCACCCCACGGTCGCCAAGAAGATCATCCTGCTCATGGCCGGTGACCACGGCGTGGTGGCCGAGGGCATCGCGCTGTTCCCGCAAGACGTGACGTGGCAGATGGTGGCGAACTTCGCCGCCAAGGGCGCTGCCATCAACCAGCTCGCCGCGAGCGTGGGTGCCGATGTGCGCGTGCACGACGTGGGCGTGGCCAAGGACATCTCGGACTTTGGCGGCGTGGAGCACGTGAAGGTCGCGATGGGCACAGCCAACATGGCCAAGGGCCCGGCGATGACCCGCGAGGAGTGCTCGCAGGCGATCATGGTGGGCGTCGAGGCGGCTCGCAAGGCCATCGGCGAGGGCTACACCCTGCTGGGCATCGGCGAGATGGGCATTGGCAACACCACCGCGGCCTCGGCGCTGACCACCGCGTTCGCGGGTGCGAGCGTCGAAGACATCGTGGGCCCGGGCGCCGGCGCCACCGATGAGATCCTCGCGCGCAAGGTCGCCGTCATCAAGACCGCGCTCGAGGTCAACGGCGTGGCCGACCTCGATCCGCTGGGCGTGCTCGCCGCTGTGGGCGGGCTCGAGATCGCGGCCATGGCCGGCGTGGTGCTGGGTGCGGCCGAGGCCGGCGTGTGCGTGGTCAGCGACGGCGTCATCGCCGGTTCGGCGGCCCTTGCGGCCGTGCGCATCTGCCCCACCGCCGCCGAGTACGTCTTCCCGTCGCACCGCTCGGCAGAGCCTGCGCATGCGGTGCAGCTCGCCGCGCTCGAGATGGCTCCGGTCCTCGAGCTCGACATGCGTCTGGGCGAGGGCACCGGTGCCGCGCTCACGATGGGCATCATCGATGCGTCGGTCCGCATGATCTCCGGCATGCTCACGTTCGCCGAGGCGGGCATCGCCGGTCCCGAGTAGTTCACATCTGCCGGAGCGGTCGTCGTCGTGGCGGCCGCTCCGGATCTCGACCCGAGGAGACGAAGCATGGCTGAGAGGTTCGCGCCGGGTGTTCCGGACGAGCAGTACGAGCGCGGCAGCGTGCCCATGACCAAGCGCGAGGTGCGCGCGGTCACGCTCGCGTATGCGCGCGTAGGCCACGAGGCGCGCGTGCTCGACATCGGCGCCGGTACCGGCGGGCTCACCGTCGAGTTCGCGCGCGCGTGCGCGGGCGGCACCGTGGTGGCGGTCGAGCGCGACGACGAGGCGCTCGCCCTGCTGCGCGCGAATGTGGCTGCGCTCGCTCCCGGCAACGTCGAGATCGTCGCCGGTGACGCCCCCGAGGTGCTCGCGCAAGTCACCGGTCCGTTCGACGCGGTGCTCGTGGGCGGTCACGGCGGCAAGCTCGCGCCCGTGCTCGATGCCGCGGCCGGGCTGCTCGCGCCCGGCGGCCACGTGGTGGTCAACGTCGTGGGCCTGGGCGCTGCCACCGCAGCGCTCGACGCGCTCTCGGCGGACCCGTGGCTCGACGCCGAGTGCGCGCAGGTAAGCGTCTCGCGCGCCGAGCCGCTTGGCAAAGACATCCGCTTCGTGCCGCTCAACCCGGTGTTCGTGCTGGCCGCCCGACTCGCCGAGGAGGGCGCGCGATGAGCGTCGCTTCCGGCGTCTACGGAGTTGGCGCGGGTCCCGGTGATCCCGGGCTGCTCACGGTGCGCGCCGCCGAGGTGCTGCGCGCTGCCACGCTCGTGATCGCCCCGCGCGCGACCGCCGAGCACGACAGTGTGGCGCTCGCGATCGTTGCCGGGTACCTCGCGCCGGAGTGTGAGGTCATCGAGGCGGTGTTTCCCATGTCCGACGACGCCGGTGAGCGGGGTGCCGCAGCACGCGACGCCGCCGATGCGCTCGCCGCGGCCGCACGCGCCGGCGGGGTCGCCGTCATGGTCACGCTGGGCGACGCGATGACGTACTCCACGTGGGGCTACGTCCTGCGCGAGCTCGCCGCGCATCACGCTTCGCTACCCGTAGAGACCGTGCCGGGCATCACGTCGTTCTCGGCGGCGGCCGCGCGTCTGGGCGAGCCGCTGGCGGAGGGGAGCGACCCGCTGCTCGTGTGGCCGGCCACGCTGCCCGCCGACCTGGGCGCGCTGCTCGACGTGGCCCCCAACGTGGTCGCGCTCAAGGTGGGCCGACGCCTCGAGACGCTTCTCGACGCCGCACAGGCCACCGGTGCGCGCGTCGCCGCCGTGCGCCGCCTGGGCATGGACGGCGAGCAGGTCGCCACCGATGCGTCGCAGCTGCTCGAAGGTCCCACCGACTACTTCACCACCGCGATCGTGCACAAGGAGAACCGATGACCGTCTCGGAGAATCCCGTCTTGTTCGTTGGCGCCGGCCCGGGCGACCCGGAGCTGATCACCGTGCGCGGCATGCGCGCGCTCGAGTCAGCCGATGTGGTGCTGTGGGCGGGCTCGCTCGTGCCCGAGGCGGTGCTGCAGTGGACGCGTGAGGGATGCGAGATCGTCGACAGCGCGGGTCTGTCGCTCGAGGAGCAGGTCGCCGTGATGGAGGGCGGATGGCGCGCCGACAAGCGCGTCGTGCGTCTGCACACCGGTGACCCCGCGCTCTTTGGCGCCACCGCCGAGCAGTGGGAGCGCCTCGCCGAGCAGGGCGTGCCGTACCGCGTGATACCGGGCGTGAGCTCGCTGTTCGCCTCGGCGGCCGCGCTGCCCACCGAGCTCACCGTTCCCGGCGTCTCGCAGACCGTCATCATCTGCCGAGCGGCCGGTCGCACCCCGGTCCCGGAGGGCCAGGACCTCGCTTCGCTCGCCAGCCACCGCGCGACGATGGCGGTGTTTCTCTCGGCGGGCCTGGGTGGGCAGGTGGCCTCTGATCTGGGCGCCCACTATCCGGCCGATACGCCCGCGGCCATCGTCCAGCGCGCATCGTGGCCCGAGCAGCGCGTGGTGCGCTGCACCGTGGGCACGCTCGACGCCGCGCTGTCCGAGGAGGGCATCGACCGCACGGCGATGATCCTCGTGGGCCCGGCGCTCGCGGGCGCCCAGGGCAAGCGCAGCCACCTCTACGACCCCGCCTTCGCTCACGGCTACCGCGGGGCCGACGACGCCGAGGCGGCGCAGCCGTGAGGTTCGAGCGCACCGGCCCCATCGCGCTGATCGCGGTGTCCGAGGAGGGCGCGCATCTGGCCGCGCGCCTGTGCTCGCTGCTGCCCGACGCGCAGCTGTGGGTGTCGCGCGAGGGGCTGCACGCAGACGCGCGCGTCTACGAGGGCTCGCTCGTGGAGTTCGCCGGCACGCTGTGGGCCACGCACTCGGCGCTCGTGTTCGTGATGGCGTCGGGCATCGCGGTGCGCTCGATCGCGCCGTGGGTGGCGAGCAAGTACGACGACCCCGCCATCGTGGTGATCGACGACGCCGGACGCTTCTCGATATCCCTGCTCTCCGGCCACGAGGGTGGCGCAAACGCCCTGGCCGAGGACATCGCCCAGCTCACCGGCGCCGTCCCCGTGGTCACCACCGGCACCGAGGCCAAGCGCGACGTGGTGCTGGGCGTGGGCAGCCGCAAGGGGGTCAGCTGCGAGCAGGTGCTCGCCGCGATCGATGAGGTCCTCGAGACCAGTGGCCGTTCGCGCGCCGACGTGCGCGCGCTCGCGACCATCGACATGAAAGCAGGCGAGCCGGGCATCCGCGCGGCCGCCGACGAGCTTGGCGTGGTGCTTCGCGTCGTGCCCCGCCCGCGCATCCGCGCGCTGCAAGACGCACTGCGTGAACCCACATTCGCCGAGGAAGTGACGGGAGTTGCAGCGGTATGTGTTCCAGCGGCCTTGATGTCAGACCCGCATGCGATGTTGCTAGCACAGACAGCGAAGGACGGGGTGACGGTGGCGATCGCCGAGGACGACTGTTGGTCGTCGGCATCGGTCCCGGCGGAGCCGCGCACCTGACGCCCGCTGCGGCCGACGCGCTCGAGCGCGCCGAGGTCGTCGTGGGCTACCGCCCGTATCTGGAGCTCGTCAGCGAGCATCTCGGCCACGCCGAGGTGCTGGCGTCGGGCATGCGCGCCGAGGTCGAGCGCGCTCGCGCTGCGGTCGAGGCGGCCCGCGAAGGTCGTGCCGTCGCCGTGGTCAGCAGTGGGGACGCCGGTGTGTACGGCATGGCCGGGCTCGTGCTCGAGGTGCTCGGCGAGGATGCGAGTGTCGATGTGGAGGTGGTACCGGGGATAACCGCAGCGCTCACGGCCGGCGCCGTCTTGGGCTCGCCGCTCACCAACGACTTCGCGTGTGTGTCGCTGTCCGACCTGCTCACGCCGCTGCCTGTCATCGAGCGCCGTCTGCGCGCAATCGCCGATGCCGATCTCGTGGTGGCGCTGTACAACCCGCGCTCAAACACGCGCACCGAACCGCTCGATCTCGCGCTCGAGGTACTGACCGGCGCGCGCGGGGCCCAGACGGTCGTGGGTGTCGTGCGCGATGCCGGACGAGAGGGCGAGACCGCCCGCATCACCACGCTCGGCGAGCTCGACCCGGAGAGCGTCGACATGTTCACCATCCTCATCGTGGGCAACTCGCTCACGCGCGTCGTGGGTGGCCGCATGGTCACGCCAAGGGGGTATCGCGTGTGAGCGTGGGCGCCCACATCGACGTGAGCGACCGGGTGCTGCTGATCGGCGGCACGAGCGACGCGCGCGAGATAGCGCGCTGTCTGGGCGCGGCCGGGTTCGAGGTGCTCGTGAGCACCGCCACCGGCTACGGCGAGGAGCTCGCCGCGGCCGACGGTGCCACGGCGCGCTCCGGCGCGCTCGACGCGGACGGCATGGCGGATCTCGCGCGGGGCTGTATCGCGCTCGTGGATGCGTCGCACCCGTTCGCGCGCGAGGCGAGCGAGAGCGCCCGCGCGGCGGCGCAGCGTGCGGGTATCGACTACGTGCGCTTCGAGCGCGAGGGCGCCGGTGCGGTCACGGGCGCGGTGCTGTGCGAGTCGGCGCAGAGCGCGGCTCAGGCGGCGGTCGAGGCGGCCGGGCCTGGCGGCGTGGTGCTGCTCACCGTGGGGTCGCGCAGTGTGGCGACCTACGCCGCCGCGTGCCGTGAAGCGGGCGTGCGCTGCGTGGCGCGTGTGCTCCCTGTGGCCGAATCGCTGGCGGCCTGCGAGACGGCAGGTCTGTCGCCCGCGGACATCATCGGCATGCAAGGTCCCACCTCGGCGCTGCTCGATGCGGCGTTGCTTCGTCACCTGGGCGCCACCGTGCTCGTCACCAAGGACAGCGGCGCGGCGGGCGGCGTTCCCGAGAAGCTCGAGGCCGCGAGGCTCGCGGGTGCCACGGCGGTCGTGGTCGCGCGCCCGGCCGATGCGTCGGTGGATCCCGCGCGAAGCGTCGACGAAGTTGTGTGCCGTGTCCGCGAGGTGGGCGGCTCGCCGGATCAGAGTCCCGGCGCGACGCCGGCCAACGAGCCCGTGAGCCCTGCCTCGGCGGCGTCCACCGGTCTCGTGCACGTCTACACCGGGACGGGCAAAGGCAAGACCACTGCATCCGTGGGTCTCGCGGTGCGCGCTGCGGGTGCGGGACTGCGCGTCGCGTTCGTGCAGTTCGTGAAGGGCGGGCCCGAGTCGAGCGAGCTGTCGTCGTTGCGCAAGCTGGGCGTGGCGGTCACGCGCCCGGGGGTGCGCTCGAGCGGGCTCATGCGGGGCACCGTGACCTCGGAAGACCGCGTGGCCGCAGACGCTGCGTTGCAGGCGGCGGCGGACGCCCTTGCGGGCGCCTACGATCTCGTCGTGCTCGACGAGGCCTGCGTGGCGGCGCGCAAAGGGTTGGTGGATGTGGATGGGCTCGTCTCGGCGGTGTGCGGACGGGCGCCGGGGGTCGAGGTGGTCCTCACGGGCCGGGGCGCTCCCGATGAGCTGCTCGAGATCGCGGACTACGTGACGTCGATGGAGCCATTCAAACACCCGTTTGAACGTGGTGTCGCGGCGCGCAAGGGAGTGGAGTTCTGATGCCGGAATCGGCCCAGCAGGCCCGCGTGATCATGGTGCAGGGCACCACGTCGAACGCGGGTAAGTCGGTGCTCGTGGCCGGGCTCGCACGCGTGTTCGCGCGCCGCGGCTACGAGGTGGCGCCGTTCAAGAGCCAGAACATGGCGCTCAACTCCGCGGTCACCCCGGAAGGGGCCGAGATCGGCCGCGCCCAGGCGTTCCAGGCGCACGCTGCCGGGGTTGAGCCGCACGCGGATATGAACCCCGTGCTGCTCAAGCCGTGCTCTCCCACGGGCAGCCAGGTCATCGTCATGGGTGCCCCGGTGGGCGTCATGCAGGTGCGCGAGTACCACGCCTACCAGCCGCAGGTGTGGCCGGAGGTCACCGCCGCGCTCGCGCGACTGCGCGACCGCACACAGCTCGTGGTGATCGAGGGCGCCGGCAGCCCCGCCGAGATCAACATCCGCCACCGAGACATCGCCAACATGGCGGTCGCGCTGCACGCGCACGCGCCGGTGCTCATCGTCGCCGACATCGACCGCGGCGGCGTGTTCGCGTCGCTCGTGGGCACGATGGAGCTGCTCACGCCCGAGGAGCGCGCGCTCGTGGCGGGCTTCGTCATCAACCGCTTCCGCGGCGACGCCTCCCTGCTCGACTCCGGCATCGAGATGCTCGAGCAGCGCTACGGCGTGCCGGTCCTGGGCGTGCTGCCCTACCTCACGGACTGGCGCGGCGACGAGGAGGACTCGCTGGGCATCGAGACGATCGCCCAGAAGCCCGGTGCTCCCATCACCGTCGCCGTGGTCCGCCTGCCTTACATCTCCAACTACACCGATGTCGCTGCATTGGCCGCCGAGAACGACGTCTCGGTCCGCTGGGCGCGCACCCCGGCCGACCTCGCGAGCGCTGACGCCGTCATCGTCCCTGGCTCGAAGTCGACTATGAGCGACCTGGCGTGGCTGCGCGCAAACGGGCTGGCCGACGCGATCGTCTCGGAGGCGGCTGAGGGCACGCCCGTGGTTGGCATCTGCGGTGGCTATCAGATGCTGGGCGGGCGCATCGAGGACCCGCTGGGGGTCGAGGGCGAGCCGGGTTCGGTGACCGAGGGGCTCGGCCTGCTGGACACCACCACGGTCTTCGAGCCCAACAAACGGACCGTGCGCGCGAGCGGCACCCTCACCGGGGCGGCACTGGGCGCGCAGGGGTCGGCCGTGAGCGGCTACGAGATCCACATGGGCCGGACCACGTTGGGCCCCTCGGCGATCCCGTTCGCGCGCATCGCCGAGCAGGGCGCGCCCGCACACGCTGACGACGGCGCCGTCTCGCGCGAGCTGCCCGTGTGGGGCACCTACCTGCACGGCCTGTTCGACGACGCGGCGCTGCGCCGCACGTGGGTCGACGCACTGCGCGCCGCCAAGGGCCTCGAGCCCGGTGAGCCCGGCGAACACGAGGACCCGGTCGACCGTCTCGCGGACATGCTCGAGGCGCACCTTGATCTCGAGGCGGTCGCGCGCATCGTGGGGCTGCCGCTCGACTCGGGGCAGGGGGAGCGATGAAGCGCGACCACGGCGGTGCGCCTGAAGCGCGCATTGATGCGAGCGTGAACGTGAACCCGTTGGGACCGCCGGAGTCGCTCGACGCGGTCTTCGCGCAGGCGCGCATGCTCGCGAGCCGCTATCCGCAGATCGACGCCGCGTCGGCCCGCGAGGCCTGGGCGGATCGCCTCGAGGCGCCGTTCGAGCGCGTGCTCGTGGGCAACGGGGCGAGCGAGCTCATCTCGCTGGCGGTGCGCGCGATCGCTCCTCGGCGTGTCATCGTGTTCGATCCGTGCTACTCCGAGTACGCCGCCGCGGCTCGTGCCGCCGATATCGCAGTCACCCACGTGCCGCTCAGGCTCGACAACGCCGAGTGGGTCACGCCCCTGGACGAGTGTCTTGCCTCGGGCGTGGACGGCGAGCCTGTGGGCGACGGCGACCTGGTGGTGGTGGGCCAACCCAACAACCCCAGCGGACACCTCACGCCGGTCGAGCCGCTCCTGGCGCTCGCCCGCACAGGCGCCCACGTGCTCACCGACGAGTCGTTCCTCGCCCTCGCCGAGCAACCCGAGACCGCCCTCGCGCACTCGCTCGTGCCCCATGTGGGCGCGCGCGTGAGCATGGTGGCCTCGCTCACCAAGACCTTCTGTGTCCCGGGCCTGCGTCTGGGCTATCTCGTGGCCGATGAGGCGCTCGTCACCCGCATCTCGGAGCTGCGCGACCCGTGGAGCGTGAACGGGATCGCGGCGCAGGCCGCCGTGGCGCTCGCGTCCGACGGCGACTACCTCAAGCGCTCTCGCGCCCAGCTCGCCGCCGAGCGTGCTCGCGTCGCCTCTGCGGTCGCCGGGCTGGGGATGCGCGTCACCAACGGCGTCGCCCCGTGGGTGCTCGCGCGGCTACCGGAGCCGCTCACGGCACCTGAGGTCAGGTCCGCGCTGCTCGCCCACGGTGTCGCCGTGCGGGACGCATCCACCTTCCCGGGACTCGACGCGCGCTGGATCCGCATCGGCATCCGATCGGCCGCCGAGAACGGCGCGGTGCTCACGGCACTCTCCGAGGTGCTCGGGTGATCTGGTCGGCGGTGCGCGACACGCTCTTCTCGGCAGCTGCGCTTGAGGCGCGCGCGATGATGCTGATGGTGGTTCTGCTGCTCGATGTCGCGCTGGGTGATCCACCCACGCGCTGGCATCCGGTGGCGTGGCTGGGGTCGTTGATCGCCGGGCTCGAGCAGGCGTTGCGCCGTGTGAGCTGGCTCGATGGCCGAGCGGGCGGCGTGATGCTCACCGTGGTCACGGTGCTTCTGGCGTCGGGCGTGGCGCTGGCGCTGTCGGTGGGCGCGTACCGCGTGAGCCCGTTCGTGGGTGTGGGCGTCGACGCGCTGCTCGTGTGGTTCACGCTGGCGGCGTGGTCGCTCGCGGTCGAGGGGCGTGCGGTCTCATCGGCGCTCGTGGCAGGGGACCTCGACGCGGCTCGGCTCCAGGTGGCGCGTGTGGTCGCGCGCCGCACCGATGTGCTTGACGAGTCCGGTGTGGCCCGCGCGGCTGTGGAGTCGCTGGGCGAGAACGTGGTGGACGGCGTGATCGCGCCGCTCGTGTGGGCCGCGCTGTTGGGTCCGGCGGGCGCGTGGATGCACAAGGCCGCGAGCACGCTCGACTCGATGGTGGGCTACCGCACGCCGCGCTACGAGCGCTTTGGCACCGCGGCGGCCCGCTTCGACGACGTGCTCGCGTGGGTTCCTGCGAGGCTGTCGCTGGTGCTGATCCCGTTCGCGGCGCTGCTCGCCGGGTTCGACGCGGCCGGGGCGTGGCGGGTGGGGGTACGCGACCGGCTCAAGCACGCGAGCCCCAACTCCGCCCACGGCGAGGCGGCTTTCGCCGGCGCGCTGGGCGTCCAGCTGGGTGGGCCCACCGCCTACGCCGACCGGGTGTCAGAGCGCGCGGTCATCGGCGAGGGGCTGGATGCGCCGGCCGCTGCGGACCCCGAGAGGGCTGCTCGGCTGGTGATGATGACCGCGACTGTCGCGATGGTGCTGCTCGCGCTGGGGCTGTGGGTCGTCTCGGCGCTGGGGTAGGGAGCAATCTGGCTGCTGGGATGTCGTCCAGCAACGAGGCCCGCGGCGCGTGCGCGGGCTGACCTGATGCAAGCGCCATCAAGCTCGTGAGGTTGCTCGTGTCGGGTAGTTTTCGCCGGCCACGTGGTCGTGCGATGAGTCGATGTGGTTCAGAACATTCAAGGAATCACCTTCGGCCCCCCGAATAGGGATGGCAAGGGGAGTTTCAAGGCCCTGAGCGATCCATTCCGGACCGGGGGGATTCGAATGAGGGGTCTTG